>RGPR01000006.1 GCA_010030245.1 Gammaproteobacteria bacterium
AAATGAGATTATTTTGAGCAATGACATGCAAATCAAGCGTTTAAATGCTGGTCGACTGGAATTAAATGGTGAAGAACTCGACTTGCAGGCAGTCTATCTTAATGACAGGCTTTTAGCGCCACAAGATTATATTTTGGATGAGGAAGGGCTGTATATTGAAAACTGCCCAGATCAATTTAAATTAAAAATTGTTACCATCCTCCATCCCAAAAAAAACACCCAATTGTCAGGTGTATATGCCAGTCGACAAATGTTATGTACCCAATGTGAGGCTGAAGGTTTTCGACGTATGACCTATTTTTTGGATAGACCAGATGTCTTAAGTTATTACACCACCGCAATAACAGCTCCTAAAGATACTTTTCCGTTGTTGTTATCAAATGGTAATAAATTGTCAACAACAGATTTCGCTGATGGGCGCCATCATGTGATTTGGCAAGATCCATTTTTAAAACCTAGTTATTTATTTGCGCTGGTCGCAGGTGATTTAGCAAGTATTCATGATGAATTTATGACGCAATCGGGTAAAAAAGTTGGGATTGATATCTTTGTTGAGCATGGTGATGCGCATTTATGTGATTATGCGATGCGCGCCGTGAAGCATGCCATGCGTTGGGATGAAGAGCGTTTTGGCCGAGAATATGATCTTGAACGTTTTATGATTGTGGCAGCAAAAGATTTTAATATGGGAGCTATGGAAAACAAAGGGTTAAATATTTTTAACGCCAAATATGTGTTAGCTGACAATAATTCTGCAACAGATGAGGATATTCTTGCCATAGAATCGGTGATTGGCCACGAATATTTTCATAATTGGACAGGGAACCGGGTGACTTGTCGCGATTGGTTTCAGCTCAGTTTAAAAGAGGGGTTGACGATTTATCGTGATCAAGAGTTTTCAAGTGATATGAATGGCGCTGTATCGCAACGTATTATGGATGTTGCCAATTTACGACGTATTCAATTTCCAGAGGATAAAGGCGCACTTGCTCATCCAGTTCAACCGAAGTCATATCAAGAAATTGATAATTTTTATACCGCAACAGTTTATGAAAAAGGGGCGGAAATTGTCAGGATGTATGAGGTCATTTTAGGGCGTGAAGGCTTTCGACAGGGGATGGATTTATATTTTAGTCGCCATGATGGGCAAGCCGTTAGAATTGAAGATTTTTTAGCGGCCATGAGTGATGCCAATCAAGTTAATTTGAGTCAATTTCGCAATTGGTACGATCAAGCAGGTACGCCGATTGTGAATGTGACTCATCGTATTGAGGGTTTGGAACTCATTATTGAAATGAGTCAATCCTGTCAAGAAACGGCTGATGGTTCTTTGAAGAAAGATTTAATGATCCCTATCCGATTTTCTGTATTTAACCATGAAGGGGCGCGTTTGGCTGATTTACCGAATGTGTTGATATTAAAAAATGCGCATCAAATTTGGCGCTTTCCGATGTCAAGGCCAGATGTCTTGGTTAATTTTTTACAAGGGTTCTCAGCGCCTATTATTTTAAAACGCTTGCTGTCAGTTGAAGATATTGCCCATTTAATGGCTGTTGAAACAGATGGATTTGCGCTTTGGGATTTAAAACAGAAATTATTGATTGAAATGGTGCAGCGAAGTTATCGTTTGGGTGAGCCTGCACCTTTAAATGCGCATGTAAAAACCGTTTTATTATCTTGGTTAAGCAATCCAAGTTTTAGTCATGAATTATTGGCAGAATTGTTTAGTATGCCGGCACTTGAGGAGTGTCTAATTGGTTTAGAGCAAGTGGATATGGTTCGTCTTGAAAAAATTCGAAGCGCATTGCGTAAAGAACTAGCGAATGCCTTGTTTTCTCAATTTGAATTGGCTTATGCGGCTTTAAAAAGTAATCAGATCCATGAAACAATAGGCTCTAGGCGCTGGCGGAATTTATGCTTACAAATTTTGATGATCGCAAGAGAAGAAGAGTATACCCCTATCATTTGGGAGAACTTCATCAATGCATCCAATATGACAGATAGAATGGCCGCATTGAGATCGCTTACCTTAGGCGAATTGGCCATCAAGCGGCAGGAAGCGCTGCTGCATTTTTATCAAGTCTATGAAGATCAAGAATTGGTTATGGATAAGTGGTTTAATATCCAGGCCAATATGCCTAGCGAAAATACACTTGATTTGGTTAAAAACCTCATAGGGCATCCCTTATTTAGTTGGGAAAATCCAAATAAAGTTCGAGCTTTAATCGGCGGCTTTATCCAAAACCATATTTGTTTTCATGCCATTAATGGTAGTGGGTATCAGTTTTTGGTGTCTTGTCTTCGCATCTTGGATAAGATAAATCCACAAATTGCAGCGCGTATGGCAACGCCACTCACGCGCTGGGAGTATTTTGACAACACGCATCAAGATTTAATTCAAGATTGTTTATTAGAGCTTGCTAAAGAATCCTTGTCATCTGATTTAGGGGAGGTTGTTACAAAGTCTCTTCGCAAAAAAAATCTAAAATAGTTTCCGTATTATCTAGGGTATCGTTATACCCTAGATTAAATAATTCTGTCGTAAACGGCGCTTCAAATAGCAAGAAACTAACGAGGTCTCCTGATTGATGCTTCGCACCAAACATTTTGAGTAAGGTCACAATCCCTTTGGATAAATGATGCTCTAGTTCAAGTGCAATTCGAGCGATATCTGTTGTTGGTCTAAGGTGTAAAATAGTGACATTTTTCCAGGGATTTTTTTTCTTGTTCCATAATGAAACCATCTCAGTCATGTGAGAGATATGATCAACAATTTCAATATCCCTATCTAGATTATCTTGGAACAGGCCATTAAGCATGCTGCCTAGAATCTGGGCGAAGCCAATGCCGTTTAAGGGTTTTTTATTGGCGTAGGCAGCCGGCTGTCGGTTTGAAATGGTTAAAATTTTATCTGCTCTCGCATGAAGAATGCCGCGAAGAGGGGCAATTAAACCCATACTGCCATCGCCAAAATGGTAGTTATCAATTAACACTGGTGAAAAAAATAAGGGCAGCGCCCCAGATGCTAAAATATGTTCAGTATTGAGTTTGGTGGTATGTGAAATATGTTTTGCATGTTGCCAGTGGGTAAAATCAGGATCATTAACCTGGCAAAAAGAGATATTTTGTTGGGTGTCATAGCATGTTGCAATCAGTTCAAGATTTTTAATGATTTGGGCATCAATGTTTTTGGTGATTTTCTTAAAATTAATATTTTTTTTGATGTATTGTGCCAGTGGGGTGGTATCAATTAAATAACCTGATTTACTCTCGCCTTGAAATAGCAGGCCCACATTACGAATAAAAGATCGGGTGAGATCAAGATTATTCGAATTATAAATGTCTGAACCTTGGATATGACACCATAGGTCTTCTAGTTCTTGGACGGCGGTTTTAAAATTACCAGCATTTTGTGCCATGATACATGCATTCATGCTACCAACACTCACACCAGTAATAAGCTCAAATGGCATTTCCGTGGTTTTTAAAATATGTTGGATACCTTTTAGTACCCCAGCTTGGTAGGCGCCTCGTGCACCACCACCGGCCAGATACAGTGCTTTTTTTGACATACCTATCATTCATATTGACGCATGATTAATTTAGATTATAACAGCCTTTATCTGAAAATGAATCATTCCATCACCGCAAATATTGCCCAAATGTTTAAGCTAGCTTAGTATGTAGTCAACTTATTATTAACTGGTTTAATGGATGTTATCTAAACGCGGCTTATTGGGTGTAATTGCAGGTATTGAGTTTTTTGAACGTTTTGGTTTTTATAGTGTTCAAGGCATTCTGATTCTATATTTGATTAAAATTAAAGGATATGATTCGCTTGAGGCTTATCATATTTTTGGCGCTTTTTCAGCACTGTTATATGGTTTTGTCGGCTTAGGTGGTGTGCTAGGTGATAAAATTTTTGGGTCTAAGAGAACGATGTTTGTCGGACTTTTAGTGATGTTTTTAGGTTATTTCGGTTTAACTGCGTTCACTCATGCTTATTTCTTTCCAGCCTTAGCACTTGTTTGTATGGGCAATGCCTTATTTAAAGCCAATCCTGCAGCAATCCTCGGTCATATGTATCAGGACAATAAAACCAAATTACATTCAGCCTTTACTTTATTTTATATGGCAGTCAATGTTGGTGCTTTATTTGCCTTAATTGTTGGGCCTTATCTATCTTCGTATTTTAACGATTCTTATGTCTTTGCGAGTAGTGCTGTTGGCATATTTCTGGCCCTTATGTTGCTCTATATCAAACGCAAAGAACCCCGTCTTTCGAAATTGAACCATAGCTATCAACCCTTATCATGCCCGCAATGGATATTGGCAGTATTGGTATTTATAGCTGCTTGGGCGTTAATCAGCTATTTGTTACATGCCTATGATTGGGTTATTTTAGGCTTAAAAATCTTAATTTTAGCGATTTTAATGATTTATATTCGCTCTGCACTATCTGAAGAGGGCGTCATTAGACGACGCATGCTTGTGGTATTAATCTTAATGTTTGAGGCAGTATGTTTTTTTACCCTGTATCATCAGATGCCAACGTCCAGAAATATGTACGCCATTTTGCATGTTCACCCTGAATTATTGGGGATTCACTTTGACCCTCAATCTTTTCAGGCGCTCAATCCTTTGGGAATCATTGTGTGGAGCCCGATACTGGCAGGGTTGTATCAAAAAAATACTTGGTCAATTTATGCAAAATTTGCCACAGGCATGCTGTTTTGTGGCGTGAGTTATTTAATTTTATATGTATCCCATTTTTTTGTTGATGGCAGCAGTCATATCAGTGGTTGGTGGATGGTATTAAGCGCTATCTTTCAAAGTATTGCCGAATTATTGGTTTCTGCTTTGGGTTTGGCTATGGTGGCAGAACTGGTGCCTCAATCGAAAATGGGCGCTGTGATGGGAATGTGGTTTTTAACATCAGCAGTTTCAGGGATCACAGGGGCTTATGTTGCAAGTTTAAGTGCAGTTCCTAAAACGGCAAGTGTAGATGTTTCTTTGAGCGCTTTTGCCAATTTATTTTTTGATATTGGTGTCGTGACGATTATATTATCAGTGCTTATGTTTGCATCTGTGCGGTTTTTAGAAAGAATCACACGCGATTAATTGAATTTTTTTTGATTTACATATATCCTAATAGTTCATATTTGTGATATTATGCACACACTGTTTTTAGCTTGCTTTATTTAGGACAAGATGTGCTCAAGTCAATTGATTATGCCTCTGATGCTTGCTCATTGCACATATGGGCAGAATATATGACGTCAGTCTATCTTACTGACCCCACATTATCATCGCAATCTACATTTAAAGCATTTGAAGTGCTGTTTCAACAGCATCAAAAGAATACGGCCAATTTTGCCAAAGAGATATCGTTTTTGGAAACAGAAATTGCTCGTCTTAAGCAAGATACCCCTAAACAACAGGATACGCTGAGATGGATTTTTTATCGAATGCTTTGTGCCGCAGGTGCCCTTTTTGCGCTCTGCTCAGGCTTTGATGGGATGATTTCAGTTTTATCCATGTTCTTTCCTCAACTCTATGTAGGGTTAATTATTTTTTTTGGTGTCATTTCAGCATTGAGTGGCTTAGGTATTTTCATAGCAAGAGATAAACCCAGCATTGCCCTTGAATTAGGCATTAATGAGCCAACAGATTTTTCGGGGATTGAGGCGTATTTATTTTTACTGCAACAATATTTGCACTTAAAAAAAGAGGCAGCAGTCAGACAAGCACGACAAGCTGATGAACAATCGACGCCATTGAATCCTGAGGTCCGCGATCAACTGCTAGAAAAGAAGGACCACTTTAAAGCCTTAAAAAAATTATTTGAAGCAGTAAGGGACTTAAATCAGGAACACATTGAGTCATGGGCTGTTTTTGTCAAGTCTCAACTTGTGTTACTGATTGGCGCCGTGTTGTTTTTTAGTGATGGTTTTTTTGTGGGTGAGGCCATTGGTGGTTTCTTAGCGGTTATATTGCATTTGAATCCAGTATTTTTTTGCTTTACAACAGCACTGCTTTTGGCAAGTTGTGCACTTGCCGCCTACTGTTTTGTTGAGCGCCCTTCACTTGAAGAATATCTTCATGGCAGTATTTTTACCAATCAAACTGAGTTTAATGAAAAATATCAGCAAAATGAAGCCGATCTAGATCTGATTTGCATGTTGACGCCTCAAACACATTCACTTTGATGTTCTTGAAGGGCTGCCACTGCAGGTAAAACCTCACCTTCTAAGTAGGCTAAGAAAGCACCTCCACCTGTTGAGATTAAAGAAATTTCTTGTTTTAAATCATATTGATCTATTGCTGCCAAGGTATCACCGCCACCTGCCACACTATATGCATCACTATT
This sequence comes from Gammaproteobacteria bacterium, assembly GCA_010030245.1. Taxonomy (GTDB): domain Bacteria; phylum Pseudomonadota; class Gammaproteobacteria; order Legionellales; family Legionellaceae; genus UBA2653. The sequence goes on from RGPR01000006.1 coordinate 6,371, forward strand.
GGCAATAGCAATCGCCAGGGCTCTTGTGCCATAGGCAAATTGAGGGAATTCAAACACCCCAACAGGTCCATTCCAAATAATGGTTTGAGCACTTTGGATTTTTTCAACATAGCGATGAATGGTTTCAGGTCCTATATCCAAAATCAAATCATCACTGGCAATTTGCTGAAGATTTTTATTGAAGGCTGGACAAGTATCACCAAAGTATTTGCCAACAACGACATCCTTGGGCAGTGGGATTTCGCATTGCTGTTCCTTGGCATAGCTAAGCAGTGCTTTTGCATCTTGGATTAAGTCTGGCTCACACAGCGATTGACCAATTTCAACACCGCTTGCTTTTAAAAAAGTATTGGCAATGCCGCCACCTGGGATCAAGACATCAACCTGTTCAATAAGCTTTCGCAGCAAACTTAACTTCGAAGATACCTTCGCGCCACCAACGATAGCAATAACAGGATGTTTTGGATTTTTTAAGACATGCTCTAGGGCTTGGAGCTCTTTCATTAGTAGAGGGCCGGCAACTGCTTGTTTCGCATATTTGGCAATGCCACAAGTTGAAGCATGTGCACGGTGAGCAGTACCAAAGGCATCCATGACAAAAATATCACCAAGAGCGGCAAGACGCTTCGATAACGAGGCATCATTGGCTTTTTCGCCAACATTAAAGCGCACATTTTCAGCTATCACCAACTCACCAGGACGCATCTCCACTCCTGAGAGATACTCAGGGGCAAAATGAACTGGATAGGGCAAGTGTTTGGCTAAGTAATCTGCAACGGGCTTTAAGGAGTACTTTGCGTCAAACTTGCCTTCTTCAGGTCTTCCCATATGCGCCAACACGAGTACTGCTGCATTCGCTTTTAGCGCTTGTAATAATGTTGGGATTGCAGCCTCAAGTCGTTGTTCACTCGTGATGATGCCATCTTTAATGGGAACGTTTAGATCTTCACGAATAATCACTCGACGGTTATGCAAATCAATATCTTGCATGCTTGGACATTTCATGATGATTCCTTAACAGTTAAACATACAGTAAGCGGTATCTAACATGCGGTTAGCAAACCCCCACTCATTATCATACCAAGCAATGACTTTGACAAGTCTATCGATTACCTTTGTTTGTTTCAAATCAACAATCGCTGATGCAGGATGGTGGTTGAAGTCACAAGATACCAAAGGCAAATCATTGACATAGAGCACTTGATTATCAGCAGCTAAACTTAGGATTTGATTGACTTCTTCAACGGTTGTTGACCGCGACGCAGTAAAAGTTAAATCGACAGTTGAGACATTTAGTACTGGAACGCGCAGTGCAAAGCCATCAAGTTTCCCTGCTAATTCAGGCAGGACTAAGCCAATGGCCTTGGCCGCACCTGTCTTGGTCGGGATAATAGAGTGGGCAGCAGCCCTTGCTCGTTGAAAATCTTTATGGTTGCCATCAAGGAGCAATTGATCTTTAGTGTAGGCATGTACAGTATTTACCAAGCCTTGTTCAATTCCTAGGTGCTCATGTAAGGGTTTAGCTAAAGGCGCTAAGCAATTGGTGGTACAAGAGGCATTTGAGATAACGATATGATTGGCGCGCAGGTCTTGATGATTGATGCCGTAGACAATGGTTGCATCAGGGTCTTCTCCGGGTGCGGATATCAATACTTTTTTAGCACCTGATTTGACATGGCGCATCGCTTCAGTTTTACTGGTGAAGCGTCCCGTACATTCGAGTAAAATATCAACCTGAAGTGATTGCCAAGGCAAACGCTCCGGCTCACGTTCACTAAGTACCAAAATACGTTGACCATTGATCACCAGATGGTTGTTATCAATGGAGACTTTGGCATTAAAACGGCCATGGGTTGAGTCAAACTGGGTAAAGTGGGCTGTTGATTGAATGCCGGCAGTATCATTAATCGCAACAATTTCAAATGTTTTTTCCCGTTGGGCTTCAAATATTGCGCGGAGCACGCAGCGGCCAATGCGGCCATAGCCATTAATAGCGACTTTAATCGTCATTTTAGACCCCTTAAAACTGGCTCAATATAGTTAATTTTTAGTCAGCAAATTGCGACACGTAAAAAGAATTGATTGTACATCAAATCCAAAATATTTTCTTGCATCTTCTCCAGGTGCTGATACGCCAAAATCACTCATACCGATAATTGCCCCGTCAAGTCCTACAAATTGATACCAATAGTCTTTGGCTGATGCTTCAATGGCAATTCTTCTACGTTGTTGGTTTGGTAAAACCTGCTCTTGATATGCGCTTGATTGACGCGTAAATACAGTTGGATTTGGCATTGAAACTACCCGAACAGAAAGCTTATCTATTGCAATTAGTTCTTTTGCAGCATGAATAGCAAGCCCCAGCTCAGAGCCTGAGGCCATTAAAATCAGTTCAGGGTTGCTACCATATTCAAATGCAATATAAGCACCTTTGGCGATATGGTCACTCATTGATAAACTTTCCTCATGGGCATCGAGATTTTGTCTAGATAAAATCAAACAACTCGCACCTGGATATTTTAAAGCTTCCGTCCACGATACCGCCATTTCTAGTGGGGTTGCTGGACGCCAGACATTTAATTTGGGTGTATATCTAAGCATCGCCAGTTGTTCAATCGGCTGATGAGTAGGGCCATCTTCACCTAAAGCAATGGAGTCATGTGTGAGTACATAAATGACTTTTAATTCCATCATGGCACTTAAGCGAATGGCATTTTTGGCATAGTCGGCAAAGACTAGAAAAGTGCCACCATAAGGGATAAAACCACCATGGGCAGATAATCCATTCATGATAGCACTCATGCCAAACTCTCTTACCCCGTAATGGATATAGTTACCAAGATGATGCGGGCCAATATTTTCAGAATGATTGGTTTTGGTGTTATTGGAGGGGGTAAGATCTGCTGATCCACCGATAAGTTCAGGAAATTTGGTGATGAGCTCATTTAAGCAGATTTGAGAGGATTGTCGACTGGCAATCGGTTGCTTCATGCTTAATGCGTGTTCAAACAAGTTAATCTGGATAGTATGCCAATCATTAGGCATGTCACCATTCATGCGGCGAAGTAGTTCTTCATATGCCTTGGGATAAGATCTGGCGTATTCATGACAGATGTTGACCCAATTGTTTTCGGTAGAGCCTAGGCCAATAATGGTATGGCAAATGATGAGGCTTGGTTGTTCACTTTGTGCTTTGGCTAAAGTGATGGCCTGATGAATGGCGTCATGATCGTGTCCATCAATTTCTTGAATATACCAACCATAGGCTGCAAAGCGCGCAATCGTTTCTTTGATAATTTGCTTTGGAGCATCACCATCTATGGTGATGCCATTGCAATCGTAAAATGCAATGAGTTTATTGAGCTGGTATTCACCGGCAAAAGAAGCCGTTTCGTGAGATAGACCTTCCATCAAGCAGCCATCGCCTAAAAAGACATAAGTATGATGGTCAATAATAATGCTTTGTTCTTGATTAAATTGTAAGGCCAATTGTTTTTCAGCAAGTGCCATGCCAACGGCATTTGCCAAACCCTGAGATAAAGGGCCTGTAGTGACCTCAATGCCAGGCGTATGATTTCTTTCAGGATGCCCAGGTGTTTTAGAATGAAGGGTACGAAAGGCTTTGATATCGTTCAGGCTTAGTTTAAATCCAAATAAATGTAATAAAGCATATTGCAGCATGGAACCATGTCCATTAGATAAAATAAAACGGTCGCGATTAAACCAATGGGGGTTTTCAGGGTTGAATTTTAAAAAATCTTGCCATAAGACTGCCGCAATGTCAGCCATGCCAAGTGGCATGCCAGGATGTCCTGAATTGGCATGGGAGGTTGCATCAACACTTAAGGCACGAATAGCGCTAGCAATTTTTAGACTTGGATTCATGTTTTATTTGAAACTCAATAAAAAGAAGGTTATTCTGAACCGAAAATGCTTTTGCAGCAAGGTTTAAACCTTTTTTTTGACAAAATATGGTCTCTCTATCAAACATATGATACAATTAACCCGCATCATGAAGAATTTATTAACAAACTTATTATGGGGGTAGATTTGAATTTAAATGACGACAATCACCCTTATGGTGTCAATTTTTCCTCTAGTCATGACGATGTAGCGTTAGCAGGAATCATCCTAAGCGCGCACAAGAGCTTTTATGAAGATTATCAATATCTTATGCTTTATTTGTCTTTTTTGATTAAAAAAGACCGTGATGTTGGTCCTAAGATGACTGCCTTAAATCAAGCTATCGATAATGTTCGAGGACAAGATACAGCTGATATTGCGCAAGTTCTAACAACTTGGGAAAGCGCAAACCAAGTGGTGCAGGAAAATGACGCGATCAAGGCGTTAATCTTATCTTGTTATCGTTACCACCTGTGCTTAGAAAACGTATACTTTACATCGTTAAAGGCAGTACATGATCCTGCTGCAGAAAAGTTGTTTTCTCAAGGTTTGGCGCTATATGCTTTAATGCATCTTTATTATCCTGGGCAATGTCGCGAGTTGCCACGCGCTATGCAAAAAGAATTTAGACGAGAACCTGGTTCATCCATCCTAAATCCAATTCGAATACAAACGCAAACTTGGAATCTACCACGGTTATTTTTAAACCGTTTAAGGCGATTAATCTTGTCTATCAATGCCTTAGATATCAGTCCTCATTTGCAAATGTTGGTTCAACACAATGATCCTGGCATACAGTTTGCCTTAGGCTGGTTGAACTTGGTCTTTTTTATCCCTCGATTGCTTAGTCAAATAGGTCCTTGGATTAAGCATTTAGTCGTGTATGATCACAAAGACAAGATTGATTTTTCAATGCGATTTTGGGGGCAACTGCACCGACGTTGGGATGAGGTTTTAAGAGATTTATTGTGGTTGAGTAATGCTGTCTTGTCTTTATTTGTGTTCACTGGTGGCTTCATTATTCTCGGTTTATATGCTGTTGTCGTGGCACAATTTGTGGAAGTATGTTTAAATGCCTACTTATTAGGGCAACAAACGAACCGTTTACAAGCAACGAGACTATTTTTTGAAGATAAACTAGGGGCTAACGATGAATTTCTTCGTCAATTCGAAGCTGACATGAATTTGAAAGTGAAAGGGGCGCAACAGCGATTACTTGTTTCATCGCTTTTTCTATTATCTAGTATACTCATTCTTCCTTGCAGCGCAGCTGTCAGTATTTATTTGCCTCTGATTGGTTCAGTTTTAGCCGCCATCATTACGCTCTATTTGCTATATGATGTATATGTGGTCTCGAAAAAGGCGCCAAAACTGTTTGAACTCAGCGCCAATGATCAAAAAGATCAAATACCAGCTTCAGTTATTAGTCCATAATTAGATGACAACAAGGATTGGCAAACCCTCAAGGGTTTGTTACCCTCAACACTTCATGATATTAATGGATGAGCATATGTTGCCTTCTTTTCAAAGTTTAAATCCTAAGCAAGCGCCTGAAAAGCTTAAAGCGTTGTTTGCAGCTCAAAAATTAGAATTAGATCAAGCCATTAAGACTAAACATACTCCTGGAGCCTTACTAGGCATGTTAGATGATATGGCCAATTTGGTGGAACAATTCTTTGCACCTTATGCGCATATGCATGCTGTTTTGGGTGGCGACGATTATCGACAATGTATCGAAGAAACAGTGCCCTTATTTGCTGAACATGAGATGTTGATCCATCAAAATCAAGCACTGTATGATTTAATGTCAAAAGAAGATAGCTCTTTGAGCAAGATCCAAGAAAAAATGCGCGAGGATTTCTTAAAAGAGTGTCGTTTAACAGGTATTCATTTGTCTCAACAGGGGCAAGCAGAGGTCAAGCGACTTTCAGAAAGTTTAGATAAGTTATCTTTAGCATTTCAAAATAACCTGCTTGATTCTGAAAAAGCGTTTAGCCATCACGTGATGAATAAAGACGAACTGGCAGGTGTACCTGAGCACTTATGCTTAAATGCACAAGCAAATGCTAAAGCCAAGGGATTAGAGGGTTATCTATTTTATTTAAACCAACCAACTTATACAGGCATAGTGACTTATGCCAAGTCGCCAGCATTAAGGCGCTTGTTTTATGAGGCTTATCAACAACGTGCTGCAGAAAACAATAATTATGATGAAAAAAAATATGACAACACCCCGCTTATTCAAGAGATATTAGCCAAACGACAAGCATTTGCCAAATTGATTGGGCTGCCTGATTATGCGAGTTATTCGCTCAGTGTCAAAATGGCCAAAGAGCCACAACGCGTGCAAGATTTTTTAGCAAGACTTAAGACAGAAACGATTGATATTGCCAAAAAAGATTATTTGCTTATGCAAAATTATGCTAAAAGCAGGGGTCTTAATAACGAATTAGCGCCTTGGGATCTACCTTATTATGTTCAACTTCGGCAAAGAGAGTTATTTGCAATTGATCATGAAGCTTTAAGATCATATTTTCCTTTGCCAAAAGTGATGGAAGGGGTAAATGTATTGCTTTTGGCACTATATGGTATTCATCTTGAGAAGCTTGAGCAACAAGAGTGTTGGCATCAAGATGTGGAATGTTATGGTTTATATCAGGGCACACATTTAATCGCACATTTATACTGTGATTGGTTTAGTCGTCAAGACAAGCGAGGCGGTGCATGGATGGATAGTTTGCAAACTCGTTGTCGCTTAAGTGATGGACGTATTCAAAAGGCCATTGCAACTTTAACCTGTAATTTTGCAAAACCAGCTCCTGGAAAGGTCGCTGGGCTCACCCATGATGAGCTCTTGACCTTATTGCATGAATTAGGTCATTGCCTGCATCATATGCTAAGTGAAGTAGATGAGTTTTCAGTATCAGGTGTGCATGGGGTTGAATGGGATGCAGTTGAGCTGCCAAGCCAATGGATGGAAAATTGGGGGTGGGTTGAAGATTGGATTAAACAATTTAGTTGTCATGAAGAAACAGGAGAACCTTTACCCCATGAAATTTTTCAACAGCTATTAAAAATGAAAAATGATTTGATTGGTCTTTATTTAAGCCGTCAAGTGCTATTTGCAAGTTATGACATGATGATTCATGCCCAAGAAGCGCCTAAAACAAGCCAAGAGGTCAATCAAGCATATCTTGATTTACTGCACTCAATAGCCAGTTGGCCTGTTTTTGAAGAGCAGCGGTTTCCCCAAAGCTTTGCGCATATTTTTGCTGGAGGTTATGCGGCAGGTTACTACAGTTATCTTTGGGCTGATGTGTTGTCCTGTGATGCCTATGAATGGTTTGCTGAGGATTTGTCAGCAATTAGCGCTAAAGGGGCACATTTTAGACAAACCATTTTATCGAAGGGAGGCTCTGTTCCCGCATTAGATGCGTTTATTGCTTTTCGTGGGCGGGAGCCTGATGAAAAAGCGCTGCTTCGTTCGTATGGATTATAAACATGAGCAGTATTTACGATATTTCATTGCAAAATATTCAGGAGCAAGATTGTAATTTGCGTCCTTACCGCGGACAAGTGATGTTGGTAGTCAATTTGGCAAGTCGCTGTGGTTTTACAAGGCAATATAAAGCCTTGGAGACATGTTATCGGGATTTTAAAGACCACGGTGTTGTGGTTTTGGGATTTCCTTGTGATCAATTTGCCCATCAAGAGCCAGGCGGTAATGCGGAAATAGAACATTTTGCCAAATCTTGTTTTAGGGTAAGTTTTCCATTATTTGCTAAAATTGATGTGAAGGGGATTAATCAATCCCCGCTATATCGATTTTTAAATCAATTTATTCCTTGGAATTTCACTAAAATTCTCATTGATCGCCAAGGTAAGGTCCTTGGCTGTTACTGGCCAATTGTGCCGATGTGGTGGCTTAGGAAAAGAATCCAACAGTTAATCACCCAAGCTTAGGATGTATAACTTAGTGTGACCAATGCGGTATTGGTATATATATTTTGTATCTCAAGACCATGAGCTTGATCTTCTTGTTGATAAGTTGATTTTCCTAGCTGGTTTTTTCCCCATCCAGCCAATTCATAGCCAATACCAATTTGCCAGAATGGGTCAATTGGTATTTGTAGCCCGCCACCAATGGTGTAAGTGAAGGCGTAAATCGTTTTTGGTGTAAATTGTGGGGTAGAGTCTGCCTGAGCATTGAGTTTAGTGGTTTTAAAGCCATAAGCATGATTAAACCCCACGCCAAGACTGCCACCGATATAGGGTTGTACATAAGAGGTCACAGGCAAATCATCAAACACAAGTTTGCCTTTTACTGAGGTTCTAAATTGACGCATATTATAAGAATAGCTGTAGTATTCTTTTTGAGGGTCAGCGTTTTGCAAAATAGTGCCACTGGTATAGGTATTGCCGCTATAGCCTAATTCAATCCCTATTTGTCCTTGGGTGGCATCATTTAAGTCTTGATAGATGCCAAAAAAAAGCTCACCTGTGGCCAGCTTGTTGGTGATGTCACCATTTGACAGGTAATAATTGGTAGTGTTTTGGTCAATATACAATTCTTGACTTTGTCCTGGAGATGCCCAGGTGGGGCCGCCGGCAATCGAAAAGACAAAGTTTTGGCGGATGTCTTGAGAGTGCCATGGGCTGGCATAACTTGCGCATACCCAAAAGAAACTAATGATTGTTGAGAACAACAGGTTATTATATTTTGACATACATGACGTCCATGTGCGATGAATCAAATTAGTATATCTATTAAATGTTTTTTTGACAATTCATCTGAAGTTTGTGAATATAAGCATGGTTTATGTTATAATCATAATTGGGGGCGACCTGGTTTCGACGTGGGTTGCAAAACCAAAGGTGCATGCAGAGCCTGAGTAAGCTCTTAAATCACGCTCATTAAATATAAATGCAAACGATGCATACTTCGCTGAGGAAGCTATTGCTGCATAAGCCATAGTTTTCAAAGCACCGTGTGAGGCTTAACTCCCTCATCCCGTTGCTCAGGTCTTGCTTATTGGGTCTGAACCAACGGTCATATTAGATAAGCTAGTATCAATTGTCGTCTGGCCAGTTGATGCGAAAATTGACAGGCTCGCTTGGAATGGTTTTGAGAATTGAACCACCTAAGTTAGACTAATCAATTCAACTAAGCATGTAGAGCCAATGGCAGAGGACTTGCGGACGCGGGTTCGATTCCCGCCGCCTCCACCATATTCAATACAAAAACATCCTACAGGCCTTGATACACCGGCCTTTTTTATTTATCCTTCGTCCAAAAAGATTCATTAAAAGCCCCCATGCCCCTAACTGTTGTAGAAATAAAGAATGCTAAACCTAAAGAGAAGCCTTACAAAATGGCTGATGAGAAAGGGCTATACCTTTTAGTCAATCCTAATGGCTGCAAAATTTGGAAATTTAAGTATCGCTTTTGGTGCGTTTCCAGATGTTAGTTTGGCTGCTGCAAGAGACGCACTAGATGAAGCCCGCCGACAACTAACCAATACAATTGATCCTGGAATCTTAAAGAACTCGATTAAGCGCTCAAAGAAAATAGCTTTGAAGCAATTGCTAGGGAATGGCACGCTAAATTTACACCTTAATGGAGCCAAAATCGTGGAGAACGTATTTTAATACGCATTGAGCAGAATATTTTTCCTTGGATTGGTAAGCGCCCCCGATATTCTTTCTGCAAATTCACTTACGAATGGGGTCAATGAGGATAAAATGCTTCAACAATATACTGAAGAAATGCCCCATTCTGTTGCGTCAGGACAACTATCTGTGATAGAGGCTGAGAGATTTTCAGATTTTCTTAATCATCAACGAAAAATTATTAAAGATGCTGAATGGAAACAGAAATGGGGTGGGTTAGAATAATAGTTGGGTATGACTACTCGATGGAAATAATTTTCTGAATTTCTGGTCGATTGTATTCTGCATGGCCAGCTTCAACTATCAAATTTGGGAGTGGGCAGTATTTTGCTTGGCCATGAGTATGGCCGCACAACACTAAGAAATTGATGTTAGGGTGCTTGGTACAAATATTCATCAGTACATCACCAGATGCTTTTGAAGCAAAATAGGGCAGCCAATCGTCATTGCTTATTTTACCCTCATATAAGCATGCTTCTGCAAAAGGTGGGATATGAGTTAAAACTATAATTCTTCGGGGGTGTCGTATTGTGGCTTGCATTAGGTGTTCTTGTAGCTGATTGGCATCATAGTCAGCAAGTTGATGCATTTTGGCAAGTAGTTGGGAGCGGCCTAACATCTTTTCTTGGAATAAATCGGTGATCATTCTGCTGTCATTAAGCGCGACCCGACTATTATGGTAGTCACCCAGGCGACCATCTGCCCATCCATCCTGGCCAACTAATAAAGTATCCGTATCTAATTGGAGGGGGGGGAAAGCAGGAAGCCAAAATAAATGCTCATTAGATTTAGTCAATACTCCCATTTCTCTGCGTACTGAGTCTATTTGACCTCGATAATAATCATGATTGCCAAGCACGAAATAAATGGGTTGTTTAATAAACTCTGCCAGTTCTTGCAATATATCTTTGATTGTGGGCGCTTCTGCAATATCACCACTTGCTAACACCCCATCGCACCTAGTGTTAATGATTTGTTGGTAAAAATTTTTGCGTTCATTCGCATCAAGGAAATTTAAATGAACATCGGTTAACCATCCCAGTTTCATGTTACTTACTCTGTATAGAAGTTAATTTTTGCTCAAGTAATTCAATTCGATCATTGGCAATACTTCCGTATTGAGCAAAATGACCAGGAATAGCGCCTTTAAATGATGGAGAAATCATGATTTCTCGCAGCGAATTAATCAAGTATTCTTGCAGGATTGAATCAGAGTTTTTGATTTCATCTACTATTTCAATGCGCCCATCCAGCACTGATACAATATCCTCAAAATCATGGCTGGCATAAAAATCCATTTTGCCTCTTGTTTTAAAGGCTTCAAATTTGGTTGCTAAAAAATAAGGGGCTGTAACAACCCGAATTTCAAGATTGTCAGTCAATGGATAGAGGTTTGAGAACTCAATTGCTTGTTTATACCAACGATTTCCAAATCCTAAAATTGTTTCATCAGTAGGCATTACATCAAGAATGACATCATCATAAAACCAACGACAAATGACATCTTCAGTTATGGATTTCTTGAAGCCTTGTTTGTTAAGTTTTTTCTCTAACTGGTAGTATTGATTCCTGGAAATAACATCCACGATACAATCAACGTCAAGTGTATAGCGCACATCTGGCACTAGAGGATCAGACAAGAATAAACCTGTCGTACATCCTCCTAGGAAAACAACATCGTTTCGAATATCACCTAATTTTGTTGCGACAAATTCTAACATTCTTAGATTCGCCAATTTCACATTATTATCCAGCATGATTTAATTTTCCCTTCAAAAGTGCTGCTGCAAGGTTGCGTTCACGGGGGCGCCCTGAGCGCATGACATCAATTAAGACGAGTAATTCATGGAAAGCAGAGTCAGGGTTTGCTCGTAAAGTTCTTGATAAATTAGGGTGAATAGGTAATAACGCAACGCCACGTTCTTCACCCATTGCATCAGGCCAAACGGGAATAGGATCATTACCTAATGCGATTTTATCGCGAAAAATGGGAGCGGCAATTGCTGCGGGAGTACCTCTGGTGTATTCACCCAATTTTACAGGAAAGAGGAATTTGATTGAGTGTATTAGAAACTCTTCTGCTGCATGAACATTAGGGAAAAGTTTGCCTTGTTTGTCTTTCCTTAATAACCCCGCTTCTTCTAGTCGCTTTATGCCTGCATTAACTTCAGCTAAACTAATTCCCAATGCAGCGGATAATTGGCGCTGGGATAGGTCTATACCGATATTTGCAAGTAGTTTTATTAATACAACGCAATCCTGTGACTTTAACATGGTATTATTCTCTAAATAACATAAAGTAAGTATATCACAGCCGTTCGCTGTTCGCGAACAGAAGAACAACAGGAATAGCAAAAAGCAAAATATAGATATAATGACTTATCAGATGAATGTAATTTATTAAGCAAAAATTGAAAATTAACTATTTGATCTCATATTCCGGTTCGCCATGAAAGTGTACCTCCGCTAGCAGCTGAAAGTGCTGCCGAACCCCCCCCTGTGTCAGCATAGTTGTCGCCTCTAACTAAAGAGAAAAAGTGATAAAAGGAGCTGACAAATGAATAAATTATCTAACGTTTTGTTTTCTTTAGCTCTTCATGTTCAAAAGCTGAAGCCATGCGGTCAATCTCCCTCTTTATCAAACCAAATTGGGTAGCAACAGATCGCCACTCACTCACGGCTAGCGCAACCTCTTTTATAATTTCAAACGCTCTTGCTTTCTTTATCCGGAAGTCATCAATGACGGAAAGCGCCAAATCAATAGAGGCTGCTGGATCATCATAATCTATCGAAGTTGATAACATACGTGCTTTGATTTCCACGGGGGTAGGATTGACATCATAGGCAGGCGACAATCTCCAACCTTTATGACGATCATATAAAAAACCATGATTTCTTAAATGATCATCTGTGTTTGATATCAGCACGGTGAAGATGATACGCCGCCACAGTTCTTCTAAATCACTGTTTGGACTTGCACCGTGTTGTGTAATGGCATAAGCAATCTCAAGGTAGCTGTGAGGGTCATTATCCTTTGCGCCCAATATACTCATTGCAGACAGGAATGGAACACGCTGGGCTGACTGACGGTCAAAACGGCGCAAAATCAGCACCGGCTTGTCCATGATTGATTCCAAACGCCATTGTGTGGTTTTAATCCCCGCTTTTTCTGCAAGGGTCAGCGCAACGGCTTCCCAGACAACCACGTTAAATTCGTCATCATTTTTGGGAAACTTAGCGATCGCAAGATGACTGTCTTTATCTCTAACTGATGCTTTTGGCCGCGATCCACCAAGAGATGACCCAGGAGCCAATAATATTTTCAAATCTTCAGCCGTTTCATCGTCATTGAGATAGCGTTCAGTTGCTGAAAGGAGTCTAGGGAGTTCGATTAAAGGCGGGATGCTTTCTTTATCTTTGGGGGTTAAGTAAGGCCCGCCATCTTCTAACGAAAAACGTAAAGCGCCCTGACGAGCTTCATCATTAACGCTTAACAGATAATCTGCTTCTGACAGTGTTCTTGCAGCCTCTCTCGCCGATTTGGCGCGCATACTTTCTGCTCGGCGCATCAAAACGCGACCCCAGCGATCTGGCGCAGAATCACCAATAGCACCGAATAATATCTGGTCTGGTGTAGTATGAAATGCTCCTGAGGTTAACTGAAGAGCGGGATCAAGAGCAAACTTTTCCGAATGTTTCAGCCAGTCCGGATCATATTCAAAGGATGCACTTTGTCGAGCGCCACGCTGATGAAACCAGAGCTTGCCGACCTTATGTGTTTCTTCACCAAGCTCAATCGAAACATAAATTTGTTGGCTACTCATTTGTATCCCCTTTATTGCCTTGTGGTGTTCTAATTCTTTTCGGGAGATTTTCTTCTTCAAGTTCACGGCCGACAATATCATGAGAAGCATCTGCAACGAGTGCCAAATGTTCAGACATTCCTAAAACAAAAAGAGCAGACGCATACGCACCCATGGATACGCTTGGATCGCCTTTTTCAATCTTGGATAAAGTGATGCGAGAAAATCCAGCACGCTCCGACATAAGCTTCATAGCTATACGGCGACGGCGACGCGCATCACTAATATTCTTGCCCAACCTTCTTAAATCTTTCTGCACTGGAATGGGTAAATGTGTTTTTTTACTCATATTTCAATCCTAATGTATTCTTTAGTTTACCTTATATCATATTATGTAAATAATAGGATGCATTAAGAAAAAAAACAAGTGATTGATAAATTAATGTATATTATCCTTATCATTAAAATTATTAACGCAAAGAATAATATACTTAATCTCTCGTTTGAGGGCATCCTTCAAGTGCGAAATGCAATTGAAAAAAGACATGAACAAACAATAGAGTGAGTCACATAATATTTGATATTCTTAAGGTGCTAACCAATAAGGAATATTCATGCCCAAAGGCTTTCATCATGTGACTCAAGAGCTATGCGCTAAAAGCAATAGCAACGCCTCAGAATAAAATTGCTGGGCGATTAAAGCTTGAAGGTCACTTCATTTCACATAAATCAATTTATCGATATATCCGTGAATAAGAGGCTCTTGTAGATGGATAGCATCAGTAATGTGAATGCATAGTGATCACCCGTTTGAAGCCGGTACTTTCAATTATGCTTGGCATAACAACGTTAACGCCAAGTCATTCAGAAGTAGTTCGGGTAATTTTCCCTCGAACAATATTTTTAAAGCCTGGGATGTTTTCATACCATGTTTTTGAGCGGTTAAGGGATAACTTCGTACCTGGAAAAAATCTTGGCGCCGTCTTTCACTCCAAAACTTATCAGGTCAAATTAACAATGATCATGAGGTGATAACGGAGTCTGAGAGTGGGCTCCTGAAGGGATGCATTTGATTAGCGAGGGTAAAGAAAATTATAAGTCCTAAGGAAGTCTTTTTGTGCTAAGAAATTGTTTGAGGAAATTTGGGTCATTGGTTCTATATTAAACGCGCACATGGCATAATACCATGCTAGGGTCTAATCAAATTATCTTAATCCATCGCCTTTATAGGGGGACCGGGTTGTCAAAAGGATAGTTGGTTTTTTCAATGGGTGATGTCTGGTTTCTTTGATAATAAGACGAAAATAGACATCAATTTTTATGAAGCAAGCAGGCTAAGATGATAAAACAACCGTTTAATTTAAAAGATTATAACACCTTCGGTTTTGAAGTGTTGGCTCAGGCTGGTGCTATCGTAGGTTCTGTTGCTGAATTAAATGAGGCGATCGTTGCAGCAAAATTAAAACAATTGCCATTGATGATTATTGGTGATGGCAGTAATGTTGTTTTGAAAAATAATTTACCACTCTTTGCTGTGGTGATGAGAATTCCTGGCATTGAAAAAATAGATGAGGACATGAATCATGTCTATATTCGGGTAGGGGCAGGTATTGAATGGGATGAACTTGTTCACTACAGTCTACATCAGGGCTGGTATGGCTTAGAAAATTTATCCATTATTCCAGGGACAGTAGGGGCGTGTCCGATACAAAATGTTGGGGCTTACGGTGTTGAAATTAAAGATTTTTTTCATGAGCTAACAGCTGTTGAAATTGATAGCGTGGCTGAGAAAATTTTTTCGAAAGAGGCATGTGAGTTTAAATATCGAGATTCAATTTTTAAAAATGAGTATCGAGATCAATATGTGATTACCTCGGTAACATTTAGATTAAATAAACGTCCTAAATTGAATTTAAACGACCGCAACTTGCGTCATGAGCTGCGCCATCTTGCTGAAGATGAGATCACAGCTTTACATCTGAGAGAGGCTGTAATTGCTATTCGTACGCGGCGTCTTCCCAATCCCAAATACATCGGTAATGCAGGAAGCTTTTTTATGAATCCGATTATTGATGAAGCTTTGTTTCATGATATATACGCGCAATATGAAGATTTGGTATTTACCTTACTTGCACATAATCAGTATAAAATTTCAGCGGCTTGGTTGGTTGATAAATGCGGTTGGAAGGGGTATCAAGAAAATGCTGTTGGTGTTTTTGAAGTGAATGCTTTGGTGCTTATTAATCGTGGCGGAGGAACGGCTGATGAATTGCTCGCTTTGTCCCATAAAATACAACAAAGTGTGTTTGACACCTTTGGGGTCAATTTAAAAATGGAGCCCAGACTTTATGCTTGAGCATGGCGCTTGTTGATTTTCTCTAGAATATGGATAAAATGCCTCCATTTATTCGTTAAATATCAATCGAAAAAATATAAGTGTTTTTCACTTGGTATAATAATGTGCTAAAATAAAACATATAGATTTTACAAGATAAACAATGCTACTAAACATAGATATATTAAAAAAAATTGTCCAAGATGCTGAGGCCTGCCATGAGGGAGAGACCGCAGACTATATTCCTGAACTTGCAAATGTTGATAAAAATATAACAGCTATTGCGGTATTACCATTAAATGACGCACCTATTATATATAGTAATGCACCCTGTACGCCTGTGACTTTACAAAGTACCAGTAAGCTTATCCCATTAATTGGTTTGCTTGAAGAATTAGGGGTTGATCAAGTGTTAGATTGGGTCAAGGTTGAGCCTTCTGGGGATGATTTTGCCTCGATTACTCGACTTGAACGCTTTGGTCCTAAGCCATCTAACCCGATGCTAAATGCAGGTGCTATTGCGCTTTGCTCACGAATTCCTGGCGTGGGTGAAGCTCAATTTGCATGGCTTGAACGTTGGAATCAACGTTTATTCAATCAACGCTTAACAATCAATCCACTCGTATTTGCTTCAGAAAAGAGAACAGGGGACAGAAATAGAGCGCTTGCGTACTTATTGCAAAGTCGACATAATCTTGGGCATCCTGTGAATGAGACACTTGATTTGTATTTTACGCTCTGTTCTTATGAGGCAACGCTTGAGCAAATGCTTTATTTACCCAGTCTTCTTGCCAATGGCGGACGCTGTCCGGTAACAGGTGCAGAAATCATTTCGCAAACGACTTGCGAAATTACCATCGCCATTATGGCGACTTGTGGGCTTTATGATGAAACGGGGACCCATATGGTTAAAACAGGGATGCCTGCTAAAAGTGGGGTCTCAGGATACACCATCGCGCTTGTACCTGGGAAAGCCGGCATTGTGGTTTTAAGCCCGAGGGTGAATCTCAAAGGAAATTCAATTCGGGGAGAAATCATGCTCGAGGCTTTATCGAAAGCCATGAAATGGCATTTTGCCTCCCCTTAAGTTCACTGCCTGATTAAACGCAATAGCGGCGCTTTAATGTCTTTTTCAGTTGATCGGATTGGGTTGATATCTAATCCGCCACGTCGCGTATAGCGACCATACACAGTAAGCATTGTGGGTTTACAATGACGCATGATGTCAACAAAGATACGTTCAATACATTGTTCATGAAATTCGTTGTGATCGCGAAAAGACACAATATACTCAAGCAGCGATTCATCAATGATTTTAGGCCCCTGATAATGAATGAATACACTACCCCAGTCTGGTTGGTGAGTCACCAAACAATTCGATTTTAATAAATGAGAGAATATTTTCTCTTCAACAATCTGGCTCGTGGTTTTCAAGACTGAGGGATTAAGTTCAAATTTATCAAGACTAATGTCTAAATCATCGAGACAGCGGCCATTAAAATCAGTAATATTTTGGAAAAATTCAGCCTGATGAAGCGGATGAAGGGTGACTTCAGCCGCTGCTTTAACTCGCGATGAGATATCTTTTTGAATCACTTCAGCGAGCGTTTGCGTATTTTCAAAGCGACTATTATTGAAGGTGTTAAAATAAAGTTTCATTGACTTGGATTCGATGATACATGGAGAGTGACAGTCATAACGAATCATGGCAACAAAAACCATGGGTTTGCCTTTAAGATTTAAACATGATACTTCATAGTGGTTCCAAATGTCATGACCATAGAAAGGTGGCTTTACCAAGTCAATGCCAATTTCTAAACGTTTTTCCTTGCGTTCAATGGGAAAAAGTGTTGACGCATCATATTGATTGACGTAGCTGGAATGTTTGCCTAGTTCAAGGCTTGGATTGAGGGTGAAGTTAACGGTCATGTGTTTATATCTCACAAATTAAATTGTTATATATTAAATCATAGAATCGCTTTTTTCGCCAATTTATGCTATCTTAGCTTCGATGGTTTTACTGTGGAGTTATGATGAAAATGTTGATTAATTGTTATCGTCAAGGATTCTTGGCAAAAAAAACTTGGGTTCCAAATATCATTGCTGGCATTATTGTTGGTATTGTGGCTTTGCCTTTGGCGATGGCTTTTGCTATTGCTTCAGGTGCAAAACCTGAGCAAGGGATTTATACGGCAATTGTTGCAGGTATTATGGTGTCTTTATTTGGCGGTAGCCGTGTACAAATTGCAGGACCAACAGGCGCATTTATCGTTATTTTATCTGGCATAACTGCAAAATATGGTATGGAAGGATTACAGCTTGCAACACTGCTTGCTGGCTTCATGTTGGTGTTGATGGGGCTGATGCGTCTTGGCGGGGTGATGCAGTTTATCCCTTACCCAGTCATTTTGGGTTTCACAGCAGGCGTGGCCTTGGTAATTTGGGTTGGACAATGGCCTTCATTTTTTGGGCTTCCGGCTATCAGTGGCCATCATTTTCATGAAAAACTATTTTATACCTTACAAGCATTCCCCCAGATTGATTGGCCAACAACAATGCTTGCGGTTTTGGGTTTAGCAATTACGCTATTGATCCCTAAAATTACATGGATGAAACGTATACCTGGTACGTTGGTCGCCTTGCTTGTAGTGACTATTTTGCAATATGTTTTACAATTTCCAACCGTCATGACCATTGGTAAAGCCTATGGTGGGATTCCCAGTGGATTGCCCAGTTTTCATTTGCCTAACTGGACTGTAGATCAGGCCTTAGATTTGATTGGACCTGCTTTTTCTATTGCGCTATTGGGAGCCATTGAATCGTTATTATCAGCAGTCGTTGCCGATGGCATGACAGGCAATCGCCATCATAGTAATCAAGAGTTAATTGGGCAGGGGCTGGCCAACATTCTGGTGCCTTTTGCGAATGGTTTTGCGGCAACTGGTGCCATTGCAAGAACAGCAACCAATATTCGAAATGGTGGAACCAATCCTATTGCGGGTGTGGTACATGGCTTGACCTTGGTGGCCATCTTGCTCTTTTTAGCACCTCTAGCGAGCCATATTCCACTTGCAGTGCTAGCTTCAGTATTATTTGTAGTCTGTTGGAATATGAGCGAATTGCCTCATTGCATTAAGATGTTCAAATCTGCGCCTAGAAGTGATGTGCTCATTATGCTGGTGACCTTTTTGTTAACCATAACAGTTGATTTGGTATTTGCTGTTCAAATGGGAGTATTACTTGGCATTTTATACTTCTTTATGAAAATGTCTAAAAGTTTGGATGTTGAGCTTAAGCATTTGCAGGGCATGAGTGAAGAACATGTTAGCAATGCTTTGGAATTTGTGGTGCAAGGACCGGTATTTTTTGGGGCCGTGGAGCGCCTTGAACAGGCAATGAGCTATCAACCAGACGCGATAAAAATGATAAGCATTCGTTTTGCATGGGTGCCAATGATAGATATTACGGCTATTCGATGTCTTGAAAAGTTAATTGCCAATTGGCAGGCGCAAGGCATTCATGTCAAGCTCAAGGGTGTGAATCAACTTATCCAGAAGAGACTGATGAAAAGTGGTCTTTGGGATAAGGTTGGTGAGGATAATATTGAATCGAGGTAAGTATCATAAGGGGCTTTTAAGCCCCTTTATTTTTTTTAGTCGCGAAAGTTATTGAATTGTAGCGGCCTATCAAATTCTTCCTTTTTAAGAAGTGCGATGGTGTCTTGGAGATCATCGCGACTTTTTCCTGTAATTCGAACTTTATCACCTTGGATACTGCTTTGGATCTTTAATTTCGAATCCTTTAAAAACTTTGTGATTTTTTTAGCGCAATCTTGATCAATACCTTCTTTAAACGCAATGTTTAAGCTATACATTTTACCATGGTGATCAGGCTTTTCAGGAAAGATGACACCACTTAGGTTTAAGTGTAATCTGGCACTTTGCGATCTAAACACTTGTTCCATTTGTTGTACTTGGAAATCTGATTCAGTTGTTAGCGTAACCGTTTGTTCTTTTAATTCAGCGCTAGCTTGAATGCCTTTGAAATCGAAACGATTAGATATTTCTCTTTGGGTGTTGTCAACCACATGTTTTAAATTAACTTCGTCAAGTTCACAAACAATATCAAATGAAGGCATGGTTATTCTCGTTGGGAAAAAATTGATTATAAAATGATTAAAAATGCGAATCAATTTCTTTGAGCGCCATGAGATGGTTTATCGTGATCAAACACTTTTTTTGATTAATTGTTGTGCTAGATTCAATTAAAATACTGGCCTTCCTCATCATTTAGGTTTAAGATTTCTGCATTGATTTTTACAAGGTTTGTTATGCGTATTCAAAAGATTATGGCTCGTGAAATTTTAGATTCTAGAGGGCAGCCTACAGTCGAAGCTGATGTCATTTTAGACTCAGGAACTATAGGGCGTGCTAGTGTACCATCAGGGGCCTCAACCGGGAAATTCGAAGCTTTAGAAGCACGAGATAAAGATAAAAAACGCTTCAATGGTAAGGGTGTGTTGCGCGCAGTTGAACATATCAACACAGATTTACAAAAAAGTTTAATTGGTGTTTCCATTGAAAATCAACAAGATATTGATGCGCGAATGATTGCGCTAGATGGAACTACTGATAAATCACATTTTGGTGCAAATGCGATTTTAGCCGTCTCGATGGCAGTTGCCCGAGCCCGAGCCAATGCTTTCGGTAAGCCATTGTTTATGTGCTTAACCGAGAATCAAGTTTATCGCATGCCTGTACCGATGCTTAACATCTTAAATGGTGGCGCCCATGCCAATAATTCATTGGATATTCAGGAATTTATGATCATGCCAATTGGGGCGGGTGATTTCAATGAAGCGTTACAAATGAGTTATGGTATTATTCAAATATTAAAGCATTTGCTAGAAAGCAAAGGATTATCAACTGCAGTCGGTGATGAAGGTGGCTTCGCGCCAAATTTAGAATCACATGAACAAGCACTTGATTATATTTTAGAAGCTATCCACAGTGTGGGTTTAACACCAGGCCAAGATATTTATTTGGCACTAGATGTTGCCTCTTCTGAGTGGTTTGATAATGGGGTGTATCATTTACCTAAATCCGGAAAAAGATATAGTGCAAGTGAATTAATTCATTATTATCAAAAGCTTGTGGCCAATTACCCTATTTTTAGTATTGAAGATGGTTTAGCCGAAACGGATTGGCAGGGGTGGCAACAATTGACAGCAGCGCTAGGCAACAGTATTCAATTGGTGGGTGATGATTTATTTGTGACCAATCCAGAACGCTTACAAGAGGGGATTGATTTGGGAGTTGCCAATGCCATTTTGATTAAGTTGAATCAAATTGGTAGCCTTAGCGAAACTTTAGATACCATGAAATTGGCTAAAAAAAATGATTATCGCGTAGTGGTATCTCATCGCTCAGGAGAAACATGTGATAGCTTTATTGCTGATTTAGCGGTGGCCACAGGTTGTGGTCAAATTAAAACGGGTTCTTTATCTCGTAGTGATAGGGTTGAAAAGTATAATCAATTGTTACGCATTACAGAAACCAAGACCATTCCTTATGCCGGAAAAATGTTGATACAATCACTCAAAAAATAGGATGAGTTCATGCGCACACTATGGATTATATTGATTTTCGCCTTGCTTGGCTTACAGTATAAGCTTTGGTTAGGAGATGGTAACTTTCATGAGTGGATGGCTTTAGCCCAGAAAAATATTGCCCAACAAGACATTAATTCCAAGCTTAAGCAGCGTAATCAAATTTTAAATGCTGACATTGCTGAATTAAAATCAGGCGATCAAGCGCTGGAAGAAAAAGCACGTCATGATTTAGGGATGATTAAGCCTGATGAGACATACTATAACCTGGTGGATGAATCTTAATCCACTCTTTTGGTAGTGCCAAGGCATTGAGGTTAGCAGGGTCCCATAAGCTCAGCATTAAACCGCCACCACCAGATCCTGTTGGTTTAACGGCAAGTGCGCCAAGTTTGAAAAGTTTTTCTTCAAGAGATCGCATAGAGTTGGTCACCAATCCCCAGTCGTTGAAACAAGCATTTGCTATGAGCATGCCTTGCACCAATTGAGGCAAATTAGGCTTTGAACTTTCTAAGGCGTTCTTGCACAATATGACACTTTGATGCATGTTTTCATCGATTTGTTGCGCTCGGATTGGTGCTTGATAAAACTGCGCTTTTACTTTGGCAATTGCATCTTTGGTCTGTCCAATGTCTTGAGAAGGCGATAGAAGAAAGTGTGCTTGCCAAAGAGGTTGTAGTTCTTTGGCATGACCTGCTTGAAATAAAGCACCATTGATTGAGCCCGCGCCAATAATATCTAAACCACTACTTTGACCATGAAATTCATGTTCTAATTGTCGTGCATGATTAAATACCATATCAGCGGATTTGTTTTGATTCAGTAAGCGAGCAATTGCAAGGCACAGGGCGGCAGATGCCCCCATCCCCTGACCAATTGGGATCTTGGAATTTATTTTTAGTCGGCCCTCGAGCTTACCTCCTGCAAGTGTCCATATGTGTCGAATAGGGTCTTGCATATTGGCATCAGTGATGATTTCTAAGGGCTGAGATAGGTCTTCATATTCAAGTTCAAGTGGGAAGTTACCAAGAGGGAATACCAATGCTGGATGACCTCTTAACACGGCGTGTTCACCTGCTAATATCCATTTGCCATAGCTTGTTGTTTTATACATCATAAGTAGTCATATTGATTAATGAGTTTTTCTTGAATCAGTTGCTCAAGCAAAGCTTTTTGATCTGGTCGAAAGAGTAAATGAATGTTTGGGCCTGCATCCATGGTGACAATAGGGCCATCTTGGTGTGTTTCCCAGAAGTCTTCTAGCATCTTAAGTGCCACTTTTGCGTTATCATTGATGTATTGAAACGAAGGAGTTGAGGTTTCAAATAAATGATGCATGTCCATAAACTCTTCCCAACAAAGGGTTTTTATTTTCAGCCAATCTTGGTTTTTCATGGCGATAATAAGATCTTTGAGTCGCTCTCTTGCTCTGCCAGGACGATATAAAAATTCTGGACTTGATTGAATGGCAAGATGGGCCGTTTTTGAGGAAACAATTTTTTCTTCATCACTGATGATGATCACATGATGAATTAAATTTGGATAAGGTAGCTCAATTGCCGCAACATGTTGCTCATCCCATAGCGCCCAAGGGCTATAGAAGGAACGGCAAGATGAACCAGAGCCTAGTCGGCTCCAGCTCGCAAGAGTGTCAGTGTCAGGTAGTGTTTGTTGGCAAAGCTCACTTAAGGCGTTGGCAGCGCATTTGGTGAGTGCAGCAAAGCTTGAGGCTGAGCTTGCAAGGCCACTAGCTAAAGGAAAATTATTGGCTGAACGCACAATAAAATGCCCTTCATAGTTAAAAAAATCTTTGATCAATGACAAGTGGTTTAGAAAACGCTTTTGGCTGGCATCACTTAAGCTAAAGGATTTAAAGCCTGGAATGAGCAATGGCTCCCAGCAGTCTTGATGTCCTGGATAATGCTCTAGTTCTACATATGATAACAGTGCTGGCAAGGTATAAGATAAGGATGGATTGGTGGGTAGATTTTGATGGTAATCTGTTTTACCCATGTATTTAATGAGCGCAATATTTGATGGGGCTTGTGCAAACCATAGCTTTTTCATAAAGGCCTCCAGATGCCATGTTTTTATTTGCCTTGGCTATCTTGCCAAAGTAGTTTATGCAGTTGAATTTGTAGGCGAACATCAAGTCCATCTTTTAAAATTGATTCAGCTAACCATAGAGGTTCCACTTGCGCAAAACTTGGTGAAAACAAAAGTTCAACACCTCGGGGAATGTGGTAGCTTGTTAAAATTTGTTTAGACCATTCATAATCTTTTTCACTGCAAATGACAAATTTAATCTGATCTTTAGGTTTTAGATATGAAATATTGTCATAAATATTTTTGGATTCCTCTAGGGAGTCAGGTGTTTTTAAATCCATGACAATCATCGTGCGAGGGTCAACATCTTGGATGTCAATAGCACCACTTGTTTCTAAAGAAACAGTATAACCGGCATCAGCGAGGAAACTTAAAAAAGGAAAACAAGCCTTTTGAGCAAGTGGTTCGCCGCCCGTTACACAGACGCGTTTACAAGGGTAAGTTTTAATTAAGGTTAGAATATCTTCAAAAGAATGTTTGTTGCCGCCTTTGAAGGCGTAAGCGGTGTCACAATACCCACAACGCAGGGGGCAGCCTGTTAGGCGGACAAAAATCGTAGGTAAGCCGCTTAATGTCGATTCTCCTTGCAGAGAAAAAAATATTTCAGTTAAACGTAGTGCTATCATAATATTTTGAGTTGATTGCTAGCCAATTGTGCGGTATCAGAATCTGGATATCTTTGCAGCACCTCTTGGAATTTCGCTTTCGCTTGGGTTTTATCGCCATTGGCAAGATGGGTGACACCTAATTTGTAAAGGGATGCTGCCGCTTTATTAGAATCAGGGAAATTATTGACCACATTTTCAAAATGGGCTATTGCTCTGGCATAATCTTTCTGTTGTAAGAACAACTCACCTAACCAATATTCGGCATTCGCTGCATAAGGGCTTTTGGGATATTGGTGGATAAATTCTTGTAATGCCAGTGTTGCTTTGGCATATTGTTTCTTTTCTACAAAGCTATAGGCGGCCATATAACTAATTTGTTCATCAGCTGGATTTTGAGGCGTGGTATGGCTGATGACAGGCTCTTGGTTTGTGCTTGCTAGCTCATTTTTTACTTTGGCTGATTGCGGCTGACTGCTTAATGCGGCAACTCGGGCATCAAGATCTTTATATAACGTTAATTGTTGGTCTTTTAAGGTTTGAATGAGTTGGTTTTGTGAATCAAGTTGACCTCTTAATTCTTGAACAGATTGTTGTAAATCTTGAATTTGCTTAAGTAGTTTGGAGATTTCTTGTTGACTATTGCTGCTTGGACTATTGGCCTGAGCAGGGCCATCGAAATAACTATTATTATCATCATCATGAGCCAGGGGTTTGAGATTATCTGGCTCCGATGAATAATTGGCAACATTTTCACTTGCATCCTCTACAGGCGCTTGAGTATATGCAAAGTTTGCAAATAAAAAGCTAAATCCAAGTAAAAATAGTTGCATTTTTTTCATTATTGAGTGGCCTCAAAAGTTAATTCTACACGACGATTTTGCATATGAGATGCTTCATCATGACCTAAATTAGCAGGTCGTTCTTTACCATAGCTTACCACACGCATTTGATTAGCGGAAACACCCATCATGCGTAAAGCTTGGCTTGCTGTGTTCGCACGGCGTTCACCTAAAGCAATGTTGTATTCTCTGCTACCACGTTCGTCAGTATGTCCGGCAATCATAATATGCGCACCAGGATGATTTTTTAGGTAATTACCTTGGGCTTCTAATGAAGGCATGTATTTATCATTGAGGTTACTATCGTCATAAGCAAATAAATAAATTTGATTATGTGGCGCTTGAGTGGTGTACATTTCACCTGGTTCTTGACCAGCAAAATGCTCCATGCCGCCTAAGCCTTGTGCATTAAGTCCGCCATTTTGACCATCAGCCAAATGAGGTGATTTTGCACAAGCAACCAATAATAATGTGCCAGCTGCTAAAGCAGGCAATTTCGCAGATTTAAACCATTGCATTTTTATGCTCCTTGATTATTATTTTAAACTTAATTTATGGATATAAATAGTTTGCGTAATTGTATAGATTTTCACCCCAAATTGCTATCATTTATGAAAAAAAATGAAATCCTATTTGAAGGCGAAGTAAAGCGAAATAAGTCGCCCATTCAAGTGCGAAATGCATTTGAAAAAAGACATGAACATACCATAGAGTGAGTCACATAATATTTGATATTCTTAAGGTGCGAACCAATAAGGAATATTCATGCCCAAAGGCTTTCATCATGAGACTCAAAAGCTATGTGCTAAAAGCAATAGCAACGCCTCAGAATAAAATTGCGGAGATAATTGGTGTTCAGCCATCATCTGTTTGTCGGGAGCTGAAACGTCATATAGGTCAACGTGGATATCGCTTTAAACAAGCGGATGAAATGTCGGGTGAGATGAATTCAGAACTGATAGCCCTTATTGAAGGTCACTTCATTTCACATGAATCAATTTATCGATATATTTGTGAAGATAAGAAAAGCGGAGGTGATTTATACAAAAAACTTCGACGAAAAGGCAAAAAATACAACAAGCGCGTCTCGAGTAAAGTAGGCAGGGGCTGTATTCCTAGAGTAATAGTCCTAATCACAGCAATGCCTTCCTTGTGCGTTTAATTATTATTGCCGATCATCAGATTTTTAGATTGCTTGACAATGCGTAACTTCTATTGCATTTGAAATCAAGCGCTCTAAGGGTTCAAATGTAAGCACTAGATCATAGAGCTTGGTCATGCATTGTTGCAGGGGCTTTTTCTCGCTCAATTTGTGTTTTAAAAAAAATGTCTTGGAAGTATTTGGCAAAATGATTTTTGACCATAAAACTTGGGCTGGCATTAAATTGAGTAACATTATTGTCAGCATGATGCTTCTCTAGCCAATGGGCACCTCTTTTCAGGCGAGCAATTCGGACATGGGGTGATTAAAAATCATCATGAAATATTTTAGAGCAAAAGCATGAGAAAATAAAAATATTTCATGATGGGCTGCGATGTATCGAAAAACCGTTGCTATAGCAGCAGTAACTTAGGTTTTGTTTGCGCCTACGAAATGTACAACATCTGCTGTATAGCGTTTCACGGCCTGATTTGTTGCCAAAACACCACCATACGGTGTATCACTTGGGCATGGTATTTTATAGTGGAAGATTTTTGAGGTAATCACTCGATTTTTCTTACTGTCATTAAGAACCACTTTCATAACCAAATGCACCTGACTTGGTTTTGTGGTGAAGTTTTGTTGAAGCATTAGTAATTGACTATCAAGGCGATAGTCGGTTTTGTCACTATATATTCCAGAAGAAACCGCCTTAAAATAGCCGCTCATTTGTAAACTTTCAGTGACTAAGGGATGGATCATTTTAGCTGGAGGCCCAAGCCATGCATGGTGGGCAAATGATTTAACCTCAAAAGCTTGGGTAGTATAGTTCATTTTATTGCCATCATAACCACGTAGTGCTTCAGGTGGAGAAACAAAAAGAGAGTGTTCTTGACTTTGTTTTTGACAAACCTTTTGGCTAAATTGAGTGAGCTGATATTGCTCAGTAACGGGCAATTTTATCGCGCTACAAGACGCCAAGAGCCAAGTGCTAACAAGGGGTAAAAGAATTTTATAAATGCGCATCGCTTACTCTCCTGGACCAGCAGGGTCTGGTGATTTGCCACGTATAATAATGGCGGGATTTTGTTCAATATCATTAGCAATATCTTCCATGGTCGCTGCAATCTGGTTTAAACGATTAATTAAATCAACCGCAGGCGGGATTGCTTGCTGATTAAATTTATCAATCGTAAACCGAGTGGCTTTCATTACCGTGCTGACATTACGTCCAGCATTGGCCACATCATTGCTCATGATAGAGACTTCATTAACGGCTTGCAAAAGTTCTTTTGAAATTTTCGGCATATCTTTGAGCAATTGATTCACGTTTTGATTGTTTTCATCAATAATGTGGGTGACATTTTTTAAGTTTGACAAAATAGCCGCAATATTTTTGGCGTTGTGCTCGCTGAAAATGCTCTCAATTTGCTGAGAAATGGTGTCGAAGTTTTTTTCAATTCTATAAAAAAATGAATCATGATAAGGGATTTCTGGAATGGGATGAGCAGGAGTTGAGCTTAATAGCTTATGGTTTTTGCCGTCCTCTGATAAATTCAAGTAAGAAGCACCGGTAATACCTTGAGCCATCATGGTGGCGAAAGTACTTTTTGTAATAGGTGTTCCTTGGGCAATTTTTAGTAAAATACGAACTTTACCGGGTTGATCAGGGCTTAAAGAAACGCTATCTACCGAACCAATTTTAACGCCATTAAATTTCACCAAGGCTTCTTCAGCTAGGCCTGACACCGATTCCTTGGTATAGACGACATAATGTTGATAGGCAGTTTTATCAAAGCCAAAGGATAGCCATATTGCCCCGGCACATAGTGCAATTAAAAGTATAATGACACTGAAGCCAACAAGGGTATAGTTGGTTTTAGCTTCCACCAAAAGCTCCTTGGAGATAACTGAATGAATAAGGTTGCATCTATTGTAACAAAACTATTAGCGTAGTACAGCCTTAGTTTTTTTGGGCAATTTTTAAGCAGGAACGGATATTTTCGTCTAGACTAAAGATATTAAAATGATGGAGAAGTTGTTTGAGGCATCCAACGTTAAGTCAGCTTCATGCTTTGGCAGATATAGGTTTAAGTTCATCACTTTATCAATTAAGTGATGGAAAACTTGATTTGGGTTTGACCGCTAATCAATGGGATTTGGCGGCCATAAAACACACCGTTCCCCCTGTTGTTAGTGCCACTTCAGTATGGGACACCTTGGATAACTATATCCCCATATTAGCAGCTTTAGGGATCAGACATCTTCGTTTATCTGTCGAGTGGCATTTTATTGAGCCAAAATGTGGTTATTATAATCCAAAGGCAATACGCCAATATCAGCATTTATTGGAAAAGTGTATTCAATATGAGATTGAGCCAATGTTAACCTTATATCACTTTAGTCAACCGTCTTGGTTTATGGCTAAGGGTGGTTTTGAAAATCAAGAAAATATTGGGATATTTGTTAATTATGCAAAACATGTCGTGGTGAATTTGTCACCTTGGGTGAAGCGATGGTGCACGATTAATGAGCCTGCAGTGGAGGCTTTTTCTGGGTATTTATATGGGCAGTTTCCACCCCACCAGCGCTTGCAATTTTCTAAGGCGGCGAGGGTGTTAAAGCATTTATTGATGGCGCATATGCAGGTCTATGAGGCCATCTATAATGAATTAAAATCAGATGTTTTATTTGGCATAGTGCATAATATGTTGCGCTTTGAAAGTCGCTCACGTTTAATTCGAAAATGTGTAACCGATCCTTTAACACATTTTACCGATGATGTCGTGATGGGTTTTTTAGCCGAAGGCCATTTTGACTATCGGGGGATTCATTATCATGACGATAGACCAAGGGGTAATTGTAGCTTCCTGAATATTTATGGTGATGTTCAGATTGGCTATACAGGGCCAACTTGTAAGCCCCATCAACAGATGGGTGAGATGTATATTGCTGTTTACCCTGAAAGCTATGCTAGAGCCTTGGATAGAGCTTCAAAAATAAATTTACCAATTTATATTACTGAAACAGGAATTGCAGATGCCTCAGATGAGATTCGGCAGGTATTTGTGATTCAGTTTTTACAGGAAGTGCTGAGAGCTGTTGCCAAAGGTTACGATATTCGAGGACTTTATTTTTGGACATTCAAAGATAATTATGAATGGAACCAAGGATATCAAAAGTGCTTTGGTTTTTTTGATGCCAATAATCAAGCAAGGGAAAGTGCAAGGCTTTTAGGCAATATTATCCAATATTTTCAAGAGGTTTTGCTTAGAGAGAAAAACCCCCAGTTAATTCTTGAGCAGTGGCGGCAGTTTATCTCGCGTTAAAGGTTTTAGGGAAGATTGGCTTTGTCGCTGCTATCATTTTTACAGAAATAATCAGCAATCAATGGGTTGGGGTTTTTTTTAAGTGCTTCAATCGGTTCTAATGCAAGCACTTTGCCATCACCAATAAATGCGACGCGATCAGTACAGCGTTCAAGCGATGCAATATCATGGCTAATAATCACTATAGTGAGGTTAAGGCTTTTGCGAAGTAAAACGATCAACTCATCAAATTGGCGTGCTGAAATAGGATCAAGGCCTGTGGTTGGTTCATCTAAAAAAAGAAGTTCTGGATCCATCGCAAGTGCTCTAGCTGCTGCGGCTCGTCGCTGCATCCCGCCCGATAATTCAGAAGGGTAGAGCTCGGCTGCATGAGCAGGAAGACCCACCAGGGCAATTTTAAGTCTTGCTAAATCTTGCATCTCTGAAGGTGTTAATTGCGTTAGCTCTTGCATGGGAAACATAATATTTTCAAGCACTGTTAGGGCTGAAAATAGGGCACTATGTTGGAAAAGCATACCCCATCTGCTGCGAATTTTTTGCGCGGCCTCATGGGAGATATTTCGAATATTTTGACCAAAAACCTTGATTTTACCGGCAGTAGGTTCTTGTAGCATTAACACACTTCGAATTAATGTTGTTTTACCACTGCCACTCCCGCCAATAATGGCAATAATTTCGCCTTTTTTAATGTCGAGATTCAGGCCTCGGTGTACCCAATTCTTGCCGAAGCGATTATCAAGATTGGAAATTTCAATGATATTGGTCGACATGATTATAAGTCCAAAGCACTATAGATAATGGAGTAAATGGCATCAGCAATGATGATTAAAAATAAGGCTTGAACCACACTTTTAGTGGTTTGATGGCCCAGGCTATCAGCGCTATTGCCAACTTGGAAACCTTGAAAGCAACCAACTAAAGCAATCAATATCGAAAATGCAGGTGCTTTATATAGGCCTAGCATCATCTGTTTAATGCCCACGCTTTCTTGGAGGCGCACTAAGAAGTCATGGTATCCCACTTGCAGCATCATTTTGGACATGAACATGGCTCCCAATATGCCCCATAAGTTAGACCAGAAAATTAATAAAGGAAAAACGAGCGTTAGCCCAATCATTTTTGGTAAAACTAAATATTCAGTAGGAGAAAGACCCATGGTTTCTAAAGCATCAATTTCTTCATTGATTTTCATACTGCCAAGCTGGGCGGTGAATGCCGAGCTTGTTCTCCCCGCAACAATAATCGCTGTAATCAGTGGGCCAAATTCTCGAAATATAGCCATACCACTTAAAAATGCAATATAAATATTGGCGCCATAGGTTTCAAGTTGCAGGCCCATTTGATAGGCCAGGACAACACCAATTAGAAAGGATAATAAACCTAGTATGGGGAGTGCATTAATACCTGCTTGGGCAACGTTGGAGCAGATGTAATCAATATGAAAGCGTTTGACTTGGGCCAAATTACGGCTAAAAGTGAGCAATATATCCCCAACCATAGTCAATAGACCAACAATTTGAAGGTATTTCTGATAGGCTTCGTGCCCTATTTTCCATAAAATGGGTTTTTTACTCTCCTTATTAGCAGTAACCTCAGTTTCTTGGGGGAGTTTATTTTCAACCAATTCATATAAGGCTTGTTTTTCAGGACATAGGCCTGTTAAATCGCTACTGATCCCTTGTTTGCCAAGAGATTGTCGCCACTTTAAGAGGCTATAGGCGCCAGCACTATCGAGTTTTGCTAGTCCACTTGCATCAAGTTCAAGGGACTGGCATGATTTATCAATGTTTGGATAATCAATTTTTGATATATGGGTAATGTGCCATGAACCTGTCAGTACGCAACAATTACTGGTTTCATCGTAACTGATTTTTGGAGGGTGGTTGATTGAAGCCATCTTGGAAAATTATCCGCTAGGTGTTGTTAAAAGCATATCAAAAATGAAGCTGAAGGTGAATCAGTTTCTAAAGGAGCTATTATGCAACGTTTTATGTTAAAATGTTCTTTTATCTAAACATATATGACGATGACAGACAATTTTAGTGGTTTTGAACAACGCAAAAAAGACCATATTGCGCTCGCACTTGACCCTATACACCAAACAGACCATGAAAATGGTTTTGATGTTTTTCGTTTTCAGCATGAGGCTATCCCTGATATTAATTTCGCTGATATTGAAATTAAAACCCAATCTTTAGGGTCCATGCGTCAATCGCCTTTTTTTATCAGCTCAATGACAGC
>RGPR01000051.1 GCA_010030245.1 Gammaproteobacteria bacterium
AAGGATTATATTGTTCAAGATGGCGATGTGATGCACTTTCGTTTCAATGTGTGATTGGTATTGATCAATACATATGGCCTGCGTTGAAGGCAGGCCGATAAGCACAAGAAATCATTACTGAGTTTGAATATAATTCTAGGCTCAAACATAGACATACAAGATAAGCTGAAAATTGGCATAAGTTTAAAGACCGGCAAGTATGAGTGAGGTGGAAGCCTTAAGCCTTGGTTTGATTAGGGTTATAATTGAGCCAGTAGATTATTATTTAGAACAATGATAACTTTATAAAGAGGTATTTTTTTAGTACAATCTAGTTTTTAATCAAACTTTGTGGTGGTATTTATGTTGAAAACAGTGGTCATTATAAGAGTGTATGATTCCATATATAATCAATGTCTTAATAGAGAAAGCCTTTCATATGATAGTTCAGATGCAATAGCTGAACAAGTTTCCAACTATTTTTCAATGTCTCACAGTAAAAATCAAGAAGAGTTCATTTCAGGCGCAATTGAAGTTGTTAAGATGAAGTTAGAATCTCTTTCATCAGAATCTGGTGCAGAAGAATGCAAATCTTGTGATATAGATGAGCTAGCAGGGAGTATCGTTGCACCTGCGCTCGTCATATTTGACGAATTATTAGCGCAAAAAAAGGCCGCCAGTGTCCGGGGCATGGCTTTCAAAGGGGCTGGCATCTTCATATTTGACGAATTATTAGCGCAAAAAAAGGCCGCCAGTGTCCGGGGCATGGCTTTCAAAGGGGCTGGCATCTTCTTCGGTGCAGGTTGTGCATGTGCTGCTGCCGCCTTGATAGTGCCACCTGCAGCACCAGTACTAGCATTGATGGCAGCCTGCAGTTTCGCATTATCCATGTTTTTTATGCTTTGTGCTTTAGGGGCTGTTGCTTATGATGCTTGCATCAACGCCGCTAATGATGAAAAGGAAGTTCTTCCTCAAGCTCCATTTAGATCCAAGTAGCTTCTAATGAGTAAATATCACCCTCATTTCTCCCCCTTGGTTTTATCTACGGGGGGAGTAGATAGCGATGACCATCATCTTTGTTTAGTTTTAATAAAATGAATATGGTTAAAAGACTCAAGACACTTAAGATATGAAAGGTTTTATCAAAACTTAAGAGTGTTAAATCATGCGATGAAACATTATAGGTTCTTAGAAAAATTGCTGCTGCTGCCACACCAATGCTTTGAGAAACTTGATACATGGTCGATACGATGCTGGTGGCTGCACTTAAATGACTATCAGGAACATCAAGGTAAGCTAGGGCATTTAAACTTGAATATTGAAAAGAAATAATGATCCCATAGATGCCAGTGGAAGCTGCGATCAACCATAAGGGTGTCGCAAAGTTAAATCTTGAAAATAGATACAACATCATTGATGAAAGACAGGTGTTGATGATTAATAAACGCTTAAAACCTAGCGTTTGTGTGAGTTTTTTTTGAATAAGTTTAGAGCAAAAAATACCCAGGGCAATCGGTGAGACCAATAAACCCGATTGTATTGGCGAATAATGGAAACACACTTGAAATAAGAGCGGGAGTAGAAATGGTATCGCCCCAAATATCATGCGAGAAAGTGCATTAGAAACAAAGCTTATCCCAAAAAGACGGTAGTTGAGCAGGCTTGTTTTGACAATTGGATAGGTTTGTTTTTTAGCTCGGATGCTATAAATGATTAACAGCAACATAGAGCCCATCAGTAGCCAATATCCCAAATGAATATCAATTTCCAATTCACTAAATAAAGTCAGGGCAAAAACAAAACCGGCTAAACCAAAACCAAAAAAAATAAAACCTAAGATATCCAGACGATGGACATGATGGCGTTGGATATGCGGTAAGTAGTAGATGCTTGCAATAAGCAATACACCGCCAATTGGCCCATTCACCCAAAAAATCCAGGCCCAGTGATAGTGAAAGCTGATGATGCCACCAAGTAAAGGTCCAAGCATCAGACCAGTTGATGCAAACATAATCACATGGTTCATGAGGTAAGGCACATCACGTCGCTCAAAACTTTTGAGTATGATAAGTCGCCCGATGGGAACTAAAAATGAGGCACCAATACCTTGAAAAGTGCGGGCACAAATGAGTGCGCCTATGCTGTTACTAAATCCGCAAGCAATTGAGCTAAGTGTAAAAAGGGATATGGCCATGAGAAAGATTTTTTTGGCACCAAATTTATCAGCTATCCATCCGCTAATCGGCACGAATATGGCCAGACAAATCAAATAACAAATCAGCGCTAATTTTAAATCAATCGGTGAAATCTGCAATGATTTTGCAATCACAGGTATGGAGGTATTGAGAATGGAAACATCCAATGATTCCATAAACATCGTACAAGCAACGATGACTAAAATTTTTTTTTGATTCATCATGATTGCGAGGGAAACCTTGGCGTTGATGCCTAGGCGGTTGAGCACTGACAGCTTGCTGTCAAAAGCTTTGTAGCGTACCTATTCCCATCCTCTGCTGTGCTACACATCAATGTTGACGATTTAAACTTTCTAAAGCCAGATCAATGAGTGCTTGTTTATATATGGAGTCATTGATATTTTTTAAATAATCTATGGCGCAACAAATTTCTTTATGTGCCATGTCTTTGGTAAACGCAATGGCATTGGTGCTTTCAATAGCATGAATAATTTCAGTAAGCCTAGAAGCATCACCATGTTCGATACTTTCTTGAATCAAGCGTTTTTCATTGATATTGCCGTGAGCAAGTGCATGGATAAGGGGTAGGGTAATTTTTCCATCGGCTAAATCATCGCCAATATTTTTTCCTAGTGTTTGTGTGTCGGCACAATAATCGAGCGCATCATCGATCAATTGAAAAGCATTGCCCAAATGGAGGCCATAATGATAGAGATCGTCAATAATATGTTGGGGCATATTGCTGATATGACCTGTAGCAGATGTTGCTGCCGCAAACAAAATAGAGGTCTTGGCTTCAATGACTTTAAGATAGTCATCTAAACTTAAGTCATGGCGATGGCGATTGGTTAATTGATCTAATTCGCCATGGCCGATGCGTTGGGTGACCTGATTCATGAGCTCAAACAAGGCAAAGTTTTTAAGTGATAATAGCAACTGAATGTGTAGCGTGTAAAGATAATCGCCAACAAGAACGCTTGCTTTATTGCCCCAGACAAGATTAGCGGTTTCCTTGCCACGACGTAGCTTTGATTCATCGATGACATCATCATGAAATAGGGTGGCGGTATGAAAAAGCTCAATGAGGGCTGCAAGATTTAAATGTTCTTGACCTTGGTAGTGACAGGCATGAGCGACTAGAAAAATAACAATAGGTCTGATTTGTTTGCCACCACCATCATATAAATATTTGGTCATGTCTAACACGAGCGGGTGTTGGCTGATGAGATGTTCTTGAATCAATTGATTCATGGCATCTAGATCCGCTTGAACCAGTTGTCTGATGGCAGAAATGGGCATGTGTCTCTATATCTTTTTAAGCTTAGTATGGAATGCTAACATTGATACTAATAATGTCAAGATTCTCCGAGCAGGGCTCGAGCAACTTTCGATTGATTGGGTTTATTTAACAAATCACAAATACGCTGACCAAGATTGACAATTTTATAGATATCAACCCCGGTTTGTAGTCCCAAGCCATGCATGAGGTACAATAGGTCCTCAGTTGCGAGGTTGCCTGAGGCACCTCTGGCATAAGGGCAACCGCCAAGACCGGCAATGGCGCTATCAAAACGACGAATATCATGTTCAAGGGCTGCATAGACATTGGCAACAGCTTGACCATAGGTGTCATGGAAGTGCATGCTTAATTGTTCACTTGGAAACGTCTGGTTCAGGAGCTTCAGTAAATCACTGGTTTGCTTAACGGTACCAACACCAATCGTATCCCCAAGACTAATGTCTTGAATATCAAATTGAGCAAGGGTTTGGGCTAAGTTTAAGACTTTAGATGGTTCGATATAGCCTTCATAAGGACAGCCTAATGCACAAGAAATATAGGCTCTAATTGGAATGTGATGTGTTTTTGCAAGTGCAATCACTGGCTTGAAGCGCTCAATGCTTTCAGCGATACTGCATTGAATATTACGCTGATTAAAACTTTCACTGGCAGCGGTAAAAATCGCTATCGATTGAATATCAACGGTGAGCGCTGCTTCCATGCCCATTAAGTTTGGAATGAGGGCGGAGTAAGTCACATTGGGATATTTATTGATTTTTGCATAGACATCTAAGTGATCAGCAAGTTGGGGTATGCGCTTGGGGTTCACAAAGCTTGTGACTTCAATGTGCTGCAGGCCAGTTGCTGAAAGTGCGTTGATAAAATCAATTTTTGCCGCACTTGAAATCAATTGTTTTTCATTTTGTAAGCCATCTCTGGGGCCAACTTCAACAATGCTTACATCGAGCATAAATGCCTTCCAAATTAGTGATACGCAATGACAAGAATCTCTTTGCCTTCTTGAACTTGTTGCCCTGCTTGGTAATGAATTTCAGCAATCACCCCATTTCCAGGTGCATAAATTGTATGCTCCATTTTCATCGCCTCCAATACCAATAGAGCCTCACCTTTTTCAATACTGTCGCCTACTTTTTTATATAAAGCAACAACATTTGCGGGCATGGGGGAGGTGATTTTAGGCACTAAATCTTCATGATGATGCATGAGCGTGGTATTTGAGACAGCGTAGACGATACAAGTGTGTAAGCCGCATTTAAGCTCAAGGTGTTGCGCTATTTGCTTGAAGTTAAAATGAAAGTGTTGACCCTTAATCTCAATATAGATTTGATGTCCTAGAAGCTGATAGAACACTTCAAAGCGAATATTGTCTATCTCAATAAGGCAGGCGTTATTGGCTTGTTGATGAGCTGCGACCATGAAGGTCTCGTTGTCAATTTGCCAGGTGGCTGGTGAAAAGCGCATCGGGCCGATGGTGAAATCAGCAAGATTTGGATGTAATAAACTGGCTTGTTTGCGATCATGACATTGAATTATTTGGGCAGCAATCACATAAAAATGCGGATGAAGGGGGCTAGTTGCTGGCTGAAAGCTTGCTAAAAAATGAATACTAACAGGATGATTTTGCCAATGCGTGTCTGCTAAAATTGCTTGTAAATAATCAATATTGACTCGAATCCCATTGATGACCGTGCGTTTTAGCAGATCTTGCATCTCAATAATGGCTGCAGCTCGGGTGCTACCAAAGCTGATTGTTTTGGCAAGTAAGGAGTCATAATAACCCTCAATTTTTTGATGGACCTCAATGCCTGAGTCAATTCTTAAATGATCATTTGTTGCTGGCCAAATAAGCGTTTGAATCTCTCCTTGGCTGGGCCTAAAATCTTCCCCGGGATCTTCGGCACAAATACGACATTCAATGGCATGACCTTTGGGTATTGACGGTTGTTCAATACTTAAATGTTCGCCTGCGGCAATCTTGATTTGCCATTCAAGCAGGTCGAGCCCCGTTATCATTTCAGTGACAGGGTGTTCGACTTGCAAACGCGCATTCATTTCCATGAAATAGAGTTGTTCATCTTGTTCTAGTAAAAATTCAACAGTGCCTGCATTGGTATAAGCGAAAGTCTTGGCAACAGTTAAGGCCGCAGTATAGATCTTTTCCTTCAGGCGCTCACTTAAGAAAGGAGCAGGTGCTTCTTCAATGATTTTTTGTTGACGGCGCTGAACGGAGCAATCTCTTTCAAAAAGATGAATCACCTGCCCATGATGATCTGCTAAGATTTGAACTTCCAAGTGACGAGGGTTACTGATGAATTTCTCTAAAATCACCTCATCATTGCCAAAATAATTTTTGGCCTCTCGACGGGCAGCAGCGAGCATGGTCTGAAATTCATCAAGATGCTTGACCTGTTTCAAGCCTTTGCCACCACCACCATGGGCCGCTTTGATGACCAAAGGAAAACCAAGCTTTTCAGCGGCTTTAAATAACTCGGCATCACTGGGATTCGGTGGATTAAATCCTGGTACTAATGGCACTCCTGTATTTTTAAGCATTTCTTTCGCGCGCTGTTTGGAGCCAACATTTTTCATGGCTTCAATATGCGGGCCAATAAAGACAATTTGTGCTTTAGCGCAAGCGATGGCAAATTCAGGATTTTCAGATAAAAAGCCATAACCAGGATGAATGGCACAAGCCTTGGCTGTTGTCGCAATATCGATGATTTTTTCAATGTTTAAATAGCTTTGTGAGGCTAAGGGCTCACCAATGCAATAGGCTTCATCAGCCATTTTGACAAATGGATGAAATCTATCTGCCGTTGAATACACCGCAATACTTTGGATACCCATTTGATTAAGGGTCTTGATGATGCGACAAGCAATCTCTCCTCGGTTGGCAATTAAGACTTTTTTAAACATCATGCTTTCCTTGTCTTTGGGCTAAAAATGCATTTAAGCGATCTTTGGCATCTGTGGTGCTGCGCATTTTTGCCAATTGTTGGGCTGTTTTTTCGATGAGCACAGGATTGATGATTTCATCTTTGATGGATTGCAGCCAGGGTTTAATTTGCTGTAGCGCAAAACTCGGGTGCGCTATCCACGTATGAAGAATGGCTTTAGCGTTCGGCTCGAGATGTTGTTGTTCAACAATTTCATCAATTAAGCCTAGGGAAAGAGCTTGCTGCGCATTAAATGGTTTTGCACTTAAAAACAACTGTTTTGTCTTTTTTAGGCCTATTGTTTCAATGATATAGGGGGAAATGATGGCAGGAATCAAACCTAATTTCACCTCCGAAAAACAATAATGAGTCGCAGCTGTTGCTAGACTATAATCACTGGCGGCGATAAAGCCAAGTGCACCACCATAAGCATTGCCTTGTATCAAACACAGTGTGGGTTTAGGGCTTTGATACCAAAGATACAATACATCTGCCAAACGTTTGGCTTGGGCGATATTTTGCGCTTCATTCATGTCTTGTGCGGCGAGCATCCACCCTAAATCAGCGCCTGCTGAAAAAATCTGGCCATGGGCATAAAGACACAAGGCTTTGACCTCTTGATCATCAAGACCTGCTAAAATAACTTGTTCAAGTTCTGCAATCAGCGCATCGTTAAAAGCATTGCCCTTATCAGTGCGATTTAGGCCTATCCATAGGGCATGATCGCTAATGTCATAAGTCAGAAATTCTACATTCGCCATACGCCATACTCACTATTTTCAATGGGATGATTCATACAAATTTTTAAACTATAGGCCAAGACTTTGCGTGTATCATGTGGTGCAATGATCCCATCATCCCATAGGCGACTAGTGGCGTAATAGGGGTGGCCTTGGGTTTCATATTGCGCCCGCATCTTCGCTTTAAAAGCCTCTATTTCAGCTTGGCTGAGCTCTTGCCCCAGCGCCTCTAGTTTATCCATTTTAATTTGACTTAAGACGTTGGCGGCTTGCTCTCCACCCATAACACTGATACGACTTGAGGGCCATGCCCAGAGAAAACGGGGGCTATAAGCTCGCCCGCACATGGCATAGTTACCTGCACCAAAACTGCCACCAATCAAGATGGTGATTTTAGGCACCAAGGCATTTGCAACTGCAGCAACCATTTTGGCACCATGTTTGGCAATGCCACCAGCCTCATATTTTTGCCCCACCATGAAACCTGTGATGTTTTGTAAAAACACCAATGGGATTTTACGCTGGGTGCATAATTGGATGAAATGTGCCCCTTTTTGCGCGCTTTCAGCAAACAAAATACCATTATTGGCAATGATACCAACTGGATAGCCATAAATTTTGGCAAAGCCACATACCAGTGTTTTACCAAATAGCGCTTTAAATTCAGAAAATGCTGAGTCATCAACGAGACGAGCAATCACTTCTTTGATATCAAAAGGTTTTTTTAAGTCACTAGGGGCAAGTGCATCGAGTTCTGTTGCCGGATAAAGAGGTTCTTTGATGTCTTTTCCCATCGGATAAAAATCAGCCTTGCCAGGAATTTGTTTGATGATATCTCTGGCAATTTCTAAGGCGTGGTAGTCATCAAGCGCAAAATAATCAGCAACGCCAGATTGTTCGCAGTGCACCATCGCCCCGCCTAAGGTTTCAGCATCCACGACCTCTCCAGTTGCGGCCTTGACAAGCGGTGGCCCACCCAAAAAGATGGTGGCTTGCTCTTTTACCATCACCACTTGATCAGACATTGCAGGAACATAAGCCCCACCTGCAGTACATGAGCCCATGACAATTGAAATCTGGGGGATATTTTGTGCTGACAGTTGTGCTTGATTAAAAAAAATGCGACCAAAGTGTTCTTTATCTGGGAATACTTCATCTTGCATGGGTAAAAATGCACCACCAGAATCCACCAGATAAACGCAAGGCAGATGATTTTCTTTGGCAATTTCTTGTGCACGGAGGTGTTTTTTAACAGTTAAGGGATAGTAGGTCCCACCTTTGACGGTGGCATCATTACAGATGACCATGCAATCTTTCCCATGAATTTGTCCAATACCTGCAATAACACCGGCACTTGGGACCGCATCTTCATAAACCTTGTAGGCAGCCAATTGTCCAATTTCTAAGAAAGGGCTATTGGGATCAAGTAAATAATTGATACGTTCTCTTGGCAGCAACTTGCCTTGATGACGATGCTTTTCTTGGGCTTTAATCCCACCACCAAGACAAATCTCAGCTTGAATTGCGCCCAGTTGATCCAGCGCGACTTGCATCTGTTCTTGGTTGGTTTTAAACATATCGCTATGAATATGGATGTGACTTTGTAAACTGCTCATGACTGTCCCTAGTGCACTAAAAATCTGCCACAATTAAAAAATAACCATAATAATATCGCACAGATAATATATTGATTAAATGTTTTTTTAAGTAGGTAACGATAAAATAAATCAATCAGGATGGTGCCAACTATCGGCCAAAACATCAGACTTATCATGGCGGCCAATTTTCTTGGAAGATCAAGATTAAAGAATTGATTGAATTGATTGAGCATGAGTATGGCGTAATGATCGGTCAGTATATTTAGAATTCTGATGTATACCAATATTTTAGACAGGAAAGGGATGAAAAAAGGAATAATCAAAGCCAGACCTAAGAGTTTTAAATAAGGATGATTTAACATAAGCTCACCGCCATCGCCAAAGCTTCACCGCCACCAATACAAATGGCTGCAACCCCATTTTGTTTTTGATGTTGAAGCATGGCATTGATTAAAGTTACCACAATTCTTGCACCACTCGCCCCAATGGGGTGGCCCAGTGCGCAGGCGCCGCCATGAATATTGATGCGCTCATCTGGAATATTTAAGGCCTGTTGCGCTGCAATGGCGACCACTGCAAAGGCTTCATTAATTTCCCATAGATCAACATCCCCCACTTGCCAATTGAGTTGTTGCAATAATTTGTTGATGGCATGGGCAGGGGCTGTGGTAAACCACTCAGGTGCTTGGGCATGTTGACTAAACCCTTTGATAGCAGCAAGAGGTTTGAGTCCCATGGCGAGTGCTTGTGATTTTTTCATGAGCACAAGGCTTGCGGCACCATCAGCAATAGAGCTCGCATTGCCTGCGGTAATAGAACCTTCTTGTGCAAAGACGGGTTTTAAACGTGGCAGTTTATCGAGCTTGGCTTCATTAGGTTGCTCATCTGCAATCACGGTTTCCTGGGCGTCGATAACAATGGCAAGTTCTGCTAAAAAAGCACCATTTTTTTGGGCGCGTAGTGCTTTTTCCATCGACTGCCTGGCAAATGTATCTTGGGCGTCACGACTGATGTGTAAGGTTTTAGCAGCAAGCTCGCCAAAACAGCCCATGAGTTTTTGTTCATAGGCATCTTGTAGTCCATCAAACCACATGCTATCGATGCATTCTTGGTGACCAATACGCATGCCTTTTCGTGCTTTAGGTAATAAATAAGGGGCATTCGACATGCTTTCCATGCCGCCTGCAAGGACAATTTGTTTGCGCCCTGTGGCAATGCTGTCATGCGCACAAAGTAACGCCTGCATGCCTGAGCCACAAACTTTATTGAGCGTTGAGGCAGGGACATGATGAGGCATGCCGGCACGAATTACTGTTTGTCTTGCCGGGGCTTGGCCAAGCCCTGCAGTGAGAACGCAACCCATAAATACTTCATCAATGCATTCCTTTTGAATGCCAGTTTGCTCGATGGCAGCTAAGTGGCTCATGATCCCGAGATCAATGGCGTTTAAATGACTTAGTTTGCCGATAAAGCCGCCAATGGGGGTGCGTTTTGCGCCAACGATGACAATTTCATCGAACATCACTTGCTCCTTGGAACAGTTCACGGCCAATTAATAAGCGTCTAATTTCAGAAGTACCAGCACCAATTTCATAGAGTTTGGCATCGCGCAGTAATCTTCCTGTTGGGTACTCATTGATATAACCATTCCCACCTAAGATTTGAATAGCTTGAAGGGCGCATTGGGTTGCTTGTTCTGCAGCAAATAAAATAACACTGGCGGCATCTTTGCGTGTAATACAATTTAAATCACAGGCTTGTGCGGTCTGATACAGCAAGGCTCTTGATGCATTTAAATGGGTGTAAATGTCGGCAATTTTACCTTGGATAAATTGAAATTCACCAATAGGGGTATCAAATTGTTGACGTTCATGGACATAGGGGAGTACAACATCTAGGCAGGCTTGCATGATGCCAACTGGGCCTGCAGCTAAAATCACGCGTTCATAATCTAGCCCACTCATTAAGACACTGACACCTTGATTAAGATTTCCTAAAATATGTTCACTGGGTACAAAGCAATCTTGAAATACCAGCTCACAGGTATTAGAACCACGCATGCCTAACTTATCAAGTTTTTGCGCCGTGGAAAATCCTGGCATGTCTTTTTCAATTAAAAAAGTGCTAATGCCTTTTGATTTGAGTTCAGGTGAGGTTTTGGCATAAACCACGAGCACGTCGGCATCAGGACCATTGGTGATCCACATTTTGCTACCGTTTAATATATAACCGCCATCTGTTTTTTCAGCTTTTAGTTTCATGCTGACAACATCAGAGCCACTACCTGTCTCACTCATGGCAAGGGCACCCACATATTCCCCAGAAATGAGCTTGGGTAAATATTTATGCTTTTGAGCCTGGGTGCCATGACGATAAATTTGGTTCACGCATAAATTACTATGGGCGCCATAACTTAAGCCAACTGATGCACTAGCGCGTGAAATTTCCTCCATCACTATCGCATGGGCAAGATAGCCCATATTGGCGCCACCAAATTCTTCACTGACGGTTATCCCTAGCAACCCCATCTCGCCCATGGCGCGCCAGAGATGATGAGGGAATTGATTATTGGCATCAATATCATGAGCCAAAGGCGCAATTTCTTTTTGTGCAAATTGATGAACACTGTGTTGCAGGAGTTTTAGGGTTTCATCTTGTAAAAACATCGCTGTAAACTCAAAAATAAAGGAATGATTGAAACTATAGCTTGCAATCAAATCAGGCTCAATAGTTATCATGCAAATGTTTTTATGAGCGCCTAAAAAGATAACAGGGCTTGCTATCACTACAAAGAAATTAAGGCGTTAAAGTTGATAGATTTCCTTATAAAAACATCTATAAAATCTGGGAACAGATTTTGCAACCCATGAGAGACACCTGCTACTCTTTAATGCCATTGGAAAAACCTTTATTAAAATTTATTCTTAAACTAGGGT
Source organism: Gammaproteobacteria bacterium (assembly GCA_010030245.1). Lineage (GTDB taxonomy): Bacteria > Pseudomonadota > Gammaproteobacteria > Legionellales > Legionellaceae > UBA2653. Next base: position 11,685 of record RGPR01000051.1, read on the forward strand.
GCGGAATGTCGGAAAAATCGGCGCTATTATCTATTTTTACTGTTTTCGATAATTAAGGCGTTTGTTCAAAATAAGCTTGTCATGTCCTTTAGGTTTCATTAATATTTTTAAGCTTACCATGTGGCTATAATTACATTATGAGTAATTATACGGACATGCTGATACAAAAAATTAAACATTTTGCTTGCGCTCTCCTGAAAATAGATGTATCATGTTCATATAATTACACTATTTGTAATTTTGGAAGCATGGTAATTATATGAATCTACAGTCTTACATAAAACAGCTCAGGAAATATGGGAAACGAGCCTTCACGATTGAAGAGATTTTGGAAGAATTCAAAGTATCTCGCAATTATGCCAGGGTGGCTTTATATCGCCTTATTCAAAGTGGCGACCTTGTCTCCCCGGCTAAAGCTTTTTATGTCATCGTGCCTCCTGAATATCAAACATACGGTTGTATACCTGCAGAACAACTTATTCCCATACTCATGAAG
>RGPR01000052.1 GCA_010030245.1 Gammaproteobacteria bacterium
GATCAAGTTGCAAAATACCAAGTATATCGCCCATTGCTTGCAGACTTGCAATCAAATCTATTTTTCCACTTCTATTGATTTCATTAGCCAACTCAAACATCAGCGCTAAGGCATCTGATGTATTAAAATCATCATTCATCGCTATATCAAAACGAGCCATCCACTCTGGATTCAATTCATGTTCTGATGATGGAAAGTTTTTTAAAGTTTGATACAACCTTGCTAAACCCTTATGCGCTTCATTTAAGCGATCTTCGGTGTAATTTAAAGGGCTGCGATAATGTGCTGACATAAAAAATAATTTGATCACCTCAGCTGGGAATTTAGCCAAAGCATCTTTAATTGTTAGAAAATTACCTGTTGATTTGGCCATTTTTTCTTGATTGATTTGCAGTAGACCAACATGTAACCAATAATTGGCAAAGTTTTTTTCTGTGCAAGCTTCACTTTGGGCTATTTCATTTTCATGATGGGGAAATTGCAAATCTAAACCGCCACCATGAATATCAATTTGTGGACCAAGATGCGCCATTGCCATGGCCGAGCACTCAATATGCCAGCCAGGTCGACCTTCACCCCAGGGCGATGACCAAGAAGGCTCACCTGTTTTAGAGCGTTTCCACAAGACAAAATCAAGTGGCGAACGTTTTGCGGCGTCGACTTCTACTCGAACACCAGCGAGCAATTGATCTATATCCTGACGAGATAACTTGCCATAATCCTTAAAATCTTCAACTGCAAAACACACATCCCCATTATCAGCAAGATACGCCATGTGTTTATCTAAGAGTATTTGAATCAGCTTGATAATATCTTCAATGTGCTCAGTAGCCTTCGGTTCTATACTTGGCGCTTGTAAGAAAAGCGCCTTGGCATCGTCTTGCATACTTTGAATAAAGCGCTGACTTACCTCTTCAAAGCTGCAGTTCAATTCATGGGCTTTACGAATGATTTTATCATCTATATCAGTGATATTACGGACAAGTTTGACATGATAACCAAGATGACGGAAATAACGAGTCATCATGTCAAAGACCACCATACAACGTGCATGCCCCAAGTGACAATGATCATACACCGTTACCCCGCAGACATACATTGAAATATGCCCATCAATTAGGGGTTTAAAAATCTCTTTTTGTTTGCTTAATGAATTGAATAGTTTGAGCATATCATGGCCTTATTTTATTTTTTCCCAGCTATTTTTTAAATCGACAACACGGTGAAATAAGCTTGCCTCATCTTTTTTAAAATAGCCTAAACGCTCAAATTGAACAACTTCATTATTTTGCAAGTGTTCTAAAGCTGGTTCAGCATAAGCCTTCACTTGTTTTTTTGAATTTGGATTCAAATACTGCGTAAAATTATCAACAGCGCCTGGGTTTTCATGCATAAATAGCCGATCATAAAGTACCACATCAATTGGTTTGGCATCTTTTGCTGATACCCAATGAATTACCCCTTTGACTTTTCGTCCTTCTGGGTTTTTACCTAAAGTATCTAAATCAGCTGAAGCATAAATGACTTTCACCTCACCCTGATCATCAAGTTCAACATCTTCACATTTGATCACATAATTATGGCGAAGACGAACTTCTTTTCCTGGGGCCAGACGGAAGAAATCTTTTGAAGGTTCAAGCATAAAATCACTGCGTTCAATATAGATTTCATGAGTTAAATCTAACTGACGCTTAGGGGCATCAGGCTGTTGAGGATTAAGGGAGGCAAGATGTGGTTCTGTTGAATCCTTTAAATTTCGAATAAGCACCTTAACAGGATCAATAACCACCATGTAACGAAGACTTGTCGCATTCAGCACTTCACGGACACATTCTTCTAATAAAGTCATATCAATAATAGAATCACTTTTTGAAATACCCACCAATTCACAAAATTTTCTAAGGGCTAGTGCTGGATAACCTCGTTGACGCATCCCACGAATGGTTGGGAGACGAGGGTCATCCCAAGCATCAACATGCCCATCTTCAACCAATTGACGAAGTTTACGCTTACTGGTGACCGTATGCGACACGTTTAAACGCGAAAATTCTGTTTGTTCGGGTTTTGCCGGAACTTGGCAGTTGCTAATAAACCAATCATATAGTGGACGATGATCCTGGAATTCAAGCGTGCAAAGTGAGTGAGTGATATATTCCATCGCATCACACAAAGGGTGTGCATAATCATACATGGGGTAAATACACCACGCATCATTGGTACGAGGATGCGGTACATGGCGGATACGATATAATACTGGGTCTCGCATATTGACATTGGCTGCCGCCATGTCAATTTTCGCTCTTAACACATGTTGACCATCTTGATATTTTCCAGCCCTCATCCCTTCAAACAAGGATACATTTTCTTCAATCGAACGATTGCGATACGGACTATTTTTACCTGGCTCTTGTAAGCTACCACGGTTACTACGAATTTCCTCAGCACTACTGCTATCGACATAGGCAAGATCTTTTTTAATCAAATCGAGTGCGCATTGATAGAGAAATTCATAATGATCAGAAGAATAAGTGATATCACACCAGTGGTAACCTAACCATTTCACATCTTCTAAGATGGCATCAATGTATTCTTGTTCTTCGGTCATGGGATTGGTATCATCAAAACGCATAAAACATTTACCATGATAATGGTCCGCTAAACCAAAGTTTAAGCAGATTGATTTTGCATGTCCAATATGTAAATAACCATTAGGCTCAGGTGGAAAACGTGTGATCACAGTTTGATGTTTTGCAGAGGCTAAATCTGCCTCAATCTTTTGGCTAATGAAATGATTTGGTATTTTTTCTTGTTCAACACTCATAAGAATCTCTCAACATCCAATTAAGTTAAAAACCAAGGGCTTATTGTTTCACCTGGTATACCAAAATGTTCTGGGTAGCATACACCAACTAAATACAGGCCATAAGGGCAAGCTGTTTCAGCGCCAAGGCGACGATCTTTGGCGAGTAAGACTTGCTTCACATAATCGACAGGCTGGCGCCCTGAACCAACAGCAATCAATACACCTGCTATATTTCTTACCATATGATGAAGGAAAGCATTCGCCATAATATCTATCACCACATAATGGCCATGACGAAATACTTTCAACATTTTCACATCTCGCATAGGGGTATTCGATTGGCACTCAACCGAGCGAAAAGAGGTAAAATCATGCTCACCTATCAAACACTGCGCAGACTGATGCATGAAACTGTGTTCAAGATGACGGTATTGCCAGGAGACCTGACCTCTGAGCAACGCAGGACGTATTGAGGAATTATAGATGACATATCGATAGCGTCTTGCAGTAGCTGAATAACGCGCATGAAAGTCATCTTTAACATGATAGGCATGCTTTACACAGACATCTTTGGGTAAAAAACTATTGCTACCATGCACCCAAGCACGCAAGGACCGTTGGCTATGGGTGTCAAAATGGATAATTTGATGGCTCGCATGGACACCTGTATCTGTCCGTCCAGCACAAACGACTTCGATATCATGATTTGCTACCTTAGCTAAGGCTTCTTGCAATTGAAATTGTACCGTACGTAAATTCGTTTGCGCCTGCCAACCATGATATTGACTACCGTCATACTCAATTCTTAGGGCAATTCTCATGAATTATCCAATCAAATAAGAAGAATTTTAGCTGATTATCATGCATTTGTCTTTGACTTTTTCCGTATTTTTAGGAATTATCTCCAGCTTCACGTAAGCAAGAGAGGCCCTAAAATCAATCACATATGCTCTGGCCAAAAAAACTATGTTATAATTTCATTATTTTTCTGCAAAAAAGGCAACAGATGACAGCAATTATTCTTGATGGTCAACAACTTGCACAACAAAAAAGACAAGAGCTTGCCAATATTTGCCAGGAGCTTAAGGTTACTCCTCGTTTTGTGGTTTTCTTAATTGGCTCTAATCCTGCATCAGAAATTTATGTCCAACGAAAGCAACAAGCAGCGTTAAAAGTCGGTATTGATTGTATCGTCAAACGCTTCGATGATAAGGTTTCTGAACATATCCTTTTAAAAGAAATCAAGATTTGTAATCAAGATCACAATATCCACGGGATGATTGTACAGTTGCCACTCCCAGAACATATCAATACCTCCAAGATCTTAGAAAGTATAGATATTTATAAGGATATTGATGGTTTTCATCCTTATAATTTGGGGCGTCTTGCTCTTGGGGATCCTTTGTTGCGTTCATGTACACCGTATGGTGTTATTCAATTGCTTGAGCATTATCAAATTGACTTAAAGGGAAAAAATTGCTTAATCATTGGCGCAAGCCGGATTGTTGGCCGCCCGATGATGTTGGAATTACTGGCTAAAAAAGCCACCCCGACCATCTGTCATTCACAAACCATAGATATTCATTCTTTCCTAAAAAAGACCGATATTATTATCACAGCAACTGGTCACTTGGATATTATTGATACCCAAGCCCTACAAAGTCATCAAGTATTGATAGATGTCGGCATACATCGTTTGCCTGATAACAGTATTCGCGGAGATGTTAATTTCCAAGACGCCAAGCATAAAGTAGCCTATATTACCCCAGTGCCAGGTGGCGTAGGGCCAATGACAGTCACAAGCCTACTGCAAAATGTCTTAAAAGCGAGCCAGCTTCAAGCAAGTCGCTAAATTTCTTATTTTTTATCATAATCATCCCAATTGAAGCCTTCATCCAGTTCTTGCTCATAATCATTAATTTCTGCACGAATCCGACGTATTTCCATTTTTTCTTCCAGTTTTCGCTTTATCATTTGCCGTTTTGCATTTTTATTAGATTTATTGTCAATTTCTTTATCCCAAACATTGATATTTTCATCAGAATCTGAATAATCATCATGCTTTTGATCATGCCATATCATGCTCATTTGACTATAACCTCGTAATGTTGTTTACGATTTAATTATAGCAGATATTTATTTTTTTGATCTAAAGGAGCTATAAAATAACATATAATTGAAAAAATGATCAAATTCTGTCATTTTGTTTTTGATAGAGCAGATAGAGGCGCCAAGAAAAAAGGAAACAACTAAATATACCTGCAATAATCATCCCAATCCAGTAGCCTTCAACCCCAAAATTAGCGCTATGTGCTAAATAATGGCCTAGTGGCAAAGCCACAAACCATACTGTTATCAATGAAGCCCAAAACAAAAAAATGGTATCTTTATATGCCCTAAGGGCTGCAAATAATGAAAGGCGGACAGCCTGAAAAAACAAAAAGAACATTGCAAAACTGATATATGTTTTGGCATACGATATCAGCAAAATATTTTTACTATCATGTACATCAAAATCAATTGATATCAACAACTGTGGCTTAATCACGTTGATGAGTGCTATCAACAAAACCAATAGGACAGAAAATATTACGCCTATACCGATTGTATACAGAATCTCTTTTTTACCCCCTCCACCAAGCAAATGCCCTATACGCACAGTAATACCTTGAGTCAGATTAAACAATACCCCGACCATCATGCCGACATATTGTAATGCCACTTGATTTGCCGCGAGATATTCATGACCCAATTGGCCGACTAATATACTCATCACGAAAAAAAAGCCAACTTCGATAAAATACATCAGTCCAATTGGAAAACCGATTTTTAAAATATCGTAGATAAAAGAAGGTTTTTGTAGGTTAAAAGCAGCTAACATATAGGATTGATAAGGTTTATCAAAATAGATATATCCAACAACAAAAATCATTGTCGCCACTGAACCACAAGTAATTCCCCAGCCCGCTCCTGCTACACCAAGCATCGGAAAACCAAATTGACCAAAAATAAAAGCGTAACTAAAACACACTGTTAGCACCACACTAACCAATGTAATTTGAAACACCGTACGTATATGGCCAACGCCAATTAAAGTTTCTAAAATAGATATCACAAATAGGTTTGGCAAAATACCGATTGCCAATGCATGAAGGTAAGGCCTTGCAAGATAGACCACCTCTTCAGCTTGTCCAAGCCACAAAAATAGATCTGCAATATTCCAGAATAATATAAAAGAGGGTACAGCCAGGAGCAAGGCACAGATAAAACCATCTCTTAGAATATGTGTGATATTTCTAATGTTTTTTTGTCCATACTCATGTGAAACCAGGACATTAAGTGATCCTAAAATTCCATAAATAATGACAAAAAAAACGCTATATAACCATCCAACCAATCCACCTGCTGCAAATGAGGTTGGGTTTAAATGCGCCAGAAATATATTATTCATGAAATAAATAATGCCTGCTACCAGGCCGATAAAAATCAGTGGGATCATTAATGTTAATAGTTCATAAACCCGCTTAAACATAAATACTACACTTTTTAAAAACAAAAAACCTATTTTAAATATGGTACTTAATTATTCTTTAAGCAAGAAAATAATACGTTATGTTACAAAAAATTGGGTTATTATCACACTAACTTTATCGCATAAAATATAGTTTTACCTAAATGTTACAGCTTGTTTTCATTTAACAGAACTCCTTAGAATAGTGAAGGTGCACTTTCGTTGCGCGCCGCAAGGTTCGGGTTTAAGGGATATTTTTCCTTGAATTCAGCGATAGCACATTCAGTATTGGTTTTAGTGAGTTGCCCCTTCCATACCACGTATATAAATGGCAAAACCAGACAAAATTGGATAAATCGCTTGATGATGAAAGCCGCAATAAACCGATGTTGTAAATGCAGGGTGTAGATGCACCCAATGCTTTCTTCGAAATTTGAACTCTTGTCATTGGCAAGTCTTGCTATGGCATCTAAGATGGGTTTTGCGCTGCTTGAACCTGGTGGAAGCCGCAAGTAATGCGTTAAAAGTTGCATTATGATCAAGTCCGAATCTGGATTATTGGCGGCAGCTTTTCTAGCTAACAATGCTTTAATGACCATATGATAACCGTTTTGTGCAACACACAAATAAGGTGTAGCAGCATCATTAGTTCTAGGATTGTCAAGGTCTGTTTTTCTAGCCAGCAATGCTAAAACGACTTTAAGATGACCATTTTGTGCAGCAGTCAAAAGAGGTGTGATGCCATCAGTTACTACTGGATTGGGGTCTACTCCGCCAGCTAATAACGCTTTAACGACCTCAATATGACCTTTTGATGCAGCGAGAAAAAGAGGTGTGTCGCCATTAGTTGCTGCTTGATTGGGGTCTACTCCGCCAGCTAGTAACGCTTTAACAACCTCAAGATGACCATTTTGTGCAGCAGTCAAAAGAGGTGTGATGCCATCAGTTGCTGCTTGATTGGGGTCTACTCCGCCAGCTAGCAACGCTTTAACAACCTCAAGATGACCTTTTGATGCAGCGAGAAAAAGAGGTGTGATGCCATCAGTTGCTGCTTGATTGGGGTCTACTCCGCCAGCTAGTAACGCTTTAACGACCTCAAGATGACCATTTAGTGCAGCAGTCAAAAGAGGTGTAGCGCCATTAGTTGCTGCTTGATTGGGGTCTCCTCCGCCAGCTAATAACGCTTTAACGACCTCAAGATGACCATTTTGTGCAGCAGTCAAAAGAGGTGTGATGCCATCAGTTGCTGCTTGATTGGGGTCTACTCCGCCAGCTAGCAACGCCTGAACAACCTCAAGATGACCATTTTGTGCAGCAGTCAAAAGAGGTGTAGCGCCATTAGTTGCTGCTTGATTGCGGTCTACTCCGCCAGCTAGCAACGCTTTAACAACCTCAAGATGACCTATTGATGCAGCGAGAAAAAGAGGTGTAGCGCCATTAGTTGCTGCTTGATTGGGGTCTCCTCCTCCATCTAGTAACGCCTGAACAACCTCAAGATGACCTATTGATGCAGCAATCAAAAGAGGTGTAATGCCATTAGTTGCTGCTTGATTGCGGTCTACTCCGCCAGCTAGCAATGCCTGAACAACCTCAAGATGACCTATTGATGCAGCAATTAAAAGAGGTGTGATGCCATTAGTTGCTGCTTGATTGGGGTCTACTCCGCCATCTAGCAACGCTTTAACAACCTCAAGATGACCTTTTGATGCAGCTAGATATAGCAATTTTTTCATATTTTGAGTTGTCAACTGATCTGTTATTTGTTTGCCAAAAGACATATCATCCCATGCAAAACCCTTCTTTTCTTCCATAGGTAAAACGGCTTGTATAGTAAAAGCGTGAAAATTATTAAAACTTTCCTGTTCAAGGTTTTCTATCAATGCATCAATTTCAAGCTCTGGTATATTGGGGAACCTGTTAATATCCATGAATTGCCAGAGGCCTCCCGGCTTGTAAACGATACTAATAGCATGAAAAGCACCCGATTGGCTGATACAAGTTAATAAAAAAGGAATGGGGTCTATGTAGTCTGTTTTTTTAATTTTTTCTTGAAGCTCTGTTAGCAAATACCTAAAATCTACTTTATCGAAGTTACCGTAGTAAATCGGTTGGCTTACTTTAAATCCACCTGCTTCTTCCATTGCTTGTGAGGATGCAATTGTACTTATTTCTTTCCTATTTTCTTGGGAAAGAGGTTTTTTTAAAATATTGGCACTTAACTCGGCATATTGAAAAAGCAATAAACTTTCTAAAAAAGCTTTGATGTCAAGTTTTGTTAAGGGTTCCAATTGATCTATACCTGAGGCTTTTGGAAATTCAAGAATTATTTGTATTCTTTCAAGAAACAAGGATGTTTGATTTGTTAATATTGCTTCTATCCATCGCCAAGTAAATCCATTGCAGATACCATCATCTTTTACTGGGTAGCCTAATCCTTTAGCGAAGTTTATTAGTTTTTGATGAAAATTAGATTTACTGTCAAAACTAGCATTTAAGGATTCTAATATTTTTTTAAATTGGGCTTGTTCAGCTTGCTGTTCGTTAGAAAATTCTTTATGCATTTGCACCCTCAATCAGTTTTATAACAGTAATTCCTTTTACTATATTTTGAATATAGTAAAATATACCACAGCTTGATCGATATAAAAACATTCTCAAAGCGGTTTCGAACAATAAAAAATCAAAAAGAGTATTAAGGTTTTTGATCTTTTTAATAGTATTTCTTGAATGGGGCTTTGAGGAAGCCAAACTTTCGCAAGAGGCTTATTTCAGAGGCAGGGATTTTGCCTAGATAAATAATCTTTACGCCTACTCGCTATCCATAAAAATCTAGGTTATAGTATTTTTTTTTAATTTGATTCTTGTTGCATGTTAAAACGTATAACGATCGTTGTAATATGTTGTCTGCTCCCCAGTCTCTCTTGGGCTAAAAAAAATCTTCATCCTGATGAGTTTATCCATAAAGATTGGATGAATACGACTATTTCTCAGGAGGAAAACTTTTTTTTATATAGCAATGACGAATGGATTAAAAACAACCCTATCCCAAACGATTTTGCGCAATGGAGTATTTTTCGAAAATTAGGCAAAGCTAATTTATTACGCCTTAGGCATTTACTTGAAAAACTCCCCTCGCAAGAGGATGCCTATGCTAAAAAAATCAATCAACAACTTTATGCACTGTATCAAAGTGGCCTCGATATTAGAACCATTGAAAAAACAAAAGACACCCCTTTGTTAGGTTTTATCCAACAAATTAAAACCATTCATAACGATCAAGACTTAGCCCAAACTATTGGCCTTCTCCATCAGATTGACGTCCCAGTTTTCTTCAAATTTACATCATTTTTTGATTATCATCATCGTCATTTTAAAATTGCCAATATTCAAGAAAGTGGTTTACTGCTTCCAGCTAAAAACTATTACTTCAAATCTGGAAAAAATGCGAAGTCTATTCAAGCAAGCTATTTGTTATATTTGAAACGTTTGTTCATCAATATCAATTTAGCCCCTGATGATGCTTATAAAAAAGCGAAGGATGTGTGGGCCTTTGAACGTTCACTGGCTCAGTATTTCCACGAAAAAGCTTTTTTTAGAAATCCACGACAAATCGATAATCGCAGTAATACATTAAATATTATTGAACATTACCCAGCACTTCATTTAGATATTTACTTTGAAACAATTGGCTTTGCAGATATCATCCCCATTAATAATGCAACACCCGACTATCTGCACGCATTAAATGAGATAATCAATAAAACCTCAGACTCGACCATTAAGTTTTATTTACTCGCACATCTTCTTCACGAATATGCACCTTATCTCGATCGAGACTATAGCCTTGCTGCATGCCTGTTTTCTAGAGCTATTCAGGGGAATAAACGCTGCTCACCCCGTTGGCTAACCGTGGTATCTGGCATCAATAAATACTTGGGTTTTGCTTTAGGTGATCTATACGTTCAACAATATCATAAAGCAGGAGACATCAAAAAAGCAGAACAAATCTATCAACGAATTAAAACTGAAATGGAAAACGCTATTCCTAGAGCGACTTGGCTTAGCGAAGAAACCCGTATAAATGCATTGAAAAAACTCTCAAAGATGCGTGCTCGTATTGGTTATCCAAAATCATCATTAAACTATAGTAAATTAAAAATAAGCTCTCAAAGTTTTGTCGAAAATATGCGCATAATTCGTCAATTTGAAATTAAACGTGATTGGAAAAAGATTAATAAACCGGTTGACCCGAATGATTGGTCGATGCCACCACAAACAGTCAATGCCTCCTACAATGCTTCTAATAATCAAATCAATATTCCGTTAGGCATTTTGCAATCCCCCTTCTTTGATGTGCGCGCCCCAATAGGCATTAATTATGGCGGCATTGGCGTTGTCATGGGACATGAACTGTTCCATGGTTTTGATGATGAAGGTTCTCAGTTTGATGGTGATGGCTATCTAATGAATTGGTGGAGTGATGCCGACTGGTTTGCATACCACCACAAGCTAGAATGTATTGTGCAACAGTTTTCACAATATCCTGTTCAAAATAGCAAGCTACATCTTAATGGCCAGCTTATCAGTGGGGAAGCGTTAGCTGATTTAGAAGGCATTAAGCTTTCCTTTGCCGCACTTAAAGCCAGCAAGGTAAATAATGAGCACATCTTAAATTTTAACCCGATGCAACAATTTTTTATTAATTTTGCCCATGTATGGGCTGGTAAAATAAAAGATAGAGAAGCCTTAAGACGAGCGTTAACTGACAATCATCCACCGGGTATATATCGAGTTAATGGCACAATTGCCAATGTTCCTGAATTTTATGCTTCCTTTAATCTTAAAATGAAAAATAAGAAACAGTGCCATATTCTTTAAATACCAATACTAAGCGCCAGGTAAGATGAAATATTAACTTCTACAATTTACACAACTTATATCACTTTCTCGTGACATCAGAAATGCAGTAACAGCTATAGCAGCAGATCCGATGAGCGCTACTAAAACACGAACACTTAATAGACATTTGATTCGTGATGCTTGAAATAATGATATTTCTTCAGCGGTTTCAGCACTTGTTACTGTGGCGTATGCCAATAATGCTGTTTCTACTTTTTCAAACGCAGCTAATGAATTCTCTAATTTTATTGCCAAATCATCTGCTAATCCTAATATTGACTCCAAAGCCAATACAACTGATGCATTATCGGCGGTATATTCATATCTTTGTGCAGTACTTGCTGTTTTGAATGCATCTCTAGCAGAACCCCAAGCTAAAACTGCCAATCTAGCGGCTTGTCTTGCTACTTCTGCTAATTTATCTGCAGGTGCGGGTAATGCATCAAAATCTGCTACGAATGAGCTGATTATTTTATGTGTTGCTGCTGCCACATTATATAATTCCCCATCTTCATCATCTTTTGCTGGAGAGACCGCTTGTAAAGTATATGGGCTAACAGAATTAAACTCTTCCTAATTCATTTGGTGCTCAAAAAATTCGCGGGAATATAGGATATAGTATTTGCATTATGCAGAAAGGTTAATAATAAGACTAGTCATAAAATTAATCAGGCTTATTAAAACCACTTCCCTAACAGACGGTGGACTAAAGATCGTGCTGTAAAGTGTAAATTTAAGTTAAGCTATTTTATCTTGAGTATGGTTATTAGGTATCACAGACAAATGAAATCCGAGTGATTGTAAAATTTCGTTTGTATTTCTCAAGTAGGGATTTCCTGTTGTAGACATGGTTTTGTAAAGACTACTTCTGCCTTTTGAAGATTTTTCAGCTAGTTTTGTCATCCCACCATAGGCTTCAACAACATTTCGAAGTGC
>RGPR01000053.1 GCA_010030245.1 Gammaproteobacteria bacterium
ACCTGTAATGATAGCAACTTTAAATCCAATAGCTTGTAATAATTTAATCCCAAAACCATCTTGAATATTAAAGCTTCTTAATTCTCTAGCTTCATTATCAAGATGAATTTGACCATTGGTTAATACGCCATCTAAATCGAGAACAAGACATTTTATAGGTAGTGCTTTATGATAAAGTGGATTCAACTTGGGCTCCTTCGATACTAAAACCAGATCGTATCAGATGATGAATATGTAATACAGCTTCTGGTTGATGTTTTTGATTGACAATAATCAATGCGGTAATTGCTTTTTTTTGCATTTTTATTAATGCATCTTGCGCCAAAACATTAGTTGAAATGGTGATGGGGTGCATATTCATTATCGCAGATACTTTGGTTTGATAGATATCGACTTGGTTCATCAAACAGCGCCGTATATCACCATCGGTTAAAACGCCAACCAATTCTTTGGCCTGATTGATCACACAAGTCATGCCTAATTTTTTTCTTGAAACCTCAATTAAGGCTTCGGGAAGCATACAATCTTCCATTACAATAGGAATTGCTGTATTTTTTTGCGCCAAACTCATGGCTTGAATGAATTTTTTACCTAAACTACCACCTGGATGATTCAATGCAAAATCGTGTTCTTTAAAATTTTTAGCCTGCAAAAGACAGATAGCGAGTGCGTCACCAAGCACTAAGGACAGTGTCGTCGATGTTGTGGGTGCAAGTCCCAATGGACAGGCTTCTTTGGCGTTACCATAGTTGAGTACAATGCTTGCATTTTTTGCAAGAATACTTTGAGGGTTACTCGTCATGGCAATCATTGCGACCCTCTTGGCTTGGATAAATGGAAAAAGTTTGCAGAGCTCCTCAGTGTTACCTGAATGTGAAATAGCAAGAATTAAGTCATTTGCTTGGAGCATTCCAAAGTCACCATGAGATGCTTCGGTGGGATGTAAAAAAATTGCAGGTGTTCCAGTACTCGAAAGTGTGGCTGCTATTTTCTTACCAATTAAACCAGATTTTCCGATGCCTGAAACGATAATTTTGCCTTGACAATCTTGCATAAGCTGACAAGCTTTAATGAATGATTCATCGAGCCTATCTTTCATGTCTAAAAGGGCTTGAGTTTCTGTATCAATAACATCTAGGGCAATTTTTATAAAATTCATATTTCATTCTGGACAATGTTTTGCTAGATTAAAATACTATTATTTTGTGCTTGCCGCAAGTTAAAGGACAATTTTTTGCTTGATTATTTATAAATAAAGCAATATCGGATGGATTAATACATGAATGATACCTTAATCGAACTTAAAAATGTAAATTTAAACTTTGGGCAACGCGACATTTTCTCAAATCTAAATTTGACTATACCGCGAGGCAAGATTATTGCTATTTTAGGCCCGAGTGGTTGTGGTAAAACCACTTTTCTTCGTTTAATCAGTCGACTTATTTCTCCTGATTCAGGAGAAATTTTTTATAAGGGCCAAGAACTGTGTCAACTCTCTGAAAATAAGATCCAGAAAGTACGTCAAGAGATGGGGTTTTTATTCCAAAGCAATGCGTTATTTACAGACTTAACGGTTTATGAAAATATAGCTTATCCCATTCGTGTCCATAGTAAGCTTCCTGAATCACTCATTCGGCATATTGTCTTAATGAAATTACAAATGGTTGGTTTAAGAGGGGCTGCCTTCAAAATGCCCAACGAATTATCTGGTGGCATGGCAAGACGAGTTGCTCTGGCAAGATCTTTATCCATAGATCCAAGTCTTATGCTGTATGATGAGCCATTTACAGGACAAGATCCAATTAGCATGAAAGTTTTATTACGCTTAATCAAACACATTAATGGCTGTTTAAATATGACATCTATTATTGTATCCCATGATGTCGAAGAGGTTTGTTTGATAGCTGATTATGTCTATATTTTTGAAGCAGGTAAAATGCTTGCTGAAGGTACTCCTGAACATTTGCTGCATTCAGAGCAAAAAAAGGTTGGTCAATTTATGCGGGGTCAATTAGAAGGGGATATGCCTTTCCATTATCCAGCAGTATCATATTTCGAGGATCTCATTGATGAAAATGCTAATGTTTATGCGTAATATCGGGTTTCTGACGCTGCTTAGCCTGCAACATATTGGAGAAGCGGTTATTTTTTTATTAAATACCATTAGCAAAGCACCTTGGTATCGTGGAATCACAAAAGACATATGCAAACAGATGTATGTTTTAGGCGTGCAATCATTAGGTATTATTGCGGTTTCTGCTATTTTTATCGGTCTTGTTTTAGGATTACAAGGTTATCATACCTTGCAAAAATTTGGTGCGCAAAGCCAGCTCGGTCCGATGATAGCGCTGAGTATCCTGCGCGAAATGGGACCTGTGATATCTGCCTTGTTGTTTTCCGGTAGGGCCTGTTCTGCCTTAACAGCTGAAATTGGTTTGTTAAAAGCATCCGATCAATTGGCGTCAATGCAAATGATGGGAATAGACCCTTTGAAACGGATTATTATGCCACGTTTTTGGGCTGGATTTATCGGATTACCTTTACTTAATTTTATATTCTGTTCCATGGCTATTTATGCCGGATTTTGGTATGCCACCCATCATTTAATGCTAGATGCTGGGACTTTCTGGTCAAATACACAGGCAGCAGTTTCTTGGCAACATGATGTTAAAAATGGGATGCTAAAAAGTTTTGTTTTTGCTATGCTCTTGCTATGGATAGCCTTATATCAGGGCCTACGTTGCATCCCAACAGCTAATGGAATAAGCCAAGCCACCACGAAAACAGTTGTTTTTGGTGCATTATGTGTATTAGGAAGTGATTTTATTTTAACGGCTTTAATGATTGGAGATTGGTGAATGCCAAAGCAACGTCAGGAATGGATATATATCTCTGTAGGCCTCTTTATGGCTCTCTCTTTTATGGCTTTACTTTTTTTGATATTTCAGGTTAGTGGTATTAGGTATCTAAGCAAGCCTAAAACTTACACCGTTTATGCAAATTTCAATGACATTGGTAGTTTACGAGTTCACGCCCCAGTAACTGTATCAGGGGTTAAAGTTGGCGAAGTTGCTCAAATTAAATTGGATTCACAAAGCCTTAATGCCAGAGTAGCATTAGTACTTGAGAAATCTAAAGCCATACCTTTTGATGATGTTAGTGCTCGAATATTAACTGAAGGCTTGTTGGGAGCTAATTATATTAGCATTATACCTGGCTTTGATGCTCCTGAGTCAAAGCATTCTTTTTTGCAAGCAGGCGATGAGATTGCAAAAACCCAAGATGCAATGATTTTAGAAAATTTAATCGGACAATTATTGTTTAACGCTAAAAAATGAGGTGAGTGCGCGATGAGATTACTTAAATTTTTATTTTCCATTTTTTGTTTAGCGAGTTCTTATTCTATTTTGGCTGCATCAAATCCTCTGCCGATGGTCATTAAAATGAATCAGGATGTGATAGAGGTATTGAAAAAAAATCAAGCCAAACTGCAACAAAATCCACATATCATTGAAAAAGCCATTACAGCATATTTTTTACCCCATGTTGATACCCTAGGGATGTCACGTTCAGTTTTAGGCAGAAATGCTTGGGTAGCTGCTACGCCTGCTGAAAAAACTGCATTTACTCAAGAATTTACTCAGCTGGTGTTAAGAACTTATGCGCAACCACTTGCAGCGTATAATGGAGAAAAAGTTGAATTCATGCCTATAAGAGACAAGAATTTGCAGCGTTTTACGCAAGTTCAAACCATCATTGTAAGAACTAACGGTCAACGTATACCTATGGTGTATCATTTAGTATTTGGGAATGATGGTCAATGGCGAGTCTATGATTTGAGCGTTGAAGGGGTTAGTTTACTGAATAGTTTCAGGAACCAATTCGGCCAGGCTTTAAGGGATCATGAATTAAAGGCGGTTATCAATCGGATGCATGAAAAAAATCAACAGCGAGTGTTATCATGACGGTGGTGAAGATAGACACTAAAATATTAACCTATGATACTGTTAATTTGGTTCTAAAAACGTTAAAATGTGATCTTTCTAAACAGCCAACAAAAGATCTGGTTTTAGATTTATCAGATGTTTCTAATTTTGATAGTGCAGGCGTTGCTTTGCTTGTTGAACTTAAGCGTTTGTCACTAGTAAAATTTAAGAAAAACCTGTTATTTCGTTTCTCGAATCAGATTTTACAATTGGTGACGTTTTATGAATTGAATGATTTATTGGAATTGGCATGAATTTAGATGAAGTAAAGGCAAGATTGGATAAAATAGAAGGGATCACACATCTCAAAGTTGATGGTGATGGATATCATTTTCATATTGACATTGTTTCCCCCATTTTTGAGGGGCTAAGTCGCTTAAATCGGCAAAAACATGTTTATCGTTATCTACAAGATCTAATTGCCAATGGTAGTCTACATGCTGTTAATCTTAAAATTTACACTCCAAGTGAATGGAACTTAAAATATGAATAAATTGAAAATTATTGGCGCGCAACCGTTAAAAGGTGAAGTGATTATTTCTGGTGCAAAAAATGCAGCTCTTCCTATTTTAGCTGCAGCCTTACTTGCTGATGATATTGTCACGCTTAAAAACGTTCCTCACTTGAAAGATGTGACCACTATGATGGAGCTTCTAGGGCAACTTGGGGCAAAATTGACGATTGAGGAAGATATGTGTATCCATATCGATCCACGAACGGTATCTGAATATATTGCTCCTTATGAATTGGTTAAAACCATGCGTGCGTCAATTTTGGTATTAGGACCTTTATTAGCTAAATTTGGACGTGCTGAGGTATCTTTACCTGGAGGTTGTGCGATTGGCACTCGTCCTGTTGATCTGCATTTAAAAGCGCTAAAAGCAATGGGAGCTAAAATTGAGCTTAAAAACGGCTTTATTTATGCGAGCGCCCCTAAAGGTTATTTAGAAGGCAAAACCTTCCTATTCGATACAGTGACAGTCACTGGTACTGAAAACATATTGATGGCTGCTACCCTCGCCAAAGGGAAAACAATTATCAAAAATGCAGCCAAAGAGCCTGAAGTTATTGATCTTGCCAATATGTTGGTTCAGATGGGGGCTAAAATCGAAGGAGCTGGCACGCATACCATTGAAATTGAAGGCGTTGATTCGCTATCAGGTACTGTTTATTCTGTATTACCTGATAGAATTGAAGCAGGTACTTATTTAGCAGCTGCCGCAATCACAAGAGGTGATGTCATTATTCGTAAAGTCAGACCAGATCATTTACAATCAACGATATGTAAATTTGAAGAAGCTGGTGGCCAAGTTACAGTAGGAGATGATTGGGTTCGTTTAAATATGCAAAATAATAGACCTCACGCTGTTGACATATCAACCGCACCTTTCCCAGGTCTTGCAACAGATATGCAGGCTCAATTTATGGCACTTAATTGTGTCGCTGAAGGTTCTTCGTCGATCATAGAAAATATTTTCGAAAATCGTTTCATGCATGTCCATGAGTTACAACGTATGGGCGCACAAATTCGTGTCAATGGTAATACAGCAATTGTTAAAGGAATTCCTCATTTGAATGGTGCACCAGTGATGGCAACTGACTTAAGAGCATCTGCAAGTCTTGTATTGGCAGGTCTTGCTGCAGAAGGTGAAACAATTATTGATAGAATTTATCATGTTGATAGAGGTTATGAACGTATTGAAGAAAAACTTGCTTCACTTGGTGCTGATATCAAGCGGTGTGACTAATGAATAATCTGGTTCTGGAACAAGTCATTAATGATTTATTGCAAGTTCACTTGTTCCAGGATTACTGTCCGAATGGATTACAGATAGAAGGAGCATCCGAAATTATAAAAATTGCATCAGCAGTGACTGCCTCAAAGGCAATCATTGAGCGTGCAATAGATGAGAAAGTTCAAGCGTTACTTGTGCATCATGCTTATTTTTGGAAAGGTGAAAGCGCTTGTATTCGAGGAATTAAAAAAGAAAGAATCGCGTTACTCATTAAAAATAATATCAATTTGTTTGCTTACCATCTCCCGTTAGATGCCTATCCTGATTTTGGCAATAATGCATCAATTGCGAAAAAATTTGATTTGCAAGAGCTAGAGCAACAAGAAAATGGTCTACTGTGGTCAGGTCATTTGCAGAAGACTCAACATTCAGAACAGTTGTTTTCCCAAGCAAGGAAAATCTATGGTTCGCAAGTACAATATATCGGTTGCCAACGCGAAATTATCAATAAACTTTCTTTTTGTAGTGGCGGTGGCCAGGACTTCTTCGAAAAAGCCATTTTAAATGGTGCAGATGCTTACTTAAGTGGTGAATATTCAGAAAGGGTTTTTCATTTGGCCCATGAGTCTGGAGTTCCCTTTATTGTTCTTGGTCACCATGCAAGTGAAAAAGACGGTATCAAAAATTTAGGTCTGTTTCTAGCCCAAAAATATCATCTTGAATCTGTCTTTCTAGATGAGGATAATCCTTTGTAATTACAGCTTTTTTGTTTACATCTATCTAGGCCTTGGTTATACTGGATTTTGTGTAATAGATGCCATGCTTTTCATCAGATGATAAACAAGGAATGTTTGTTCAATGAGACATTTATTTTTAAGTTTTTTACCACTTTTTATTTCTCTTGCATCTTGCAATAAATTAGGTCAGTCTGAGAAAGCACCAGTTGTCAGTGTTATCCCTCCTCAGCAACTCATTAGTCCTTTGAAAAAAGAATATATTGGTGTCATAAAATCCTTACAAGATGTCACTTTGCGTGCACGAGTTGAAGGGTTTTTAAATGAGCGCCTTTTTAAAGAAGGTGATATTGTTCATCGCGGTGAAGTTTTATATGTCATTGATAAAGCACCATTTCAGGCCCAACTTCTTAGTGCTGATGGTAATCTAAAAAAAGCCCAAGCAGATTTGGCGTTTCAAGCGGTTCAATTAAAGCGATATGAACAATTGGTTAAACATCAAAATGTCTCAAAATCAAATTATGATCAGCAACTTGCAGCATATCAAGCTGCGCTTGGTAATCTTGAAACAGCACAAGGAAGTTACGACCAAGCTAAATTAAATTTAAGTTATTGTGATGTCACTTCACCATTAAATGGTCTTGCAGGAAAAAGTTATGTTGACTTGGGTAATCTTGTCAGTGGGGTAAATAAAACCGAGCTGGTAAAGGTTGTTCAACTTGATCCTATACGCATTGAATTTAATCCATCAATTAGCGACATGAATTTATTTCTCAAATATAAACAATATAAACCTTTTCATACGGTCGTTAAATTGCCAGAAGCTCAAGATAAAAAATGGCAAGGTATTGTTGATTTTTATGATAATATTGCGAGCCTCAATACTTCAACCATGTTATTGAGGACGACAATAAGAAATTCAGATTTTTTATTACGCCCTGATATATATGTGAATGTCAGCGTCACACTCGATCCAAAACATAATTTTAAACTAATTCCCATTGAGCGCATGTTAGAGGTTCAAGGGGTTAGGCAAGTTCAGGTTGTTAACAAAGATAAAAAGTTGACATGGCGCGCGATAACTATTGGTGACGTTCATGATAAATGGGTTGAAGTATTAGATGGTTTAGAGACAGATGATTTAATTGTCGATGATAATACAGTGAAACTTCAAGAAGGGGTTATTGTTAACCCTATTATAAAGCACATTAATACGAAGCAAGCATAAATATGATTGAGTTTTTTATTAGAAGACCTATTTTTGCAATGGTCATTTCAATTTTAATGGTATTTATAGGACTGCTTAGCCTGTTGTCACTTCCTATTGCGCAATTACCAGATATTGTTCCTCCTCAAATCCAAGTTTCAACACAGTTTTTAGGTGCAGATTCCCAAACAGTTTCTGACAGCGTCACAACCCCTATAGAGAAAGCTATCAATGGGGTCAATGGAATTACTTATATCAATTCAAGTAGTTCCAATCTTGGTTATGCATCTATCAATGTCAATTTTATGCCAGGACATGATATCAATGTGGCATCATCTGATGTATTTGCCAATGTATCAAATACAACGGCAAAATTACCAACGTTTGTGAATCAGGCTGGAATCAATGTTAAAAAAGTATCTAAAAATATGGTATTAGTGGTTAATCTTGTTTCGAAGAATAAGCTCTATGATAGTAAGTTCTTAAGTAATTATGCAGAAATAAATATTGTTCCAGTACTTAAACGCATCTATGGTGTTGGGGATGTCACAAATTATGGACTTCTGCAATATGCCATACGTATTTGGTTGGATCCAAACAAAATGGCAAGTCTTGGATTAATGCCCCAAGATGTGATTGATGCAGTTAAAGATCAAAATCAACAAGCAGCACTGGGTATTTTATCGCAACCACCTTTAGCAACAGGCGCTAGTTTTCAGATTCAACTTGTATCTAAGGGCCTGCTGCAAAAACCTGAGGAATACGAAAACATTATCGTCAAAACTGGTGATAACGGACGTTTAGTTAAAATAAAAGATTTGGGGCGAGTAGAATTAGGTGCACAAAATTATGATAGCGCATCTTTTTTCAATCAAGGTCCAACGGCAACTGTCGCGATCATGCAATACCCAGGTTCTAATGCAGTCAGTATCGCTAATCAGGTTCATAATGCCATGCAGAATTTGCATACACAATTTCCCCCAGGTATTGACTATGAAATAGTCTATGATACCACCTTATTTGTCAAAGAATCATTGAAAGAAGTCGGCGTGACACTTTTTGAAGCGATGCTGCTTGTATTTCTCGTTGTTTATGCATTTTTGCAAAATATCCGCAGCACGCTAATTCCCTGTATAGCGATACCTGTGTCTTTAATTGGAACCTTTACTTTTTTCAAAATTTTTGGTTTTTCAATTAATACCTTAAGCCTTCTCGGTCTGGTATTGGCAATTGGTCTTGTGGTCGATGATGCGATTGTAGTTGTTGAAAATGTAGAACGCAAATTAGAAGAGGGGATGACAGATGTCAAGGAAGCGACACGGTTAGCCACTGAGGAAGTTAAGAGTCCTATTATTGCAACCACCTTAATTTTACTAGCTGTATTTGTTCCGGTTGCCTTTATTCCTGGAATTACCGGGATGCTTTATAAGCAATTTGCGCTTGCTATCGCTTTTTCTGTAGGTTTATCAGGAATAAACTCTTTAACACTCAGCCCAGCATTATGTGGTTTGCTGCTAAGAGCTAAGCATCAGCAAATTAAAGAGAAATCATGGCAGTACTATTTTGAGCACTACTTTAAAAAAATGATTTCATATTATCGGCTAAAATTAGAATGGGTTATCTTGCATCGAGGGAAAATTTTTATTGGCTTCTTAGGTTTAATCGTCTTAATGGCATTATTGCTCAGTCAAATACCTAAAGCATTTCTTCCTGAAGAAGATCAGGGCTATTTAATTGTTGTGATCAAAAAACCTGAAGGACATAATATTTACTCAATGGAAAAAACATTTGCCGATATTGAGCCCATTATCAAAAATATGGAAGGTGTCAGTGATATGGTTGAGATAGCAGGTATTAATATCTTAGATCAAATAAATCAGCCAAGTGCAGGTGTTATTTTCACAGTCTTAAAGCCTTGGCATGAACGTACATCCACATCACTTCAATCCAAAAATATCGCAAACAGGTTACAAAAAAAACTTAGCCACATTCCAGGCGCGCAAATATTGGTGATTAAGCCGCCATCTATTCCAGGTTTATCGACTATAGGAGGCTTCCAATTTACGATTCAAGACAAAAATTTTGAAGGTGTTAAAACACTCCACCAAGCTGTGAATCGATTTGTGATGACAGCCAATCAAACACCTGGGATTGACTATTTGATGTCGAATTTGACTTTTGAAACACCAGGATTTTATCTTGATATTGATAGAGAAAAAGCAAAGTCATTAAAACTCGGGATGACTCAAATTAACCAAACCATACAATCCTATTTCGGTGCTTATTTTATTAATAATTTTACTCGATATGGACAAGTGCTGCGAGTCATCGCTCAAGCTGATGGTTCAAAGAGACTGAATCAGGCACAACTCGAGCAAATCTACGTGAGAAATGCTGATGGAAAAATGGTCCCTTTTTCAGCATTTATGCATGTTAATTATCAAAATACGGCATTTAATATCCCGCATTATAATTTATATACTTCCGCAGTTATTTCAGGTGCTTTTTCACCATCAATTTCTACAGGACAAGGTATTAAAATTATTGATAAATTATGTGAAAGGGTTTTACCTCAAGGCATGATGAAAGAATGGATTGGCATCACTGACGCACAAATCAAAGCGGGTAACATTGCAAGTATGGTCTTTATGCTTTGTTTAATATTTGTATTTTTATTTCTTGCTGCATTATATGAGAGTTGGACAATGCCTTTTATGATTTTGCTAGTTGTACCACTCGCTTTATTAGGTGCTGCTTTTGGTTTATGGATTAGACATTTGCCTCTTGATGTTTTTGGTCAGATAGGCTTAATTCTGTTAATTGGCTTGGCTGCTAAAAATGCAATTTTGATTGTAGAATTTGCTAAAGAAGATCAAGTAAAAAATGGCAGTTCGGTAATCGATGCCATCATTAAAGCTGCATTACTTCGCTTACGGCCAATCTTAATGACTGCGTTTGCCTTTATTTTTGGCGTTTTACCACTAGCTATTGCTAGTGGCGCAGGTGCTATGAGTCGCCAATCAATTGGAACGACCGTACTATTTGGGATGCTTGTGGCAACCTTTTTAACGCTATTCATGATCCCCATTTTTTACTTTTATATTGAATCGTGGCGCGAACGTAAAGGTTATGCCCAGAAGCACTGAAGAATTGTCCACAAAACCAATTTAACTTTAGCCGTTATATTTAGGCATAAACGGCTTGCGGTGTAATTGGGGCTTGAAATTCTGGTACATGTTGGTGATTCAAGCACGCACTCAATTCTGTCATCCAACGACAAATTGTTGTGTATAAATTCGCAAAAAGTGAGCGAGAACCCTGTAACACAGCCATTAAATCAGGGAACAAGTAACCACGTCCTTCTCTCCATGTATGAAAATCGGCAAACATAGGTCGTTCACCGTGCAATGTTGCTCTGCTTCTTGCAAACCATGTTGAGTTGGATATAGTAGTTAAGCTGCTTTTGTTATTGCACCCCAATAATTATTTCAAATTGTTGAGGACTCACATATCCTAATTTTAATGTAAACGCTGAGAGTTATAAAACATCAGGATATAATTCAACATATCATGCTTCGCTTCATCGCTGGTTTGATAGTTTCTCCAAAAAATACGCTCATCCTTTTTAATCCACGGGTTTCTTCTTTTAATTGTTGAATTTCTAATTGTTCAGATGTTAATTTGCCATTCCCTCGAAAATCTTCATTAGTATCTAATTTTTTACGCTCTTTAATCCAACGATTAAGATGAACATAAGGAATATCATGGCTTTTAGCTGCTTCAGAACAGCTATAGCCTTGTTCTTGTAGTAAATTAATAGCATCAATTTTAAATTCTTTAGCATATTTTTTTCTCTGAGACATCATTTACGCCAGTTTTTTATATTATCGCTTAACTGGGATGTCCGAATCGAGTAAACCATATCAATTCGATATCTTAAAAATATTCGATTTATTCAACAACGCCTACTATACTCTTTTTATAATCTTGTGAATTACTTCGAGGGATGATAATGCCTTTATCTGATTTAATCATACTCCCGCGAGCGTTTGATCGACCTTCTGTAATAGTCAAGGATAGATCTCAATTACTTCAAGCGGTATATGACGAAGTCCCTTATGAAGGGAAAGATATTCAAATTGGCACTATTAAGGGCTCCATTCCGCCGAATGAAGGAGCTAAAATCGATAAATTTAATAAGCAGGTTAAAAAAATATGCTCAAAAATCATAGCTATTTGCCGTGAAAACAAACTTTCAGAATCATTAATAGATAACC
>RGPR01000054.1 GCA_010030245.1 Gammaproteobacteria bacterium
TTGCCCGTTTTTTTGTAGAAAAATATCGAGATAAAGCCTTAATAGCAGAGTTAGCAACCATCGATTTGATGCTTGCAACTGAAAGCTTAAGTGCTTTTCGTCCTAAATTAATACAAATCAGGCAGCGATCTTTATTTGACAAAGAATTGGAACCAAAACACCCTGTCTTGGCTGCACCTATGTTTGGAAAATAGCGTGATTTATGCTAATAATTGTTTAAAGTATGCCTTTATTTTTTTCGTGTTGCTTTTATGAAAATCAATCCAATTTATGCCTATCTTAGTCACTTATCTCAAGAAATGCCTAGTATGATACCTCTAGAGAAAAAACAATCAAAAAATGGGTCAGATTATTTCTTCATTCAATTGCCATTACCAGCGCAAGCTCATTCTGCTTCCTGGACTATCACTGAAAATCATTTAACTTGCTTTGCTACCCTAGAACCAGACAGCTATTTTTCAGATATTCATTACACTGCGATGTTACAGCAGGAATATCAGGAGATTAAAATTCATGTATATCTTGATAGGTATGGTGAAATTGTTGGATTTTATGCGAAAAATATGGCAAATCCAGAAAAAAAAGTAGCTATCACCTTAACAGATATATTACCTTGCTTTTTAACAGCCAGTCCGATACTTGAAATGATTCGCCAAGCGGCATATAAAATGCATCTATCCATTAAACTTGATTATCAACGGAGTGTTAGAGAATTAGATGAGCAATTTTTCACAGGGTGTATCACTGAAATAAAATATCAGGCAGCTCTTGAACGAATCATCCTATTATTAAAAAAATTAATGTCATTTGACGCCAGCTACGAACGTCAATACAAACGTTTTAATCAAACACTTGCATCTTTAAGTACAACGCAAACGTCCCCAATTGTTGTATTGGCTGATGTAGAAGAAGTTGCTGATTTAGAAATCGATGTTACGGTTGTTGGTCGTATCGAACATCAACCAACTGAGCGAGAGCCAGATGCAGGAATTGGTGTGGTGCAAGGAATTCGAGATAATATGCTTATTTTACAAGCGATCCTGAGTCAAAATATTTCAAAAACCAAACACGCCGATAAAATAATAACAATCGATACAAGATACCAAGCTAAAATGTATGATGTGCTCGCTATTTATGATCAAATCA
Source organism: Gammaproteobacteria bacterium (assembly GCA_010030245.1). Classification (GTDB taxonomy): domain Bacteria; phylum Pseudomonadota; class Gammaproteobacteria; order Legionellales; family Legionellaceae; genus UBA2653. The sequence continues at coordinate 1,147 of RGPR01000054.1, forward strand.
ATGCCGATTTAATCATAATGGATGAACTAAAAGTGCCAAACAAACAACAACATTTACTACGGCAGCTCCAACTGCAATTTGAGCTGATTTCAGCACAAATAACTCAGTTTGCCAATGAGTACTTTAGAACAATGGTGGTATGTAAAGCGCTGGAGGAATATCCTTTATTGGCTTCATATATTGACAAACCTGAAGCGCCACTGATAAAACAATTGATCAAAGGCCAAGCGATTGAGGTATTAAAGGATGTTCTCAAGCGGCATCATTTTTCATTAGTAGAGCCATTGTTTTCCGGAGAGCACAAGACTATTTTAGAGTTGATTATTCATAACAAAGATTATCATGTTTTTGCAGCATTAATGGATGCTTTTAGTATTGATTTTCTGCAACAACATCCTGATGGCAGGCCGCTGGCTTGTTTAATCCTGGCTTTAAATCCTCAAAATCGAATTCAACAAAAATGCATGCTGGGTCATCCACAATTTAAGTCTGAATCATTTTATTCTCAAGTAAAAGGCACAATAGAGCCACTTTTGCTTGCTCATCCCCAACGCCAGGAACTATTGATGATTTATCAACTCATTGATATTTTAAAAAAGCGAGCTGGTTTAAGCATGGGTTCTTATCGCGTTAATGAGGCAGCGATGGGGCGTCATCGGGAATTTTTTGATAGCCTCTCATCTCAAGTCGAACACATGACATTTTTAAGGGCCCCACATTTTGCCGGACTTCTAAGGGAGTATGTCCAATTGGTTTCCGATCAAGTAAAAGATGCACGTGCGCATCATCAGCGGCGTGTTACACATCATGCCAATTATGATAGTCCGGAAATGAGACAAATCATCGAGCAAACATTAGCTGGATTAGATGAAAATACTGCATTTTTGGTGATGCATATCACCTTAGAAATATCTAAATTAAATGCACATATTGCAAAGATTGATAATGAATTAAGCACAAAAGCTTGTTCCAAAAAAAGTCTAAGAACAGATTTATTGCTGGAGAAAGCTCAGCTCAAGGAAAAAATCGCAGCACTTCAGCGCATAGAGATTGTGAGGGAACCTCGCTTTGAGCTTAGATGTAGTGAATCATCTCTTGCAGCAAAGTCTATTTTTGCAAGTCAAACCCCAGAAAAGCCATTAGCATTTTATGCAGCTTTACCTGGAATAAATGCGCAAAATATCGATTTGATGCGCCAAATACGAGTTAACACCCTGGCCTGTTCTAGTGAGTTTCAATTTGAATACACCTCGGCTATCAAGCAATTACTTACCCAGTTAGAAAGGATGTTAACTGAGCAGGTTATTCCAGCTGAAACAAAGAAAGCAATTGATTCATTTTTGATGCATGAGGCTAAAAAAATATGTCAACCATTTTTGTTAAAACCGTGATTATATTGGAATAACAGCAAAGGGTCTTGGTATGATTATGGCTTTTCAGCATTTTTTTTAATTTTGGTTCTTGAAGGGCCCTGAAAACTAAATAACAACATTTTATTGCCTAAAAAAATGATTCTTTAGGTAAATTATGTTATAATCAAAGCATAAATACATGAGTTAAAAAGAGGTTATCATGAGCAATAAGCCCATTATTCCACTGGTTCTTTTAGAAAATGCTATAAATGAAATATCTAAACTACTTGGAGTTGTAGTACATGGTGTTAGAAGATGCTCTGGCGACAATCAGAACATGGAAGAATTTGCACAAAAGTTGCAAGCCATGAAAACAGAGCTTGAGGGGCAATTAGATATCAATGGACCTGATGTGTCTAACAAAAATAAACTTTAGACAATATAATGTAGTTACATGGAGTTCAATATGGTCTATCGTGCTACTGTTCCTATTGAAGAAGTAGAACTTATTCAGCAGACAATTAAAGAATGTCTTGAACTGCCTGAGTGGCAGCGGTCAAATTATTTAAAATTAATGCATGGTCGCCTAGAAAAAATTGCAAATGATCTACAAGACTCGATCAATCATCTAACTGCAAGTAACAGTGACGGCATTCAAACAGAAGTTCGAGATCACTCAGATGAGCAATTGGTTTTTATAAGTCTTTATAGCGCTTTTGGTAAAAGTATTGAAGCTTGGGAACGCGTGGTCATGAATTTGCCTAAACAATACGTGTCTAGATCTGTATATTTGAATGAAAAAGATGCTCAGTATGCAGCTCGATATAAAGGGTTGCTGCAAAATGAAGCTTATATTTCTATTTGGGTTAAAAAAGCAGATGTCATCAATACAGGCATACTTAAAGACAAGTTTAATAGACTACTGATTACCCTTAAAGATAGAGCAGTGATTCTTGAAAACATAGAATATTTTTGGAATGCGTCAGTTCGTTATAAGTGGCAAAAAAATCATCTCATTCGAGATGGGCAAGTGACTGATTTAAGTACAGATGATAATTTTTTTTCATAAGAACTCTTTTCATCTAGACAAATCTTGGGTATAAACTAGTTATATAAGGTTAAAATAATAAGAAAAATATGCCTCAAGGTGGACAACAAGGTGGGGGTGCTGACAATTCACTAGCTCCCATATGGGTTTTCGTAGCGTTAACGGTAGCAATGATGCTATTTTGGCATTATAAGCACGAGCTTATTGTTCAATTTGTTTTCTTTTTAGATGTTGCTCAGGCAAAAATAGTAAATCTACTGTGGCCAGGGGAGCCATTGTCGGAACTGATCCTTAATTTACAAACGCTAGATCCATTAATGGTCGATTTTAATACCATAATAGACCTGACCATTCAAGTGGGGATGTATACACGTTACATCTATGGCTTTATTCTCATATGTCTCGCTTTTAGGCTCTACCAATATGATTTAAGCCATAAATTTTGTAAACTTTATTCGATGAAATCCTTAAGCTTACAAGAGCAAGAAAATTGGCCGGCGATATCACCTGTTGTTCAGCAAGACTTGGCTAAAGTTTCTATTGATGAAGGCCCATGGGCAATGGCACTCAATCCCATGGAGTTTTCGAGAAAATATAAGCTTCTCAAAAAAAGTGATTTATTACTTGATACCATGGCACCAGGCCTAGAAATGACAGCATCAATCCGAAAACCTGATGCAAAAAGAATTTTCACCATGCAAATTGGGCCATTATGGGAAGGATTTGCAAAATGCCATCCTCATGTGCAAGCCCTTGCGGCAATTTTTTTAGCACGAGTTAATCGAGATAGGGATGCAGCAAGTCGGATTTCAAATCATTTAAATACAAGCTTTGCTAAAGGAAAAATTGATTATTCAATCGCCTATCCCATTTTAAAGAAATATATGGCATCAGAGTTGGTTAATGATTTGAATCAACAACATGCCTATGTCTATACTTTTATGGCTACCTTACTTGAAAAAGCAAGACAAGACGGTGTGGTCCCGAGTTCTGAATTTTTATGGTTAAAGTCTGTTGATAGACGATTATGGTATATGTTGAATTGTGTTGGTCGACAAACACCTTTTGCTGAAATCTCTGGTGCTTTTGCGCACTGGAAAGCTGAAAAAGCCATGAAACGTCGCTCATTAACACCGATGGTTGAAGAAGCAATTAAAGCTCTAGAAATAGCGATTAAGGAAGTCAAATTAACTGATAAAGAACTGGAGACTTTGCCATTATGAGTATGCGTGGTATAGATGCAGCTAAGGAACTTGACCCACAAAAACTTTTACGTGACACCCGGACATTTGGTGAGAGAATTAGTGAATTCTTTAACAAACCTATTAATAGTGCCATTTTCTTGATTGGGATTACTGTAAGTATATTTTTTTTACCAGTGATTGCTATCATTGCCTTACTCATGGGTTTTATTATTTATTTCTATTCTTCAAGTCAAAAACAAAAATTACCATTTCGTTTACCTCAAATCAGTAAATTAAAAGATTTCAATGATTTAAAGCCTGGTATTAAAACACCATATACAGCAAGGGGAATAGCTTTTTTTGGTAATGATCTTCGAACAAATGAGGAATTATGGTTCGCCAATGAGGATATGCGTACGCATATACTTATATTTGGGTCTACTGGTAGTGGTAAAACTGAAACCTTGGTGTCTTTGGCTTTTAATGCCATGGTACAAGCAAGTGGATTTATTTATGTAGATGGCAAGGGCGATAATTCTTTATTTGCGAAAATTTTTTCCATGGTTAGAAGTATGGGTCGTGAAGATGATCTCTTGTTAGTGAACTTCATGACAGGTGCTCGAGATATTATTGGACCACAAGAAAAACGATTATCAAATACCCTTAATCCATTTTGTCAGGGTTCATCAAGCATGTTAACGCAGCTTGTTGTAAATTTAATGGGAGATTCAGGCCAATCATCAGATGGAGACATGTGGAAAGGGCGTGCAATTGCTTTCGTTGAGGCCTTGATGCGCGTGCTTGTTTATATGCGAGATCAGGGGTCTATATTGCTTGACGCCAACTCGATTAGAAATTATTTCGATTTAAATCGCCTAGAAATGATGGTTTTAGATAAGCTTTTTCCAAGGGATGAACAAGACAGCGTTAGTATGGAAAATGTACCAAAAGTTGTAACTGATCCTCTACGAAATTATCTAGGTTCTTTGCCAGGATGGGTTAAAGAAAAAAAAGGGAAGCAAGTATCACAAGTATGGGAACAACATGGTTATATTACCATGCAGTTAGTGCGCAGTTTCTCTTCTCTTGCTGATACGTATGGGCATATTATCCGTACTAATTTAGCAGAAGTAGATTTTAAGGATGTGATATTGAATCGACGTATTTTGGTCGTATTGCTGCCTGCACTTGAAAAGTCACCCGATGAGCTCTCGAACCTGGGAAAAATTATCGTATCATCACTTAAAGCAATGATGGCTGCGGGTCTTGGCGAAGAGGTAGAGGGAGACTATCGTGATGTTATTGAACGAAAACCCACAACCGCGCCCACGCCATTTTTATGTATTCTTGATGAGTATGGATATTATGCTGTAAAAGGATTCGCCGTTGTCCCGGCACAGGCGCGATCGCTTGGATTTTCTGCGATTTTTGCAGGACAAGATTTGCCAGCATTCCAAAAAGCATCTAAAGAAGAAGCCGCTTCGATTGGTGCAAATACCAATATTAAAATTTGTATGAAACTAGAAGACCCTCTTGAAACATGGGATTTTTTCACTAAGACCGCTGGTGAAGCTTATGTGACAAAGGTGGATTCTTTTCAAGTCAAAGATTCCAGTTTCACCAATAGTTATCTAGATAACAAAAGTTCTTCTTTTGAAAAACGAGCGCGTATTGATCTGCTTGATTTGAAAGATCAGACAGAAGGTGAGGCTCATATATTTTTCAAATCTAAAATTGTGCGTGCGAAGATGTTTTATGCTAACCCAACGCCAGTTAAAAAATTAAAACTCAATCAATTTTTAAAAGTTGAAGCGCCAGTTGATAGTTATTTGGCTCGATTATTTCAACAACTTAAGCATTTTTATAGCTTAATTGAACAAGATAAAATGACCTATGATCTCCCGGAAAGAAATGAAGTGTTAGATAGGACTTTTTTCCTAATTCAAAAAAATAAAGCGGAACACAACTTAATCGAGAATAGTTTAAAGATGTTACTTGAGTTTGAAGAAGAGGAACCCTCAGAGCTAGAAGTTACAGAGACGCTAGTCAGTTCAAGTACTGATTTTGCAACAGATGAAGGAATGGTTAATATCTTTAGCGCTCTTAATTGGCCCAGCTCAAGTCCATCTATTATAGCGCGGAATTTAGAAGAGTTTAGTGCGCCAATTATTGATGCAGAAGATTTACATGATATCATCACATCTATTCAAATTATTTCAGGTGATAAATCTCAGGCAAGTCAGAAAATTGCGATGGAACTCATCTTGGATTTGAAAAAAATAACAAGCTATCCAAACTATATACCTGAATCAATAAAACCTGAAGATCTAGCCCATATTGTACAATTTATGGCGGATAAGATTACCCGAGTAAGCGACAATTCAGGGCAAAAATAATTAAGGATTGAGCGTGGCTGCTGAACATAAATCAAAATCAAAAATAAATTTTTTCTTGGAAAAGGGCGTTGGATTCATATCAAAATGCTATTTAATATCGATCATTTTCAATATTTTAGCAGTGATAAGTGTTTTTTATATCTATAGCAATCCACCAGAGCCAGTATATTATACAACTTCTATCAATGGCCAGACAGCCCCTTTGACCCCGCTGATGGAACCAAATACCTCCGATAGTGTGGTAGCTCAATGGGCAAATTTAGCCAGTATTGGTGCATTCACATATGATTTTGTGAACTATGAATCGCAGTTTGAAACAGCATCAGAGTATTTTACAAAAGATGGTTGGAACAGTTTCATAACATCACTACAAGAATCAAATAATTTAAAAACGGTCATATCTAAAAAATTAGTTGTATCTGCTGTGGGTTTGTCACCCCCTTTAATTTTAAAAAAAGGTGTTGTTAACGGGGTTTATTCATGGCGGATTGAAATACCAATTTTGGTAACCTATCAGTCTGCAAGCGATGTGACGAAAATGAAAATGATTGTTAAGATATTGATGGTTCGTATGTCAACAAGCGAGAATTTTAAAGGCGTGGGCGTCGATCAGTTTTCCAGTTCTGCGTATTATGGTAATGAGTTAGGACCGAATATTTGATGATTAATACTTGTTTTTCTCTGAATTCTATGTTGATAATCAGATAATAACAACCATAAAGTAGATGATGTATGCGCAGAATAATACAAACTAGCATGCTCTGTATTTTTTTTCTGAACCTTCTGGCATGTCGAAGTGATCCATATTATGCCAATCAGCAACCCGCAGTTCTGCCCACTCATTTAGAACCAATTGACCCCCAGAAGCTGCAGCTGGAACGTAGATTGACCGCAGAAAGATTACAGGTTATTCAAATCGGTCAGCACGTGCTAATTGATATTCCTGCAGCACTGATTTTTAATCAACACTCACCCAAGATTACTAGTCATTCTTATGGGATACTGAATGATGTTGCTTGTTACATTAAGACTTATCGCAAGGTTGAAATCAATGTCAATGTTCATGATTTTTGTATGGATAAGCAAGAAAGAATGTTTTCCTTAACAAGAATAAGAGCAAGTGCTGTTGCTAATTATCTAATTAGTCAAGGCATTGATAGTCGCTTAGTGATAACTCGAGGTATGAGTAATGACAAACCGATAATGAAAAATGAATGTAATCGAAATGTTTTAGCAAATTCACGGATTGAAATTAGCTTCAAAGATGAAATCATATAAGATGAGAATTGACTAATATGAGCACAGGTAAATTTTTTGATAAAATCAATCAACGATATTTTTATATTGTATCTTATCGTTTAATATTGAAAGGATTGATATTATTTAATATATGTAATCTAATCTTTTTAGGCACGGCATCTTTTTTATTTTATAACCGCGCCCAACATGTTTATTATGCAACAAGTGGGGACTCGAATCCGTTACAATTAACAGCACTCGATGCACCAAATTATACTGCTACGCCATTGCTAGCTGATGATATTCCAGGTGATGTAGGGCCAAATATTAATCTATTAAATTAAGGACAAAAAGTGGAAGATGGTCTAAATCGAATTATGGCCAGAAATGCCTTTTATAAAGATGGCACCCATCGTTTATTTATTGGTTTTCTTTTATCGTTGATGGTCAATATCATTGCATTAACATCGATAATTTATATCTATACGCATCCACCAGCCCCAGTATATTTTGCCACGAGCACCTATGGAAGAATTACGCCTATTATTCCTTTAGATCAACCAAATAGTTCAGATGCTGTGGTTTTGCAATGGGCAAGCTTAGCCACAATTGGAGCGTTTAGTTACAATTTTGTGAACTATCGTTCCGAGCTTGAAGCAGCATCGGAGTTCTTTACTGCAAATGGTTGGAACGCATTTTTAAAAACATTGAAAGATTCGAATAACTTACTTGCAGTTGTACAAAAGAAACTAGTGGTCACTGCAGTTCCCACAAGAACACCAGAAATAATTAAAAAGGGTGTGATTGATGGGCGTTATGCATGGCAAATAAAAATTCCTATTCAAGTTAGTTATATTTCTTCAGAAGTATATAGCACCAGCATTCAGGAAGTTACTTTGTTAATTACACGACTTTCTGCCTTGAATAATCCTAAAGGAATTGGTATTGAGCAATTTGTTTCCAACACGATTGATCAAAATGAGGTGACACAATGATCAAAGTTTGTCTAAAAAAAATCATCCTCATTGTTAGTACGTCCCTGTTATTAAATTTGGTTTATGCGGATAACCAACAGGCATTGGAGCAATTAAGAATGCTACAAAATCGCTTTGATAAAAATCAGGGCGATAAAGCTAACGAAGCAACTGTTAGTCCCAGCAATCCTGGACTTCTAGCGTCTTCTTCCAACCCTGCGCCAACAGAGGCCCCCATTTTAAAGCCAGCAAGTAATACGGATGATGCTGCTAATCCAATGCTAAGTGGAAGAGGTACCGGAAGTAAACTTGCTACTGAATCTGATGAACAAATAATAGACGAGCTTGCATATGAGCAGGTAGAAAAACATATTTTTCCGATGAAAGAAAAAGATATCATAAAACTTAAAGCTAAATATCAAGATATTGAACTAGCAAAAACAGCTGCGCCTACAGCACCGCCAAAACCCGTGGCAACTTCACAAATGGTAAATTTATCACCAGGTTCAACGCCACCAGTGATTCGTTTAGCCCAAGGGTTTGTTAGTTCTTTGGTATTTCTTGATTCAACAGGTGCTCCCTGGCCAATAAGTGCATATGATTTAGGTGATCCGACTTCATTTAATATTGTCTGGGATAAAACCGGTAATACGTTAATGATTCAGGCAAGTAAATTGTATAATTATGGGAATTTAGCGGTTCGACTCGAGGGTTTAAATACGCCTGTGATGCTCACTCTTATTCCTGGACAAAAAGTCGTAGATTATCGTGTTGATATGAGAGTTCAAGGATTTGGACCAAATGCTCAAATGGCATCGATGGGAGAAAATTTACCACAAACTGCCAATAAGATTTTATTACATATTTTAGATGGAGTTCCTCCAGATGGTAGCTCACGTCTTATTGTAAGTGGTGGTGATGCGAGAGCTTGGTTATTACAAAATAAGATGTATGTCAGAACAAATTTAACAGTGTTATCACCAGCATGGCTTTCAACCATGACAAGCGGTGATGGGATGCATGCCTATGAATTACAAAAGTCACCAGTTCTTTTGGTCTCTTGGCATGGTAAGGTGATGCAACTAAAGGTTGAGGGATTATAAATCTATGGCTTCTCGTAAAGATAATTTAAAAGGTTTAATTCAAAATTCTAGAACGCGTGTCATTATTATAATCACAGCATTGATATTAATATTTACCATGTTTTATGGATATGTTCATTTTTCCTCATCAGATGCTGGGCCCAAGCAGTCAAAATTGAGGTTGGCACCGAATATTGATTCTATACCCGGTTCGCTAAATCAAACAGCCGAATATACAAATCTTCAAAATGAACAAAATAGTGAACAGGCTAAAAAAGCTTTAGAAAGCGGTTCTAGCGCAATCCCTACCATTATTAATGTCCAAAAATTTGGTGAGGGGGTCAACGAAATAGGCCCTCAAGCTGGTACAGGTGGTCTTGGATTCTCCTCGCTTGCAAAACTTAATAATGGTTCCATCAAACCGCTTTGGGCTGAAGATTTAGAAAATAGCAACTGTGATACAAAAAGCTTGAAATCAGCAATAGAAAACGGAGCGAACATCGAATCTTTGAAAGCATATTGTTCTTGCCAACAACTTAAGGATTATGGTTTTAAAATTAATGATCTAAATAGTGTTTGCGACTGCGGTGAATTAAGATTACTGGGTTTTTCAGCATTAGAATTGAAAAACATTGGTTTTAATGCAGGCAAACTTCGAGAATGTGGTTATAGTGCATGTGAAGAAAAGGCTGCTGGATTTAGTGCATCGGATATGAAAAAAGGTGGTTTTCCAGATGCTGAATTGAAAGGCGCAGGATTTTCAAATTCAGATCTTGCACAAGCATCTGGTTTACCATTTGGTATTAGTGCTCAAGACGTTCTTAAAAAGGGCTGTGGCGTTGATGCCATTAAAGAACTTAAAGCTAAAGGAGTTAGTGCAAGTGCAATCAGACATATTTCAGGATGCAGTTTAGATCAATTAAAAAATGCAGGTTTTTCAGCAAAAGATTTGAAAGATGCAGGTTTTACAGCTGCTGATCTCTTGAATGCCGGTTTTTCACCATCATCTTTGAATCAAGCAGGTTTTTCGGCAAAAGACTTATCAGTTGCAGGCGTTAGTCCTGATAAACTTGCGGCGGCAGGGTTCTCTGCAAATGATATTAAGCGGGAATTAAGTGGTCGACCAAAAAATATAACACCAGAGGATATTAAACAAAATGGCTGTACTGTAGACGCTTTAAAAGAAGAACGACAACTAGGTATTAGTGCTAACAATCTTTCTAAATTAACTAAATGTTCAGCAGAGGCCTTACTTAAGGCGGGTTATACTCCAGATGAACTTGCTGCAGCGGGTTATGCTAACACAGGGCTGCCATTAAATGTTACGGCTGATGATATACGTAAAGCCGGATGTGCACCAGACAAAATTGCCCAATTGAGAAAAGCAGGTGTCAAAGCGGAGA
>RGPR01000055.1 GCA_010030245.1 Gammaproteobacteria bacterium
GTTTCAATAAAATCTTGTCATTTTTTTTAAAACATGCTAATACTAAAAACCTTATTATTAAGCGTCCAAAATCTTTAAATTCAAGGAATAGAATATGTTGAAAAAAAATAAACTCTTATCTGCTATTTTATTGTTGTCTGGAAGCGCAAGTTTTGCTGGAACTATGGGGGCTGTTTGCCAAGAAGGCAATTTAACGATACCTTGTGATATGAAAAAATGGTCTATTAGTGGACAAGCTTTATATATGCAAATGACCACGAATAACATTTTTGCTAATTCCTCTTTAGGTGGTTCATCTGGCGCAGAATCAACACGTGGCATTAATCCCTCTTGGACTTGGGGCTTTCAATTAGAGGGTGCTTATCAATTTTCAAATGGAAAAGATATTAATCTCAATTGGTATCGTTTAAGAGGCTCTGATGCAGCCGTGAGAGGTGCATCTACCTACCTAGGTAATGCCTTCACGGTTACTGATCCTGCTGGGATTAATCAACCAGGTGACTATAATACTAGATATACTGTAGGAAATGGGACGCTAAGTCAAAATAGTGCCTGGGACATGGTCAATATAGAACATGGTCGACAAATAAATTTCGATGAGGATTTTCACGCCCGTGTTCATTTTGGAGGTGAATTTTCCAGAATCATGCAAAACGCCAATATCACCAATTTGTTCACTCAAACTCCTCTTACCGGTTCATCTTCTATAACTAATTATCAGAATAATATCACATCAGTTTATAATGGTTTTGGGCCACGTTTAGGTTTAGATTTAGTATACGATACCCCGTATCATATTGGATTTTATGGTAAAGGTGCTGTGGGTATACTTGCAGGTACCGCTAAAACACAATACAATTCATCTACAACTGCAATAAATCCGATAAGTGGACAGGTTGCTGCTTTTATCCCGGCTCGCATGTATTTCAACGTCAATCGCGTTGTTACTTCATTTGATGCAAAATTAGGCCTCAACTATACCTATACACTTGCTCAGGGTGATATCGCTGTAGATGCAGGTTGGATGTGGGTGGATTACCTCAGCCCTTTGACTGCTAGAGATTTTGTCTCAGGCGCACAAAGCAATCCTTTTGCTATACAAGGTGTTTATTTCGGCGGTAAATGGACTGGTGATTTTATTTAATTTATATCCATTAACCCCATGTGTCAGCATAGTTGTCGGCTCTAACTAAAGAGAAAAAGTGACAACAGGAGGTGACAAATGAGTAAACTATCTCTTCATACGGGACAAAAAAATAAAACAGGCCTGGAAGTAGCCCATTGATTCATAGACAATTCATGTTTTTTCCGACCAAAGAAAGGACGTGAAGTTATGGATAACAATGAGCTACGAGATATTTTAAATGCTTACTTAGCTTGGAACAAGGCTAGGATGGCTTTTTTTTGTTGGCATGCTCATTGCGTTGTTTAAAGTCAGGACAATAAATTTAACGGAACTAGCGTGCGGTTTTTCAAGTAATGCGACAGTAGACTCTCGTTATAAACGAAGCAAAAATCATCAATATCACAGAAAATATCAACTAGCTGGTGCACATCCATATACAAAGTTCCTTCCAGGGAAAATTGCGATATTACTGTGTTCCAGCCACTTTTTCCATACTAAAATTATCTAAACCATTGATTATAATAATCTTTTTAAGCCTCAAAACCCATTATTGGGGTTACTCAAGATAAGTTTTTTCCAGATATGAAGAAAAAACCTACTCAGAATCCAACGGCTAAGTGGGTGTTTTTTTGCTTTCAGGGAATATCAGTATTAACCATAGATAGCTCTCATCAAGTAGTTACAAATATGATGGATAGGCAAAGGGTAATATTAGATGACTTAGGACATTCCTATTGGGAATTTTATTCATGATTTTGCTGCGGGATATGAGGTGGATCAGTAACTGATCCAAAATAATCGATAAAATCATCAAATAACATCCTCTTTACTCTTGAAGATGCTATTAGATCATACTTTATTGACCAAATCTATTCATAATGGAATGCTCTTACCCTGATGTGTATTAGTTCTGACTTGAAAAAGCGATCAATACGGGTTCCTGCGCTTTAGGTATAGCTAAATTCATGCACCATAATAACCTGTCTTGGGAAAGATTTTTTCTCAATCAATGGTCGATAAAATAGAGCTTTTCCACGGTAATTGTGATGACTGGGGGATATAAGTTCATAATGTAACCAAAAGTACTGACTGTTGATGGTGACATTGCTTACTGGAATCTGAAATGATTCTAAAATTTGAAACAGTTCTCCAATTGATTTAAATCCTTTTTTGCCTCTTGCGTAGATGATTTTTTTGAGGTCTTCTGGTTTTAAATTGGGTTTTAAAATGCCTAATATTACTTCATTAGCGGTATTGATATTAATCGGCGTACTTTCTGGTAATGCGGTGAGATATGGCTTTAATTTTAAAATTATCTCTGGTGTGAAACCTTTTATATAATGCAGCTCATCTAGAGACAGTATTATTTGTTCGCTGTTTTGGTAGGGTGGATGCTGCTGGGCGTAAAACGCATTAAAGTTGTCTGATCTTGAGTTGTGTTGCAGCCAAGAAAAACTTGAAAAAAATATTTCTTGGATATCTTGTTTAGGGAGCAGCTGTTTTAAAAGCAGAAAATAAGAAAGTTTTTGATTTTGCTCCACAATACTATTGATATTAAAAATACTTTGAGCATCAATTAGTGTTGCTTTGACTCGCCAGTTTTTGGGTAGAGCAAAAGTCTGACCATTAGTGCTGGCAATGATTGGAGATATTTGTTGTATTTTACGATCTTGGAGTTGGGTGACTGCCCAGAAATGTGCAGCCTGGCTAAGTAAAATAGCGCGTTGTTGTTCTTCTTTTGCATGAAAAAGCTGCACTTGATAATGGGTTTTTGTGATCCATAAAGTACAAATACTTGCAATCATTAAAACCAAAATTAAGGCGCTAATCAGCGCAAAACCTTGCTGTTTATGCAACATAATAGTATGGCGCCATGCTAAACCAGAGATTTAAGGATTGATGATGAGGCCATTTTAACATGAGGGCAATACCCTTTGGACTTTTTTTGGGGTGTTGTTCCCAATAACCCCTAACTTCATGTCTGCGATTTAAATATCGAAAGCGGCATTCATTCAGTTTATCAAGTAATACGGTTTCATGATAGGTTTTGCGATCAAGTGGGTCTAGAACGGGCCAATCTCGTCGAATTAATTGTTGACCTTTACAGACTAGTGCGGCATGTTTCAGTTTTTCAGCATGGCTTGAATATGTCCATTCTACATAGTCAGGCTGGCCAATGAAGGCAGGAAACTGACGCTTGTCTTGGGCGGTGATAGGGCGACGTACAAAATGCTTTAGATCGCTATCCATCTCATGAATGACTTTATCGAGTTTGATCCATTCTTGATGGCCTGTTTTTATGTTGCCATAGCTTTGAAGGAGTTTTTGCATGGCGTAGGTTGATAAAGTAGAAAGAACTGCAAAAACCATGAGAGCTACTAAGACTTCAATGAGGGTAAATCCAAGAGATTTATTCATAGTAATAGCCTTGAGCAGTATAGTCATAAGGTCCCAAAGCTTTCATTTTACTAGCAATTTCAATTTTAAAGAGATGAGGCGTAGGGGTTGAATATTTTTTGACTTGCCAATAACACTTGAAGCCCTTGATCACTTGAGTGCCTGAAATTGGCAGAGTATCTGATAATTTAATTTCCTGCAGTTGAATTTGGTTCATTAGATTCAAGCTTGTCCAAGATTCAATATAACGTTGTTGGAGGGTTTGATAGACACGAATATTTTGCGTGCTTGATGCGATTAATGCACCAAGCCCTATGGATAAAATCACCAGTGCAATCATGACTTCAATGAGTGTGAAGCCCTTATTCTTCTTCATTCAGACCAGTTGCTAATGATGTGTTTTTCTTTTGCATTTGAACCTTCACTGTAGAGGTCGATTTCACCATGTTCGCCTGGATTTTGGAAGTGATAAGGATGTCCCCAAGGATCTAACGGTAATTTTTTAAGATAATTGTGCCAGTTGACTGGTACCGGTTCTGATTGTGGGGCCGTGACTAGGGACTGTAAGCCTTGTTCTTCAGTTGGAAAAAAACCATTATCAAGACGGTATAACTCCAGTGCGTTTTCAAGCGCTAGTATATCTTGTTTGGCTTTAATTTCACGGGCCTGATCTGGTCGATTCATGAGATTGGGGACAATTAAGGCCGCAAGAATACCCATAATGACGACAACTACCATGATTTCAATGAGGGAAAACCCTTGTTGTTTTGACATGAAATTACTCCTTAGAAGTTGAAGTTCTTATTTTATACCAATTGTTGCATTTGAAAAATAGGCAATAAGATAGCCAGAACGATAAATAACACAAAGCCGCCCATGCTAAGAATAATAATGGGTTCTAATAATTTAAGGCTAGTATCAATCCATTGTTGTCGTTCATTATCAATTTGCAAGGCGGCACGATTCATCATTTCAGTGATTTGACCGCTTTTCTCACCACTTTGAATGAGATAAAGACTCATTGATGAAAACCAACCTGTATTTTTGAGGGAGCGGCTAATAGCGCTTCCTTCTTTGACCGATTGCGAGGCTTGCAAAAAGTGTTCTTGAATAATGATATTTGATATTAAACTTGCAGCCACATGCATGCTTTCTAACACATTAACACCAGAGCTGAGCAAAATACGAATGGTGTGAAGATAACGGGGAATTTGGGTCATCTGAATAAAACGGCGATAGATTTTGAGTTGGCAAAGTTTTTCTTGCCAACGACGCTTGAATTCAAGTTCTTGGTTTTTTTGATAAAATAAGTAGGCTAAGGCGACGATCAAGAAAAGAAAATAGGGCAAACCTTGACTTATGGTGGTGCTCATGCCTATGAGAATTTTCGTGGCCAAGGGGAGGGCCTGTTGATTGTCATCGAATATACTTAAGATTTTCGGAACAACCTGGGTCATGAGGAAAATGATAATGATACTTGCTACAACGATCATTAAACACGGGTAAATAAGGGCGGCTCGAATTTTTTGTGTGGCTTGTTGTTGTTGCTCAATGTAATTGGCCAATTGATTCAAGACTTTATCCAATTGACCCGATTGTTCGCCAGCATAAATGGTGGCGCAGTATAAATTCGAAAAAATCTTAGGATATTGTCTTAAGGCTTGTGCAAGTGAATAGCCTTCTAGTACCTTCTGATTAATCCCCACAATAATACTTTGCATGGCAGTGCCACTATCTTCGGCTGCAACACCTGTCAGCGCATCGGTAAGGTGGATTCCAGCTGCAAGTAGGGTGGCTAATTGCCTGGTAAACAAGCAGATATCTTGGGTTTTTGGTTGGCGAAAACGCTCTAAAAGACTGGGCGGGCGCTTGCATATTTCCAGGACAATTAAGTGTTTGTTTTTCAATAATTGTTTGGCCTGCGCTTCTGTGTTCGCCTCAATGCGGCCTTTGATTTTTTTGCCATTGCTATTAATTGCGCGGTATTGGAAGCTTTCCATGAATTAAAATATCAATGAATGATTTGATATCGTACAACTTTAAAAAGCCCACGTCAAAATTATGATACTTAGCCAGCTATCTAGATGTATAGATTGATTTAAAGATTTGAGTATCATATGATTTGAAAAACTATCGGTATAGCTACTGCTTGTTAGATTGATGATGTTTTATAAATGGAGTAATTGAAAGATGTCAAATATTGATTTATTAGAAAAAATTAACAATGAACATATCGATTTTGTTGATTTGAGGTTTACTGATTTACTAGGAAAAGAACATCATTTGACGGTGCCTGTAGGTATGGTTGATAACGATTTTTTGCAGCAAGGCAAAGCTTTTGATGGGTCGTCTTTAAAGGGCTGGGCTGATATCAATCAATCAGATTTGGCATTGGTTCCTTGTCAAGATGCCCAGTACCAGATTGATCCATTTTATCGCCACAAAACCTTATTAATAAGATGTAAAGTGGTTGATCCGGTAAGTGGTAAAGATTATGACTTATGTCCGCGTACAATAGCGCTGCGTGCAGAAAACCATTTAAAACAAACAGGTATCGCTGATAAAGTCCTTTTTGGACCAGAGCCTGAGTTTTTTATTTTTGATGATGTCCGTTGGAACAATCAGATGGGTTCTACATTTTATCATATTGATTCAATAGAGGCGCATTGGAATTCAGCCAAACAAATGGATGGGGGTAATACTGGACATCGTCCTGCAATTAAAGGGGGATATTTTCCAGTACCACCAGTGGACTCATCACAAGATATTCGTTCAGCAATCGCTGAAGTCTTACAACATCTTGGAATTGTGGTTGAAACCCATCATCATGAAGTCGCGACGGCAAATCAGTGTGAGGTGGCAACACGTTGCAATACTTTAACCCAAAAAGCTGATGAAATGCAGCTTTTAAAATATGTCATTCACAATGTTTCACATCAATTTGGTAAAACAGCAACTTTTATGCCTAAGCCTCTGGTTGGGGATAATGGTAGTGGCATGCATTGTCACCAGTCTTTATCTCTTAATGGAGAGAATCTCTTCCATGGCGAAGGATATGGTGGCTTATCTGAAACGGCTTTATTTTATATTGGAGGTATTTTGCATCATGCCAAGGCCTTAAATGCAATTACCAATCCAAGCATCAATAGCTATCGTCGCTTAGTACCTGGATTTGAAGCGCCAACTTATCTTGCTTATGGTTACCGGAATCGCTCAGCTGCCGTTAGGATTCCTTATATTACTAATAAGAAAGGTAAACGTATCGAAGTTAGATTTCCAGACTGTATGGCCAATCCTTATTTAGCATTTTCTGCGATGATGATGGCAGGGCTTGACGGTATTGAAAAACGCATTCATCCAGGTAATGCGATGGAAGAAAATCTTTATGAAGAACAACAGGGTCGAACAATTCCGAATCTTTGTGGTTCTCTAGAAGAAGCAATGCTAGCCCTAGAAAATGACTATGAGTTTTTGTTACAAGGCGGGGTTTTTCCGAATCGTTTTATTGACAGGTGGTTATCTTTCTTGAAAGAGGATGTTGAAACATTGCGTCAAGCAGTACATCCACTAGAGTTTGCGCTTTATTATAGTCGCTAATTTATTAAGCCGTCATCAGACGGCTTTTTTTATGGCCAAGCCCTTGAAATTTGCAGTGCTTATCCCCAATTAAATAATAAATTAATTTAGCTTTCATCTGGAGGATATTGATGTCAAAAAAACCACAAACCATGGGCTTTCAAACTGAAGTCAAGCAATTGCTACATTTGGTGATTCATTCGCTATATAGTAATAAAGAAATTTTTTTAAGGGAATTGGTATCCAATGCTTCAGATGCCTTAGATAAGTTGAGATTTTTGGGTTTAAGCCATGCTGACTTATATGAAGGTGATAGTGATTTAAAAATCACCGTTGCTTTTAATGAACAATTAAAAACCTTATCCATCAAAGATAATGGTATTGGCATGAGCTATGATGATGCCATCATGCATTTAGGCACCATAGCCAAATCAGGTACCAAAGAGTTTTTGAGTCACTTAAGTGGCGAACAAGCGCAAGATTCACAACTGATTGGCCAATTTGGTGTTGGTTTTTATTCTGCTTTTATCGTGGCAGATAAAGTGACTGTATTAAGTCGCAAGGCAGGCCTAGCCGCCGCAGAAGCCATTCAATGGGAATCAAAGGGTGAGGGTGATTTCGAGATTGCCAATGTTGCAAAAGCTGATAGAGGTACAGAAGTAATCTTGCATTTGAAACCAGAAGCACATGAGTTTTTAAGCGACTGGCGATTAAGAAGTATTATTACGAAATACTCTGATCATATCGCATGGCCGATATGTATGAAAAAATTAAGCACAACCGATGAACAAGAAGTAAGCGAATCAACAACCAATGAGCTAGAGACCATTAATAAAGCCACAGCACTTTGGACCTTGAATAAAGCTGAAATCAAAGCAGAAGATTATAAAACCTTTTATCAGACTTTAACACATGATTTCCAAGAACCGCTCTCCTGGTCTCATAATCATGTTGAGGGTAAACAACATTATATTTCATTGCTTTATATTCCAACAACCGCACCGTTTGATTTATGGCAACAAGAGATATTTACGTTTTGTTAAAGGGGTCATTGATGCATCTGATTTACCGCTAAATGTCTCACGTGAGATTTTGCAGGAAAATAAACAAGTTGATGCCATTCGAGCTGCGTGTACCAAGCGCGTCTTGGGTATGCTTGAAAAAATGAGTGCAGATGAACCTGAACTTTACCAACAATTTTGGGATGCTTTTGGCAATGTCTTAAAAGAAGGGCCGATTGAAGATTTTAGCCATAAAGAAGCGATTGCCAAGTTATTGCGGTTTGCAACTACCAAAAATAATGTTGCAACTCAAAATGTTTCTTTAGATGAGTATATTGCCAGAATGCAGGACAGCCAGGATAAAATTTATTTTTTAACTGCGGCAAGTTATAACGCGGCTAAAACCAATCCACATTTGGAAATTTTTGAAAAACAAGGTATTGAGGTGTTGTTGCTGAGTGATAGGGTGGATGAGTGGTTGGTCAATTATTTATCTGAATATGCTGGTAAAAAACTACAGTCCGTCAGTAAAGGAAAAGTGGATTTACCCGAAACGGCAGATGAGCAAGCGACAGAAAAAGCCAAAAGTATTGAGCCAATGCTGGCGCAAATGCAAAAACTATTAGAGGACAAAGTGAAAGAAGTGAGAACGACCAATCGTTTGACCCAATCACCTGCTTGTATCGTTGCTGATGAGAATGACCTAGGCCTTGAAATGCAGCGTATTTTAAAGGCGACAGGACAACAATTACCAGATAGTAAACCTATCTTAGAAGTTAATCCTGAGCATGCCTTGATTCAAAAGATGCATCAAATCAGCGATGATGAAGAGTTCAAAGAATGGACGTTGATGATGTTTGAACAAGCACTGCTGGCCGATGGTGGTATTTTGGATAATCCCGCGACATATGTTGCTAGAGTTAACCTTTTATTATCAAGGTAATTACATGAATGAGGGGGGGAACCCCCTCATCACGTCGATCATTGATTGTGATTGGTTTTGTCTCATTTTTATTAAATAAAAGGCATAAAAACTATAGCTTATGATTTATTCTTGATGTACAATAAATCTTGTTTTCTACAAGATAGGAAGCAAATTGGAAAATATGTTGATTTAACTAAAAATAAGGAAGTTAGAATGACTTTTGCAGATCTCAAAACCCAAGCTGAACCTACCCTGACCAAGCAAGATCCTGCTTTACAGGAATTGGTTTATAATCTTGTTTCTCGTTTCTTGGCTGAAAATAAAAGCAAAAATATTCAAGATTTATATGATATGATTTTGTCAGAAGTTGAGCCTCCTCTATTACAAGCTGTAATGGAAAAACGCCGAGGCAATCAATTACAAGCTGCTAAATTATTAGGTATTAGCCGTGGCACCATTCGTAAAAAATTATTACGCTATTTTGGTACCAAATATTTCCGTTTAACAGACGAATAATGAAAGCGGGAATATCCCGCTTTTTTTTGCCTTGTGTCCTTTAAAATAAAAGACCATCGCATCTAACTTTCCATCCTCTTGAAGTATGAGCTAATGATTTTTTTTTGCAGCGTGGTTGCTTTTCGATTTTTCACAAGGCATGATATCAAAATAGATCATTAACAAATCATTACAATGCGTCAAATCAAATATTCTTTATTGTTGTTTAGTGGCATTGTCATTGCCTCAGCGCATGATATTCAAAAGGTGATTGCGATTGCTGGAAATCTTGCTTGGACTAATCCAGGTCAAACACAAACTTTCGATATCACAACAGATTTCGAGCAAACCTATAATAATCTTTCAAAAACGAGTCTTGTCAGTGTTTTTGAAGGCTTGCTAGGACTTCAAACGCACTTATCTTCTAATATCGATGGACAACTGGGGGTTGTTGTTGCTGGGGCGCCTGAGGCTTATCTAAACGGTGATATTTGGCAAGACGCGGATGCCAATTTTAATAACTATAGTTATCGTTACAAAATTCAGCATACCCATGTCGCTGCTCAGGCAAAGCTTTTTTATAACACATCTTTGTTTTTTAGTCCTTACATCAGCGCTAGCTTAGGAGCAGGCTATAATCAATCTTACGATTATTATCAATCCTCTAAGCTTTTTGAGGTGCTCGATCAGCCTTTATTCAATAATAATAAAACCACAAGCTTGGTTTATACCTTAGGTGCTGGTGTTCAAACTAAATTGTATCAACATATTTTCTTAAATATTGGATACGAATTTGCGGATTGGGGTAAAAGTAAACTTGCTCCTGGAAATAATCAAGATAATCAAAACACAATTCAATTAAGCCATTTTTACGCGAATCAATTACAATTTGGTTTAAGTCTAATTGTGTAATAAAAGCAAATTAGAGCCCCTTTTCACTAATGATGGTGATTAGGATAATTATTGACAGAAAGCATAACAGAGAAATATCAATGAAATGGAATTTTTTAACTGGCTTCATTTTACTACAACCCATACTTACTTTTGCGGGTAGCAAACCAATAATTGGCCTCGACCCGATAGGCCAAAGCTCAGTAATCATCCCAAGTAACGGCGCAAGTATTGTCAAATATACACTGACCAATAATTCAAAAAAACACATGCAAATGACCATGCGTGCTGCGGATGGTATTTCTCAATTGACATCGAGTGAGTTCTGCCAATCACCTATAAACTTAGCTAGTAACGCATCGTGCACGCTAGCTGTTCTAGTGGATTTAGACTATATATCTTCATATGGGTTTGTTAATGGCCCAATAATATGTAAAAATAAAAATTCAAACTACGTCTGCAATCAACCTAGTAGAATTAATCTGCTCAAAGTGTCTGCTCTTACTACAAATTTCCCCTATGGATCATCTCCATCTGGCAATTTAGGCATAGGTTCTTCTAGTCAGACGACAGGTCCCTTTGCTACCCCTGAAACCATGCTTGGTTCTTGGGCCATGATACAAGCAGTAAGCCTGGATAAAACAAATAATGTATTACCATCATTTATGAATGAGAATAATACCGTATATGCAGTTGGTACGGCAGCTATCGGTAATTTATTGGGATTAGCGGATTGTTCAGATGGTTGCAACGCCTTAAATGGCTATTGTTTTGCGCTTAAATTTACTGAAAAATCTAATTATCCTTATATGGTATTTCAATCAGTGAATATCGGGGCAGCAACAAATTCATTTGATATCTATCTTCCTGGAGGTGGGTATGGTGCCAACTCAGATTATTGTGCTCAATTTTGGAGCACCAATGATGCTTATGTTGATTGGGGTAAACATATTAATGATTATAGCTCTTGTAATGCATATTTTAATAACTTTAATTTTACATCAAACTACAGTGTGACTTATGACAACGTTACCCATAATGCATTACAAACTTTAAAAAATGCATGTACTTTTGCTTACAACACAACAGGCTTTAGTACCTCAAATTTTAACAACGTCAAAATTGTCCCTGTGACTTGCCCTACATCTTTAACTCAAATCACAGGTGTTCGTTTGGATGGTAGTGCCACAACAGTTGGTAATCAGCCAATAAAAAGTCTAGGTACGCTGACAGCTGAAAATTTAGACAGCACCACAATAGCTCCAGTGATAACAACACAAATGCAAGATTGTAAACCACCATCCT
>RGPR01000056.1 GCA_010030245.1 Gammaproteobacteria bacterium
TCAGCTAATTATAATAAAAAGATCTTTTAAAGATAAATTTATTATATTAATGCCTAACCTTCAAATACGCGCCTGATGCTAAAATTCTTCTTGTATTTTAGCCGCGCCGCTTGAACAGAACGCTTGTGCAATCCTTTTTTCTTTCAGGGGCGGGTTAAGCTAGTTTATCCGATATTTTTTGTGATTGATTAATTTGTTTAATAACATTCAAACTGGCAGCACTCACAGATACGACGCATTAGCTCGGCGACCAAAAATGATTACCCCATAACTTGGCTTTGATTTTTCCCCAAAATGTTTATCTAGGCATAAATGAAGATTTTCCTTTAACTCAACCCGCTCTTTTTTTATGTTCTAGGTATTACTCAAGTAATATCAATCAAACACATCAAGTGTTCTAAAATGCCACTGGGGAAACCTTCTCATAGATGTGATATCTGCTATAAATCAAAGATTATAATCAACAGGATTATTTAAATTACTTTATGTTAGCCGATAGATAAATACGAAAAAAATTTCATGAAAACCTGAATATAAGTTCTGTATGATGGGCGGATCAAAGTGTGTATAAGCTTCATCACTAAAGATAATCAGATCTTATCCACAAGTAAAAAAACAGCTTTTGATCGGGGTTAAATTTTTTATAACTTAATGAATTAATGTTTTTTTTGAAATTAATCAACAGATTTTTTTGAGCTAATAATCATTATCAGATCAATATATATATTTTTTTATTATAATATGACCTTGGGGATATTTGACCTAAGTTATCAAAAAAACATATAATGACCTATGACTTAACGATGTATAAAAAACTTACTTAATATGTTTTTTCCACAAAATATGCTTGAAATAAGACGATTTTATCTTCAAGCATGGCAAAAAAAGTTAAATAAAGAAGCATTAAGCCCGCTTGAAACACAGATATGTCAAGTGATTACATTACATCCTGAATATCATCGATTTTTGAAAGAAGATTGTCTTGATAAGGATTTTCCAGAAGCAAATCCCTTTTTTCATATGGGACTTCATTTGGCGATACTTGATCAAATTCAGTTGGATAAACCTCATGGTATTCGTGATATTTACCAAAAATTAATGCATAAATATCAAGATGCGCATGCAGTAGAACATCGAATGATGGAGATTTTACAAATGATTTTGTGGCAAGCTCAGGAGAAGAAACAATTACCTGATGAACAAAGGTATCTTCGCGCATGCCAAGAACTATTGAATGTTAATTAATTTAATTGGGGTATAGCTGCGACATGGACCAAGATAAAAAAACGCATTTTGGATTTGAAAGTGTCAAACAAACGGAAAAACAAGCAAAAGTAAATGCTGTTTTTTCTAAAGTCGCTTCACGCTATGATCTCATGAATGATGTGATGTCATTGGGTGTGCATCATTTTTGGAAATGGTTGAGTATTTATACGGCAAACATCAAGCCACATACCAAAATACTCGATTTAGCAGCAGGAAGTGGTGATTTAAGCCGGCTAATTTGCAAACAACATTACCCCTATCTTGACTTAACTTTAGCAGATATAAATGCCAATATGCTGATGCAAGGGCGAATGCGGATGTTAAATGAAGGTTTTTTTGAAAATATTCATTACAGCCAAGTCAATGCTGAAGCCTTACCCTTTGCAGATCAGATATTTGATGTCAGTTTTATGGCTTTTGGTTTGCGTAATGTGACCAATCAGGCGAATGCCTTAAAAGAATTGTGTCGTATCACAAAGCCTGGTGGTAAACTGTGTATTTTGGAGTTTTCAAAACCAAAACATGCCTTATTGTCAACATTTTATGATTGGTATTCATTTCATGTCATTCCCAAAATGGGCCAATTGTTTGCCAATGATAGTGCCAGCTACCAATACTTAGTCGAGTCTATTCGTATGCATCCCGATCAGGAAAAACTCAAACAAATGATATTAGATGCCGGTTTTGACCAATGTGAGGTCACTAATTTAAGTGGGGGAATTGTTGCCCTTCATGTGGCTTATAGGTATTAGTCATGATAAAAAGCCTTTCATTACAAGCGCTACAGTTTGCCATCAATCAAGCCATCCAACTTGACAAAGAGATGATGGAAAAATTACACCCCTTTGATCATAAAGTGATTGAAATGGTTATTTTACCCTTGGGAGTTCGTTTTTATTTGCGCTTTTTTCAGGGAATGGTTTATGTAAACAAAGAAGCAATAAAAGAGGCTGATACCATTATTCATTCCAGTCCGCTGGGACTCATTCGACTAAGTTTTTTACCATCTTCCAAGATGCGCTCCTTGTTCAATGATAATATTCGTATTACCGGAGACTTAGAACTTGGTCAGGCGTTGAAAAAGGTTTTTGATGACATGGATATTGATTGGGAAGGACATTTAGCACATTTTACTGGTGATGTTGCCGCTTACCACCTTGGCAAAGTATTTCGCAAAGGTTTGCGATTCCAGGAGAAATGTGTCGAACATTTAAGACAAAGTACCCATGACTATTTAATCCATGAAGTCCATATGACACCTAGCAAGCAAGAGCTAGATGCATTTTGTGAAGACGTTGATGAACTCCGATTAAGAGCAGAGCGTCTTTTAGCCCATACCCTTTACTTACAAGCAAAAAATGATCAATCCTAAACTTTTATATCGTTTTATTTATATCCAATATGTGTGGGTTAAAAATGGCTTAGATGATGTTTTAACCCAAAATCGTCATTTGGCGATGTTTCGTTTTTTTGTGTATCTGAATCCTTGGTATTGGTTTGGTAAGAAAATAGATAGAGGTATTGCCATTCGTCAAACCCTTGAAACACTTGGTCCTTTGTTTGTTAAATTTGGACAAGCCTTATCAACAAGGCCTGATTTGATTCCAGAAGATATTGCTAAAGAACTTGAAAAATTAAGGGATCAGGTACCACCATTTTCATCAGATTTGGTGCTAGACATTATTGAAAAAACCTATAGGAAGCCTGTAGGCGAAATCTTTGCTGATTTTGATATTGAGCCACTGGCTGCCGCATCTATAGCGCAGGTTCATGCTGCAACATTAAAAACAGGTGAGCAAGTGGTGGTTAAAATTCGACGTCCAGATGTTGAAAAAACCATAGGAAAAGATATTGCAATTTTAAAAATCATGGCCAAATGGGCTCAGAAATATATGCCTCAGGCAAAGCGTTTAAAGCCTTGTGAAGTGGTTAAAGAATTTGAAAATCATTTGGCAGATGAGTTGGATTTTAGACGAGAGGCTGCAAATGCTTCTCAATTAAGACGAAATTTCATCAATTCACCGATGCTTTATGTGCCTGAGGTCTATTGGGACTATGTGCACATCAATATTTTGGTGATAGAACGCATCGACGGCATTCCTGTTTCAGATATTAATGAATTAAAAAAACACCAAGTTGATTTTAAATTACTGGCTGAGCGCGGCATTGAAATATTTTTTACTCAAGTATTTCGAGATTGTTTCTTTCATGCCGATATGCATCCAGGAAACATTTTCGTTTCAAAACAGCACGGCTACAATCCGCAGTATATATGCGTTGATTTTGGGATCATAGGTACTTTGAACCAATCCGATAAATATTATTTGGCTCAAAATTTATTGGCATTTTTCAATCGAGATTACCAAACTGTCGCAGAATTGCATATATCTTCTGCCTGGATTCCTAAGCACGTTAGAGTGGAGGATTTTGCAGCTGCCATACGTGTGGTTTGTGAACCTATTTTTGAAAAGCCCCTGAAAGACATTTCTTTTGCCAGCCTTATTTTGCAGTTATTTAATGTTGCGCGAAGGTTTCATCTAGAAGTACAACCGCAATTGGTTTTATTACAAAAAACCTTATTGGCTGTTGAGGGTTTAGGGCGTCAACTCTATCCTGATTTGGATTTATGGACAACGGCCAAACCTTTTTTAGAAAACTGGGTCAAACAACAAATTGGACCCAAAGCTTTTATCAAGCATATGAAAGCAAATTTACCATTTTTTGTTGAACAGTTGCCATATATGCCAAAACTAATGCATGAAGTTTTGTTAATGAAAAAAATGCAGTATAACCAAAAAGAAGAAAAAATGATGAAGATAAGAAATTTTTCTTCAGCTCGATATGCTTCTTTTAAAATGATTGGAATTGGTCTATTGTTGTCAAGTTGTGTTTATTTGGGCTATAGTCTGCCTGCCATCATTGATAAATTATCGATGCTTTCCTTTCTAGCTGGTGCTGGTTTAATGGCAAGTTTATTGCTGTTGATGCGTATATAATATGATTAATTTGGGGAGAAATAATGGGTATAAGCGGCATAAGTCCAATGTCCTTGTTGCTAATTCTATTTATTGTAATTGCTTTGTTTGGTACGGAGAAATTAAAACAGCTTGGTACTGATTTAGGAAAAGCCATTAAGAACTTTCAAAATGCCATGAAAGAAGATGAACCAAAACCCTGACTACAGCTCGTTTAAATGAAATAGGAATTCTAGGATGCAAAACCAAGATAAGGGACGAATTCGTTCTATTTTTAGAGGGGCTGTGGGTAATTTAATTGAATGGTATGACTGGTACGTTTATGCTGCCTTTTCAATTTATTTTGCCAAATCATTTTTCCCAAATGGAAATTTAACCGCGCAGCTATTAAATACCTCGGCAATTTTTGCGGTTGGGTTTTTTATGCGCCCTTTAGGTGGCTGGTTGATGGGCTCTTATGCAGATCGCCATGGACGTCGTAAGGCATTGATTGCCTCTGTTTTTTTGATGAGTATAGGTTCTTTAATCATTGCACTCACGCCAACATATCAACAAATTGGTATATTCGCACCTTTGATGCTGACCTTTGCGCGTTTGTTACAAGGGCTTTCAGTGGGCGGAGAGTATGCTGCCTCTGCAACATATCTGAGTGAAATGGCAACTAAGGCTAATCGAGGATTTTATTCTAGCTTTCAATACGTTAGCTTGATTGCAGGTCAACTTTTAGCATTGCTCGTCTTATTGGTTTTACAACAAGTGGTCTTAACGCCTGAGCAATTATCAACTTGGGGTTGGCGCATTCCATTTTTTATTGGTGCTATTTTGGCACTTATTGCGCTTTATTTACGACTGGGGATGGTTGAGACAAATGCATTTAAGGCTGAACAAAATAAAAAAAGGCCATCTGGTATTAAAGCCTTAATGACTTATCCCAAGGAGGTACTGATGGTTATTGGGTTAACCATGGGAGGTACTTTAGCTTTTTATACCTTCAGTACTTATATGCAAAAATATTTGGTCAATAGCCTAGGTATGCCAAGTAACACATCCACGATAGTGACTGCTGCCTCATTGTTTGTGTTTATGTGTTTACAGCCATTGATGGGTTGGATATCAGATAAAATAGGTAGAAAGCCATTGCTTATGATGTTTGGTATATGTGGTAGCTTATTTACCTTCCCAATTTTATCAACCCTCCAGTGCGTTCACGATCCGTTGGATGCGTTTTTTTTAATCATGATTGCCTTGTCGATAGTTAGTGGGTATACAGCGATAAATGCAATTGTGAAAGCCGAGTTATTTCCAGCCGAAATAAGAGCATTAGGTGTTGGGTTGCCCTATGCACTAACTGTATCTATATTTGGCGGAACCGCAGAATATATTGCCCTTTGGTTTAAAAAAACAGGATATGAGCAAGGTTTTTATTGGTATGTCACCGCTTGTGTACTGGTGTCTTTACTGGTGTATGTGTTAATGCCAGATACTGAACAACAGTCTAAACTGAACTAAATTTTGCCCCAGGAACTCATGATTAGCTCTTGCTTGTTCCCCCTATGGAGCGCTCAGTTTAGGTGGTGATGTTTCTGGTGGTGGAGACTGAATTCTTGCGAGCAAATAAGGATGTAACAAGGCGATGCATGATGGAATGCTTTTTTTCTTATAAAATGTATGTGATGACTCATACGCGGAATCCAATAAAGCTTTTTTAGCCGCTTCAATATCTTCCTTACAGTTTTGAATAATTAGGGCATCAAGAAAACCCTGGATCAATTCAGGTTCAGCTAAACCTTTTGTGGTTTTCATGAATTTATCAATAGAAAATGCACATGCCAATACATCTTCGAAGTTTTTATTTAATTCTTGGCAGCGTTCTCTTAAAACGAATGCAATTTCTTTAGGAAGGAGTGAGAGAATAACATCAAGTAATTGAGGATCTTCTGCTGCGAAATTCATTACACTCTGGTCACCTATTTTCTCTATCACTGCAGCAAATCGGTCTTCATCCCGGATAAATGGCAGTGCTTTGATAATTTTCTCTGGAGTATTCGCTTGCCACATTAAACAAGCTGTAGACAAAGTACCCCGCTCTAGTAACGAATGCAGGTCATCAAAATTTATCAACTGAAGATCAATGACGGATGGTTCGCCTGTAAAACGAAAAAGTCGATGTAAGGCTTGAATCGTAAACACTTGAGGTAATGTAGGATAAAGTATGATTAATTCACTTAAACGCTCAGTAAAGTTGCTTGAATCGCTGAGGTGATCATTTAGGTAGCATATACAATCACAAAAAATTTTTGAGTAAGAAGCACGCAAAGTTTCCTCATCTTTTACTGCAAGTTGGCTTTTTCTTGATGCAATTAAAAATTGGGTCTCTGCATCACCATAAAAAAATCCTTCTAACATCTTCTCTGGAATAGGCACTTCTATAAATGGTTTTTTTGGCATTGTGTATAGGAAGCCTCCTCTCGAGCGCCATGGTTTAAACCATTTTCCACATGTCACGCGCTTTACAGATTCGTTATCTGCGATAACTTTTTCGCCAAAAAGAGTCAGTATTTCTCTTATATCATCAGGTTTTATCTTATCGACTGAGTACTCTATTGAGTCTAAGACTAAATCGTGACTAGTACTGTACCAGATATAAGCTTGAGCTATGATATCATAATGGTCGATATTGATTGAGCCATTTGGTTTCTTTAAGGGTTCCTCAGATGCTTTATTTATCTTTTTTACAAGCACATAAAGCGCATTGCTATCTAAACTCATCGCATCAATCACACATTTCGCTCCAAGGTCCCCTATAGATTGGCAGCAATATGTTATTCTTCCTAACACTAAACCTACTTTGTCACTGGGTGATAATTTTACCCAAATAAATTCACCGTATTCTATTGAGATGTCTGGAATAGAATCACCATGTTTTTTAGGCCATACTGTACCCATGAAGTCTAAACCAGCGTTAAATATTTCAACTGGGGCCTTATATTTTTGACACAACCGATACCACTCACTATCTTCTAAAGCACGTTTGTGGGTTAGTGATTTATAGGTATCGTCGGCTTCTTTTATATTCCGAGGCGCCCTGTTCAATTTACCTTCTATTTCTGATGCCCAAATGAAGTAGGGTAAGGCTTTGTAGTGAAATTGATTAATGAAAGTTAGCCAACCTGTTCGATAAGAGACATTCTTTGGTAGGCTCAGCTCCCGTAAGTGCTGTTGGAAAATTTTATCGCCAGGGGTAAACACTTTATCCCTTGGCGTAACTAGTTTTTCAATCATTGATGATAAGTGTTCAAACGAAGGAATAGGTTCTGATTCACAAACCAACAAAGCTAGTAATTTATAAGCGAAATCGTACGCCAAAGCGTCTCCTGGGGTTGAGTTTTTTTCAATTAAAACACTCAGTTTACGACAAGCTACAAATAAATTTTTAAAAAGTTTCATCAACTCAAGATTTTCAGCTGTGAAATACGAATGTTCTTGATTAAATACAGCAAACCTCTCTGCTAAAAATTCATCATTAGGACGCCAATCTAATGTAGTGGATTTGGTAAGCATAATACTAGCAATACTATCCTCTAAAAGTTTATCGAAATAAACGATTGGGAGTGTTTCCGCTGGAGCGGCTTTCTCAAGCTCATCTGAAAAAATAATTGACAGAGCTTTCTCTAGCGATAGATAGTCAGGACGAAAGCATGAATCAGGTGATGAAAGCAGCGCTTTCACCTCTTTATCTTGCATCCCATCAAAAAAAATAAACTTTAAGGCATGTCTCATATCCGCTAACTTTTTATGGAAAGCTTTCATGACGCTATGTCCAGGGATTTTTTGAAGATCTAATTGAATTTCTTTTAATTTTTCTGCAATGCCGTCAGCATGTAGCAACCGATCACTTAAGTTGAGTATTGCCATAACAAGCTCCTGTTTCACCACAAAAATATATTAATATTAAAACCTATTGATTTTATTATAGATCATTTGTTTATATTGTAATCTTTTGTTTGTGCTAAAAAATTGCTTTTTAGGTCAATATGTTTTTTTTCATTGGGGCGCTGAGGTTGATAAGTATTTATCTTTAATAACCTATGGGGCATACAGTAATATTTTTAAACAATAAAAATGATAATCATTGCATATTCGAGGTGCAGAGTTATAATAAGAGTAATAAGTTCAAAATTAACTTGGGGCTTTTAAGTGTTTGCCAAATTAAGGAATTTAACTAAAATAACGGGATTGCTTTGCGTAATACTGTCGCAAAGCGTTTTTTCTAAACAAGTGATTCTCGAACCATTGCTAGATGGCTATTATCCACCTTATCCTCAAGTGACGGTAAAGCCGCCTTTTACAGCAGCGCAAATTGCTCGTGGAGAATATTTGGCCAAAGCATCAGACTGTATTGCTTGCCATACCAATGTGAAATTAAAAGTGGGTCAGTTTGCTGGGGGTTTACCTATTCGGTCTCCTTTTGGAACTTTTTACAGCTCAAACATTACCCCAGATAAAGCAACAGGCATTGGTTCTTGGACCGAAGCACAATTTATTCGTGCGCTAAGACAAGGTTTAAGTGCGGATGGTTCGAATCACTTTCCTGTATTTCCTTATATATATTTCGCGAATTTAAGTGATCAAGATGCCAAAGATCTCTATGCCTATTTTAGGAGTATACCCGCTATTCACCATCCCAATAGGCCGCACCAATTTCCTTTAAGCCTTCCTGGGGCTCGTTTTTCGCTCTGGGGTTGGAAATTATTATTCTTTTATCCCAACACCAAATACACTTATGATCCTAAACAGACTAAAGAATGGAATCGCGGCAAATATTTAGTTGATGGGCCAGGGCATTGCAGTATGTGTCATACCCCGCTCAATGTGTTGGGTGCACCAAAGCAACGTTTCTATTTAACTGGCGGATTTATTGATGGGTACTGGGCACCAAATATTACCAAATATGGTCTAGAGGGACATTCTCGCTATGAGATTGCCCATACCTTTGTATCTGGACAAATGCTCAATCACGCCGGTCCATTTGCAGGCCCAATGGCTGATGTCAATCACAATAGCCTCAGTTATTTAAGCAAAGAAGATCGATTAGCTATTGCGACATATTTGAAAACAGTGATTTCAGAAGATCCATTTCAATTACCTGACTTAAGTCAGCAAGAGCCTTTGAAAAAAGGAAAACAAGTTTATGTTAATGTTTGTAGTATCTGCCATCAAGACGGACAAATGTCAGCACCGACGATTGGTGATAAATCGAATTGGTATCGACGCATGCAAGACAATGGCATCACAGCTCTTTATCGGCACGTGATAAACGGTTACAATAGCATGCCTATTAAAGGTGCATGTCTTACTTGTAACGATGATGACATTGTGGCAGCAGTGGATTACATTTTAGATGCATCGCTGACGCGCTCGCAAAAAGTAGAGCTCAAAAAAGGTGGCTCTGAAGCGTTTCCATCAAAAGCCAGCGATATATATAAAGAAAGCTGTAGTGTTTGTCATGATCAAGGTAAGTTTGCAGCACCAAAAATTGGCGATAAGGAAGCATGGAAACCTTTGATTGATAAGGGGTTAGATCACCTTGTACAAAGTACACTATCAATCAAACAGCACCCAAATAACGGTGGGTGTAAGTTATGTTCACATGCTGAAATCGTCGAGACTGTTAAATATATGGTTGAAGAATCCAAAACAGAAGGGGACTTCAAACTTTGGTAATCTCAATTCCAAGAGATTAGATTTACTTCAGTTCAACAATATTTCTTGTTGAACTGTTTTTTTTTAAATTGTGATTTAAAACGCACGTATAGAGGAAAAGCAATGCTGAAATTTTGTCAGTTAAGCAAGACTTTCATCTTATTGTTTTGCAGTATGTTTATGAATATGGTTTATGCTGATGTTGATAATTGGCAAATGAATATGTTTAAAGGGGTAACACCCCTTAGCCGAGATATGTATCAATTACACATGATTGCCATGCAAATTTGTGCAATTATTGGGTTTGTTGTCTTTGGGGTCATGATTTATTCATTAATCCATCATCGAAAATCGAAAGGCTACCAAGCTGCAAAATTTCATGATAACACTCGTTTAGAGGTTGTTTGGACCATCATCCCCTTTTTAATTTTGTTAGGATTGGCATTTCCAGCAACAAGAACCCTAGTTAAACTTGAAAATACTGAGCGCGCAACGGTCACCATTAAAGTGGTGGGCTCCCAGTGGAAATGGGACTATACCTATCTTGATCAAGGGCTTCATTTCTATAGTAACCTTGAAACATCTCCTGATGAAATCGCCAATAAAACTGCTAAATCAGCCAATTATCTTTTAAGTGTCGATAATGAATTGGTGGTTCCTGTTCATAAAAAAATACGTTTTTTAGTCACTGCAACAGATGTGATTCACTCCTGGTGGGTGCCTGAGTTGGGTGTGAAAAGAGATGCAATTCCAGGTTTTATGCATGAAGCCTGGGCAAAAATTCAAAAACCTGGTATCTATCGTGGCCAGTGCACTGAGCTCTGCGGTGTAGGTCATGGTTATATGCCAATTGTGGTTCGTGCTGTTAGTGATGAAGAGTTTAAAGCTTGGGTAAGTCAAAAACTTCAGGCGCAAAAAAAATGGCAAGCGCAACAAGTGGATCTCAATCATCAGCCTAATATGAGTCGTGATGAATTGCTGCAGATGGGTAAAAAACAATATCGTCGATATTGTGCAGCCTGTCACCAAAATAATGGCCTTGGAATCCCACCAATGTACCCAGCCTTAAAAGGAAGCTCTATTGCCGTTGGACATCCGATTGCACGTCATACTGATTTGATACTCTATGGCAGTCCAGGCAGCGCGATGCAAGCTTATGATCAAATGCTTAGTAATGAAGATATCGCCTCAATTGTGACTTATGAGCGCAATGCATGGGAAAACAATACCAATGATATGATTCAACCAATTGATGTGGCTAAAGAAAGAATTAGTGCATACACAAACCCCATAATGATTAAAAAACCTAAAGTTGGAGGTCTACAATGAACCCTGGTGTAGCGGTTACACATCACGATCATGGTCCTGAGCAAGGACGTGGGTTTATCGGTTATGCAAAACGTTGGTTATATACAACTAACCATAAAGATATTGGCACCCTTTACCTGTTAATGGCGCTCTTAAATTTCTTTGTTGCAGGCGGTATGGCCTTACTCATCCGTATGGAATTATTTCAACCAGGACACCGATTTCTCGATCCAAATTTTTATAATGCCATGACCACAATGCATGGCATTATCATGCTTTTTGGTGTCATAATGCCCGCGTTTACAGGAATGGCAAACTGGCAAATTCCGATGATGATAGGTGCCCCTGATATGGCATTGCCTCGTCTTAACAATTGGAGTTTCTGGTTGTTGCCTTTTGCTTTCCTACTTCTGCTCTCAACACTATTTCAAGCAGGTGG
>RGPR01000057.1 GCA_010030245.1 Gammaproteobacteria bacterium
TGCAGCAGCAACAAATGTTCGACCTCATGCGATACCTGAAATAATGGAAAATGTCATCAGAGCAGGCGCCGATGTCGCAGCGGCAGTAGCATTTCAAGAAACATTCTCTAAAGAAGGGCTCGAAGCAGCAGAAAAAGCAGAAAAACAAGCATCAGGTATAGCCTATCAAAATAGACATGCTTTTTTCCAGCAATCTGGTGAAGGTTCAGTTCCCGTGCCTAATCTTGATGTGATATTGAAGTGGTAAATTGTATTGGTTCTAACTGACGCAGACAATGATCACTGGGAAAAGTGATCATTGTCTGCCTTGATAGACATATGAACGTTACATCATGGCACAAAAACGTGCAAAATCTTCCCTGGTATTGATATCTTGCCCCGGCATGATTAGAGACTGTTGCATTTGGATATGCATGCCGAGTGCTAAAGCTCGCAGCTGCTCTAGACATTCAAGCTGTTCAATTGGATGGATTGGGGCTTTAACAAACGCTTGTAGCGCATCCATCCGGTAAGCATAAAGTCCAATATGGCGCTTGGCTTGACTGAAGTTCTCTGCATTGTCTCGAGAATAAGGGATGGGGCTTCTAGAGAAATAGAGGGCTTTCTCGGTGTCATCTAACACCACTTTGACCACATTTGGATTGAGAAAATCATCTTTTGACATGATGGGCCAATAAAGACTGGCCCAATCAGATTGATTGTTCAAGAGTAAGCTTGCGACTTGTGATAATAATTGAGCAGGCATCTGTGGTTCGTCACCTTGTAGATTCACAATCACAGCCTGCCCATCAAGCCCTAGCATCCTAGCGGCCTCAGCCACCCTATCGGTACCACTTTGATGATCAGCTGATGTCATCAACACATCTGCGCCAAATGATTTCACATGATTAAAGATGGCTGCATCATCACAGGCGATGGTAATAGATAAGGCACCACTTGCTTTCGCCTTGGCATGAACACGTTCGATGATACTTTGACCTTGATGCGATAATAAAAGCTTCGCAGGAAGTCTTGTTGACTTTAAACGAGCAGGGATAATCACATGAAAATTGCTCATTAGCGCTTTTCCCATTCATCTAAATCTAATGATCTCGCTTCATCAATGAGCATCACCGGGATGTCATCACGAATGGGATAGGCTAGTTTATCAAAATAACACCATAATTCTTTGGCTTTTTTCTGATACACCAATGGCCCTTTACAAGATGGGCATACCAACATACTTAATAACTGTTTATCCATTTTTTCCACCATGGGTCACTGTATCACGTACATAATGCGGCTCAAGGTCGATTGCATCAACTGGCGCAATCAAGTTGGCCTCTACCATTGCTATCATCGCTGCCGCATCAGGTCTTTTTTCGAGATGCTTAAGCACATTCAATCCATTAGGCATTTTATCATGATACGCATCGATTTGATAAGTCACAAGGGTCGTATTCGTTCCAGGAACATCAACTTCGGAAAGACAAGTCACCTGCTCTTTAGGTCTATCATCACCATTGGCATAATATGCCCAATACACCTGCTGCATTCTCGCATCTATCACCGCAAGCACTGGAAAAGTATTAGCCTGATATGCCATCATCAATAATGTGCTAATCGGATAAACCGGAATATCATGAACGATGGCCAAGCCTTTGACCACAGCACAGGCCACCCGAAGACCGGTAAAACTGCCTGGTCCTTTGCCGACAACAATCCCTTTAAGCGTTGCAAGCTCAATGCCTGCTTCTTTTAAAAGTGAATCAATCATCGGTAAAATTGATTGCGCATGGGTTGCCACCCCTTGCACTTGGCGTTGATAGAGCCGTCCTTCATGTTTTAGGGCAAGCGTTGCTAAATCAGTTGAGGTATCCAGTGCAAGCCAAGTCATCATTTTACCTTTGTTTAAAAAATAAGCCTATTTTGCGCTAAAAATCAAAAAGTCGCAATAAAATCAAGAACACTTGCTTCGCAGCGAGTCCAAGGCATTTTAGGCAAACTTGCCTTAATGAGGCCTGCATATTGCCGTCCAAGTAAACGCGTATCCCCTAAAAGTAAAATACCCTTATCCGTTTCTGTCCGAAGCAATCGACCAACGCCTTGCTTTAAGCTAATAATCGTTTGCGGTAGTAAATAATCATCAAATGGTGAATCGCCAAGGCGTTTTAAATAATCCATACGCCCTGCGAGCAAAGGTTCGTTAACATTGGCAAAAGGGAGTTTATCAATAGCCACACAGGATAAGGCTTCCCCTTTAACATCAACCCCTTCCCAAAAACTGCCTGTGCCCAGCAACACAAGATTGGTTTGCTCACGAAAGGTATCCAATAATTTATGCTTATCTTCTGTTCCTTGAACCAATACCTGATATGGGCAATGCTTAGGTAAGTGCTCTGCCATCCAATTCAGTGCTTTATAGCTTGTAAATAAAATAAACGTTTTTCCGCCCAAGGCCTTAATTACATTCAAAACTTTTTGCATAAAGAGCGGATAAAAGTCAGGATGATAGACATCAGGTAGTCCTCTGGGAATATAGAGCATCGCTTGTTCATGCCAGGCATATGGGCTATCCCATACAGCCTGCTTTGGGTTATCAAGGCCCATACGCTGTAAAAACCAAGTAAAATCATGACCGGTTTTAAGGGTTGCAGAAGTAAAAATAAGACTAGCCTTTAGCCCTATAAACATCTGATTCAGTTCGTTTGCCACATCAAAAGGCGACCATTGCACCTTCAAATGATGACTTAAGGGTTGCAAACATGCGACCCCTGCTGTATCTCGATTCAAACAGGTTTTCATGGTTAGACACAGCAGATCAAGCCGCTCTTTTAATCGCATAAACAATGGATCATCATCCAAAGCAAGCTTTGCAAGGAGCTCATTTAAAGCCTGCAACTTATTCTGCCAATCTTCAAGCTCATGACGTTTGTCATCAGCCACACGTCGTAAATCAACCGCGGCATCTAGTTTGAGATCATCAAGTGTTGCTTCTAATAATCGCTCAATGGCAAAAATGGCCTGTCTGATTGGTTGATGGATATTTTGCAGTAATAAGGTCGATGCATCTAACTCTCGAAGCAATCGAAGAATCTGTGCACTGGAAAATGCTTGACTATGAAATTGTAAGGCAATATCTGGCAGTTGATGCGCTTCATCGAAAATAAATACTTCAAACGCTGGCAAAAGCGCTGTAAAACCATCTTCTTTCAAACGAGAGTCAGCAAAAAACAAATGATGGTTGACCACCACGCAATCGGCAGACATTGCCTTTTGACGTGCTTTGAATAAAAAGCAATCTTGAATAACAGGACATTTTGATGCCAAACAATGATCGCTATGGGCGGTGATACTGTGCCAGATGGGGGCATCTTGGGCAATGGGTGTAATAAGCTCTGATTTTTCCCCAAGCGTTAAAGATGGCAACTCTTGATGAATTGCGGCAACCAAGGGGTAGATATCAGCGCCATGTGATTCCTCTTCAACAATGCGTTGAATATGATAGCGGCACAGATAGTTATCACGGCCTTTCAGATTTTGAATGGTTTTTGCGATGCCAAGTGTGGCCAAAATTTGAGGAATATCTTGGTGCACCAGCTGGTCTTGTAAGGTTTTAGTTGCCGTTGCTATCAAGACTTTCTTGCCGCTTAGCAAGGCAGGAATTAAATAGGCGTAGGTTTTACCCGTACCGGTTGCAGCCTCAACCACCAGTCTTTGCTGATGTATAATTGCATCATGCACACTTTGAGCCATGGCCTGTTGTTGCGGGCGAAGGCGGTAATTGGCTACTTTCTTTGCCAAAATGCCACTTTGCCCAAAAATCGTTTCTAAGTCCCAATTACTCACTTGGCCATTCTTTTTCCAAATACTGCCGTTTGCCTTCAACACCTTCCCATTGTTTTGCATCAAGAGGTGCTGCTTTTTTACTCGTGATATTTGGCCATGTTGCTGAGAGTTCACGATTTAAATCGAGAAATACGGTTTCATGTTGATTTAAATCATCTTCTGATTTAATGGCATTAATTGGGCATTCAGGCTCACACAAAGCACAATCAATACATTCATCAGGATTAATGACTAAAAAATTTGGGCCTTCATAAAAACAATCTACTGGACAAACTTCTACACAATCGGTCAGTTTACAACGAATACAATCTTCTGTAACGACAAATGTCATTTGTTCAATCTCCTCAAAATCAGATTCAGAATATTATAGATGAGCACTCAAAAAATTCATACTCTTTATCGTCAAGAAACTTCGTCATCATCGCGATTGCTCGGGTGATAATGAGGATGACGTTAATATAATCTGCATAAAGGCTTTACCATTTGCGGTTGATAAACAATATCACGCCAATCATCTGTGTTCCAAATCACCAGATGCGCATTTTTACCTAGCTCAATTGAACCCAATTGATCCGCTATTCCCAAAGCTTTCGCGGCATGAATAGTGACGCCACGCCAAACCTCTGCAATGCTTAAATCAAATAATACACAGGCCATATTCATGATTGTTGGTAAATGCACAAAAGGTGACGTGCCTGGATTACAATCGGTGGCAATCGCGATTGGTATATTGGCATCTCGCAAAGATTGAACAGGTGGGCGCTTGGATTCTTTTAAAAAATAAAAAGCACCAGGTAACAAAACTGCTGTTCCATGCAATTTCATACAATCTTGAGGAGCTAAATATTCTAAATGATCCATTGACAGAGGCTGATAATGAGATGCCATCACCGCCCCCTTTTGATTAGAAAGTTGCTCGGCATGTATCTTCACTTCTAGGCCGTAGGATTTTGCAGCTTGAAACAATTGTTCTACCTGTAAAGGTGAAAATGCAATTTTTTCACAAAAGGCATCAACACTTGTTGCCAGTTTCTGTGCGGCCACTTGAGGCAAAATATGCTCAATCACTTCAGTCAAATATTGTGATGCATTTGTATACTCTGGTGGCATTGCGTGAAGCGCTAAATAGGTGGATTGTATTTGAATCGAAAACTGTTCTGCAAGTCGTTTAATCACCCTCAGTATTTTTAATTCATTCGCACAATCCAATCCATAACCTGATTTGATTTCAACACAAGTCACCCCCGCATCAATCATCGCCTGTAGTCGCTTGGTACTTTGCAAAAACAACTCATCCTCTGTCGCCATCCGAGTGGCATTTACTGTTGACAATATCCCACCGCCCTTTGCTGCAATCTCTGCATAACTATAACCCGCCAGACGTTGACTAAAATCATTACAACGAGTTCCTGCATACACTAAATGAGTATGACAATCGATTAAACCTGGTGTGACAATTTGTTGTTTAGCATCAATTATCTGCTTTGCTTTAAAATGAGCTTGATAAGGACCGATGTAACATATTTTTTGCTGATAAATACCCACACAAGAAGAAACATACACATCCATAGACTGATTCATCGAATGTATCGTTGCATCTTGAATTAAGGTATCAAAATGAAAAGATTTTTTCATAAAGCATTCCATAAAATGGGTAAGATTGCATCAATTGAACAGCTTCCTTGATATCTTGACCGAGATACCTATCTTTTTGATAAAATTTGATTTTTTGTCGAATTTTTTGATGATAAATTTGTAACAAACCAGAGGTAGTTAATGGCATTCTAAAATCAATGCCCTGACAAGCAGCCAACATTTCAATAGCGATAATATGTAATACATTTTCTGCAATTTTTAAGCTTTTCAGACCAGCAAAAGGCGCCATACTGACATGATCTTCTTGATTGGCCGAGGTAGGAATACTATCAACTGATGCAGGATGTGCATATGTTTTATTTTCACTTGCTAAAGCAGCAGCTGTCACCTGTGCGACCATAAACCCTGAATTTAAGCCTGAGTGTTCGACTAAAAAAGCAGGTAAACCACTCATATGGCTATCTAATAAAAACGCTGTGCGTCGTTCAGATAAAGCACCCATCTCAGCACCTAGAATCGACAATTGATCAGCACATAAGGCAACTTGTTCTGCATGAAAATTACCACCAGAAATACATTGCTGCTCTTCTAAGAGAATCAATGGATTATCTGATACCGCATTGGCTTCACGAATAAGGTATTTTTCAATGTCTGTTAAACCATCTAAAATACTGCCCATCACTTGAGGTTGACAACGAAGACAATAAGGATCTTGTATGCGTCTGCTTAAATGCGGATCAGTTGAAATTTGACTATTCTCTAATAATTGATTGAAGACATTAGAAAATTGAATAGCACCAGGAGAGTTTTTTAATTCAGCAATTTTGAGATGGAACGCGTGCAAATTCCCAGCAGCTGCATCTAGTGAACATGCCCCTGTCAACACGGCTAAACAAAAGTTACGCTGATGTTTTAATAGACTAATAATGGCAATCGCGCAAGAAACCTGAGTACCATTAAGTAAACTCAAGCCCTCCTTTTCTTGAAATGAATAAGGCTGTAAATTAGCTAATTTTAATGCCTTTGCTGCATCAAGCACTTGTCCTTGATAATACACCTGTCCTTGGCCCATCATCGCTAATCCCAAATAAGCAAGTGGTGCCAAATCTCCTGATGCACCTACAGAACCTTGACTTGGTATAAGCGGTATAATTCGCAGATTATAAAACATCACAAGATATTGGATAAGTTCTTTAGATACCCCAGAATAACCCCTTGCTAGGCTATTGATTTTTAACAGCATGAGCAGTTGTACTGTTTCTTGCGATAATAGCTCACCAACGCCAACGGCGTGCGATAAAATGAGATTTTTTTGTAAAAGACACAAATCAGCATTGGGAATTTTTTTATGCGCTAATTTTCCAAAACCTGTATTAATACCATAAACAGACTGTTCTCCTCCTGCCAATTGTTGTACCAATGCTCTTGCTTTTTCAATACGCTGAAATGCATCATGGTTTAAATGAATGGATATTGGCTGTTCTAAAAGAGTTTTAATCTTATTTAAACTCAATTCACCAGGTGTTAACATAAACATATCATGCGCCCAACATGGGTAAATGGAGATCGTTTTTTCTGGCCGCATCTTTAGCATCTTCATACCCAGCATCGGCATGACGCATCACACCTGTAGCGGGATCGTTAAATAAAACCCTTGCTAATCGACTTGCTGCGGCTGTTGTACCATCCGCCACAATCACCATCCCAGCATGTTGAGAATAGCCCATCCCAACGCCACCACCATGATGAAGGCTGACCCATGTTGCGCCACTTGCCGTATTGAGTAAGGCATTAAGCAATGGCCAATCGGAAACAGCATCTGAACCATCCAACATTGCTTCGGTTTCCCGATTTGGGCTTGCCACTGAACCGGTATCAAGATGATCACGGCCAATCACAATAGGTGCTTTCAGTTCTCCCCTTGCCACCATCTCATTCATTTCCAGACCAATCATGGCTCTTTCAGGAAGACCTAACCAACAAATTCGGGCAGGTAACCCTTGAAATTTAATTGATGTATTGGCTGCATCTAACCATCGATGGACACTATGGTGATGTGGTAACATTTTTTTTACCATTGCATCGGTTTTGTAAATATCTTCAGGATCTCCCGATAAGGCGACCCAACGAAATGGCCCTATTCCCTTACAAAATAAGGGTCTTATGTATGCTGGTACAAATCCCGGATAAGAAAAAGCATTCTCCACGCCCTCATCCAAAGCCATCTGACGAATATTGTTACCATAATCAAAGGTTGGTACACCCATTTGATGATACTTCACCAAAGCCTGAACATGCAGCGCCATAGATGCTTTGGCTGCTCTAATCACGCGAGCTGGATCGTCTTTACGTAAATGGGTTGCTTCCTCTATCGTCCACCCCAAAGGTAAATACCCATTGAGAGGATCGTGTGCACTCGTTTGATCAGTGATGGCATCCGGACGTATCCCTCGAGCTAACAGCAGTGGAATCACTTGTGCTGCATTCCCCACTAGACCAACAGATAAAGGTTTTTTTTGTCGACAAGATTCATCAATCTTCTTCAAGGCCATATCTAAATCCTGTGCTTTACAATCTAAGTAGCCGGTTTGAATACGAAAATCAATTCTTGATTCATCACATTCAAGCACAAGGATCGATGCGCCTGCGATGACGGCTGCCAAGGGTTGCGCGCCCCCCATGCCGCCAAGCCCTGCAGTAAGTATCCATTTACCAGACAAATCACCGTTATAATGTTGGCGGCCCATTTCCATAAATGTTTCATAAGTCCCTTGAACGATACCTTGAGTACCAATGTATATCCAAGAGCCTGCAGTCATTTGACCATACATCATCAGACCAGCCTTATCTAATTGATGAAAGGTTTCCCATGTCGCCCAATGTGGCACAATATTTGAGTTGGCGATTAAAACGCGAGGTGCATCTTGATGCGTTTTAAAAATTCCAACAGGTTTTCCTGATTGAATGAGCAAGGTTTCATCTGAATTTAAACCTTTAAGACTTGTGACAATTTTTTCATAACAATCCCAATTTCTTGCAGCCTTTCCTATACCCCCATATACAATCAATTGCTCTGGATGTTCAGCAACATTGGGATCAAGATTGTTCATTAACATTCTTAAAGCCGCTTCAGTTTGCCAAGACTTTGTAGAAATATTTTGTCCAGTTGGTGCACAAATCATCTCAAACCATCCTTAACGCTAGCATATTTTCAATCAGTCACATAATATCAATGTATTATATATTCACGCCTCGATACAAGTATGACTAACTTATACGCACCTCCCTCAGCTCAATTATGGTCAGGTCGTCCTGACACAAACACTCAAGAATATGTGTTTCAAGTCATACAAATGCTCAACTTAAACGAAGAAGCGATAAAACTTAAACCAAATTCATATACACTTCTTGGTTTTTGTTCCGATATTGGTATACAAAGAAATTTTGGTAGAACTGGTGCACATCTTGGTCCAAATAACTTTCGAGAAATATTTGCAAAATATCCCATTCATCATCCATTCACTATTTTTGATGCGGGCAATATCATACCAAAAGATGGCAATTTAGAAGATGCTCAAACTTTTTTAGCAAATACGATTCATCAATTGCTCAAAATTAATGCTTTTCCAATTGTGATTGGCGGTGGTCACGAAACAGCTTATGGACATTTTTTAGGTTTACAAGCATTTTATCAAGATCAGCCGATTGCCATCTTAAATTTTGATGCTCATTTTGATTTAAGAACAACTACTCAATCAACATCAGGAAGCCCTTTTCGACAAATTCACCAATACTTAAAACAAAAAAAACTTCCCTTTAACTACTACTGTGCCGGAATACAGCCATTTTCAAATTGTAGAAGTTTATTTGAGTATGCTAAAGCAAATGATGTGCAATATCTATTCGCTGAACAAATTCATAAGCATCCCAATGATCTTTCTTTTATCGAGCAGATCATCAATACGCACCAACACATTTATGTCACTTTGTGTCTAGATGTATTTCATAGTTCAATTGCGCCTGGTGTCAGTGCGCCACAAGCCTTTGGCATACATTTTAATTACGTGCTTGATGCTTTAAAATTAATAAAATCGAGTCAAAAAGCAATTGCATTAGACATTGTTGAACTGTCTCCACCTCACGATATTCAATCGCAAACAGCTAGACTTGCCTGCGGACTATTAAGTCAGTTTCTGCAATGAGTCGTGAACAATACGTAGATAATAGCGGTCAATTTAGCTCAAATCAGCTTAGAACCTTGCAGCGGCGTATATCAAACTGGGGAGTAGAACAATTAAAAATGCACCAAGAAACCTAATGTAAAATAAATAATAACAGCGATGATTCGCTAGAAGCATACGTCTCATTAGGAGCACATGCTATGATGAGCAAGTAATATAATTGATGAAGCAACGGTTGGGGATTGGTCATTTCATCACTTGAAATCTTTTGAAGGTCGATTAAAGCTTGGGTTTTAAAAAAAATGACGCCAAAATTATTAGGCGTCATCGGATGTTGCAAATATTTGTATATCTTAAGCAACTAAGGTGACTTAGCTCTTTCCCTGCTATTGGGTGAATTTGAACCACCGTCTGTTTGTTTAGGAAAAATGCTAATTAATGGATTAACACGATTTTCTTCTACTGAAGCTGCTGGTCGGGGCGCTTCTGCTGCTATCGCTACATTTT
This sequence comes from Gammaproteobacteria bacterium, assembly GCA_010030245.1. Lineage (GTDB taxonomy): Bacteria > Pseudomonadota > Gammaproteobacteria > Legionellales > Legionellaceae > UBA2653. Next base: position 10,113 of record RGPR01000057.1, read on the forward strand.
CATTTGTTCCAAATACTAATTGACTTAAAAATTCTAAAACATTGGAATAGAACTGAATTATAATTTCCCAAATTGTTCTATTTCCATCTTCTGCAACTTCTGTATTTGCTGCTGCTTCTGGTCTAGCTGCCACTATCGCTGCTCTATGTTTTTTTTCAGGATAAGGGATAATCGTTTGAATAGTAGATGAAAAATTTTCCTCCAAAAAAAGCTGCATATTTCGGATAGAAAAAAACGAGAACAGGGTCATTAATGACAAATATTCATCGGAGGTTGAATGATATAATGTATGATATTTTCCACATTGACCTGGATTCCTATTTGGCTCTAAACTCATAATCCAGTCATGATCGCCTGCATTCACCATGAATGTATTTTGGCCCTTATTTTGTAAGTGATTGGTAAGACCATAGGCATCAACTCCTGAAGTATCAATTAAGCTTATTTTTGAATTGTTTAAACGTCGCAGGATTTCATCATATTGACCAGGTAGAAGACAGCAATATAAGCTGATATTTTCTCCATTGTACTCATTTAATGCTTGAATCCATCCATCCAACATGTGTTGCTTTAGAGCACTATTATACAGCCTATCCTGGGGTAAAAAAACACCCATGCCAAAAGGTATTAACACAACATTTAGGGTATTGGTTTCATTTGCAGCACCTAAAATAAGCTGCATAATATGGCTTGAATACGCTTTAACACCTTCATATGTCTCTTCATATCGACCTTCAAAGTTGCGAAATTCAAATCCTGCAATACTTAAAATATTTGTCGATTGAACAGGTGCTGCAGCTGGAAGCTCCTGGAAAATATCAACACCATATTCTTTGCCAGAGAAATCAAAGACTCTAGGTGCACTGCAATAATGAGCGGTGCCAGAAAAAGCAAATAACATAGGGGTTGCCAACCAATTGTCATAATCTTGTTGATTTTTCCATCCTAATCTATTCCAGTTGTTGACAGCTAAAATATCATTTGAGCTAGATTCACGAATACAATGACCGACAGAAGGTAATTTATTCATTTTGATTGTAGGGAATTTAATTGGATGTTCGCCTTGTTGAATCTGTAGTAGTTGCGAAATGAATTCTTTTGGCAAACTTGTAAATATGCGTGCAGACTGAATAGATGACTTAGCATACTCAGATTCAACACCTGAAGCTAGAGCATCGGCTCTTTGATGAGCAGGTAATTCCGATCCTACTAAGGAATCACCTATCATTTCCCTATCTAGATTTAGATATGATCTACCTGTTAAATAACGACCGTTAAGTTTCCATGCTGCTAATTCTTTAATTTCTTTCACCCTAATACCCCGTTAAAAAAATCTATATGCTTATTATATTAACATAATAATTAATTAAATTTCAATTTCCGAACGAATTGTATCATAAATAACGTCACCAAAGGAAATAAAAGCAGATATTTATGGAGAGGTTATTGATAGATCTATATTTAGACAATGAGAGAAAAAATACAAAAAGGCTCGCCGAAAAGAAAAAAGTGCAATGATTGCCATAAGTATATCATGATGTGGTAAACGACTAAAGATG
>RGPR01000058.1 GCA_010030245.1 Gammaproteobacteria bacterium
GGTTTATACGTGCAAAACCTTAAAGAAAATGTTGATTTTATCATCCAAGAATTGGAAGCTGAGGATGGACGCTTATATACAACTGTCCCCTATGTCAAAAGTGCACCTAAAGCTGGCTACCAGCTCGCCTATCTTTCCTTAGCAGGTATTCCACAGCTCTTACATGCAAAATTAGCAACACGTGAACGATGTTTTAAGATGGAAGATGAAACTAGCATCATTGCAGAATTACCGAGCGTTGATTTTCGCAATGCTGGCAATTTGACTGGCTTTAGTGGTTCAATTGGAGGGGTAAGAGAAGTGCGAAGCTTGCAGCAAATGTTTCGTGCTATACCCATTCGAATTGGTCGTTATCATCTCAAAAAACTTGAAGAGCAACCATCACTGCTGCTTCCAAATCAAAGAAAACTCCATGAAAAAATACTCGAACTTTTAGTAGCTAACGATCAACCTATTTTAATAGTCAGTCGAAAAATTGAAGATGCTCAAGCTATTTATGATTACCTAAACGAGCAGCAGAAAGGTTCTTTAGCCAATAAACATCTAAAATGCATTACTGGACAGGAATCTGAAACCAGCAGGCAACGTTGGCTCTACGATAAGTCTGGAATCGGACATTCTGCTGGAAATGAACATTGCGTCACCATTGCTACCCAAATTTGTGGCCGCGGCACCGACATCCATGTAACACATGATAAAGGGCTATTGGTGATTTTGACCGATGTTTTAGGTTCCAGAAATCTTTGTCAAAATAAAGGACGTGCAGCCAGAGCTGGGCATCCTGGTAGCTTCATTGCGCTCTATAATGCAGCCCAATTACAACGTGAATGGAGCCATCTGAATTTACCGCGGCTTGCTCAAGAAACAATCAGCACTTGGGTCACGCAAATTCAAAAAGAAATGTTATTTGTTAATAGCAGCGAACGTTTAAGATTTTCCGGAGAAGCCTGGTATCATCATCATTTAAGTCATTTTTTAGCCAAGGCCTTAAGAAATAATCCTCCTGCAACCATCAAAAACGCACAAACAAAATTACGGGCACTGCTGGAGTCAAAATCAACCCATGATACACAGTTCGAAAGTCATAAAAGGATTGCCACCGAAATCTGGGATGAATTATTAAGCTATCTTGTTGTTCTTGGAATAGAACTTGTTTCAGAACACTTTGGTGCAGAGGCATTTAAAAAATCATTGTCATCTTCCGAGCAATGGCAAACGATTGTCAGCCCCTCGGATGATGACACATTTTTCAGAAATCATGCCAAAGGTATCCCAGCACCAACAATAGATGATGCGCCCCAAAGCAAACCAAAATCAAATCATGAACAAAAGCTCCTCGAACTGCGCAAACGTCTTCAATCAATGCCCTTGCTTAACCATAAACAAACGCATTGGTATGATGGTGTAATCAATTGGTTTTTTAATCGATTGGCTTGGTTTAACCCCTCTTCCCAAAAATTAAAACAAGCATTGGCTCAAGATTGGGATACTTTTAACACAACCCCTAGCTTTGAAAATTGGTCCGTTTTTTACAGCACTTTATTAAGCGCTGAATACTTACAAAAAAAACAAGCTGAAAGCTGGATTTGGCGCATTGATTATTGGTTTAAATCATGGAATCCCTTAGGCCCATGGTGCGAATTCAAGAATAACGCAGAAAAAGAATTTAATTCATTATTTTCTGAAGCAAGGAAAAATGCTGATCCTATTGGGGATGTTATTGGCGCTGTTGCCGAAAATGTAAAGAACAAATACGCCATCTTACTTCGCCCTTTTTCTGAAAAAAAAGAAGGCCTAGTGTTTAATATAATGCGCGGCATCTATCCTGAAACATATGACATCTTAAACCAAACTTATCAGGCTTGGCTTGTGCTGCAAACAAACCCTAGACACGAAAACAAAAGACAAGGCTTCCGCACGCAACTGACTAAACTTAATATATTCTATCAAACACATTATGCGAATTCCTTTTGGCCATTTTCTTACTGGAAAGACTATTTTCAATTATGGCAATCTGTCTACAGTGATTTTGAAAAAACCACCATAGAAACGCCTCAATTACCAAAAGACTTGATTGAATGGCAAGCTGAAACACAAGCTAAAAGTCATAAACGCCTATTGTATTTAGGACACTTGATGTGCCAAGAACAAATCCATACCTATGACTTCAGATTCTACTGTAATTTTTTTGGTTCAAGTGGGTTTTTAAGCAAAATGCAAGAACAATATGAATCAACCCATAACAATGGTGATCTTGAACTTAAAATTGATGAGCTCAGTCGCTATTTCCCGCAGCAACTGAAGATCATATTTAAACAACTTCATCCTGATTTTGAGATCACTGATACAGACCGAGATGTGATTAAAAAACTTTGTCATGAAATTTTACAACGTTATGTTTTACGCCCAGAGGATGGTGTCAAAATATCCATTCCTCTTATCGACAAAAAGTGTCAAGTTCTCTTGGCTGAGCTAGAGCAATGGCAAGAAAGTCGGGAGCTCATTCCTGACCATTGCTTGTAAACAAGATGCTATCAAAGTTTTTCTTTTTCTGGGCGCTTCCAAGATAAAATGCTTTTTTGTCTTGAAGGTGTGAGGGTTAATGCATTATCTGGGGCATCATCTCTTAGCGTGGTACCAGCACCAATCGTGGCATGAGCGCCAACAACCACTGGGGCTATTAGTTGGGTATCAGAACCGATAAAGGCATGATCTTTGATAATCGTTTGATGCTTGTTAACACCATCATAATTACAAGTGATGGTGCCTGCGCCAATATTCACTTGCTGCCCAATAATCGCATCACCGATATAACTCAAATGACTAGCTTTTGAATGCGGGCCAAAATGGGCTTTTTTCAATTCAACAAAATTGCCTACTTTACAATATTGCTCAAGATGCGTACCAGGACGAAGTCTAGCAAATGGGCCCACTTCACAGTGCGCCTCCAAGACCACGTCTTGCAAAATACTATGTGGGTGAATGACACAATGCCGTCCAATCACTGAATTTTTAATAATGGCATGCGCGCCAATACTTGCATACTGGCTAATTTGAACATCCCCCTCTAAAATCACACCAATATCGATGTATACATCGGCTTCAATGCTCGCTTGTCCACGAATATCTAATCGCGAGATATCGGCAATTTGCACGCCTTTTTCAAGCAAACAATTGCTTTGAAAAAGTTGCCATATGCGCTCTAAATCATGCAACTGCTTCAAGGTATTGACACCTTGAATTTCAAATAAAAATTCAGGCTCAATACTCGATATACTTTCTTTTTCATGTGCAGCCATTTCAATAATGGCGGTAAGATAATATTCTCCTGAGGCATTATTGGTAGATACCTGAGGCAACCACTCTTTTAATTTTTTCGCTGTTGCAACACAAATTCCTGTATAAATTTCTGCAATCGCTTTTTGGGCAAGTGTTGCATCTTTTTCTTCAACAATAGCACGTATTTCGCCATTGATATCACGATCAACCCGCCCAAATCCAAAAGGATTATCAAGCTTAGCAACCAATATACTCAATTTTTTAGCTTGGCCATCATTGGAAGCTATTAATTGCTCTAAGGTGTTTAACTGGGTTAAAGGCACATCACCCGATAGAATCAACACATTCGCATCATCTTCAATAAATGGCAATACTTGCATCACCGCATGTCCAGTCCCTTTTTGCTCAGACTGCATCACAAAATGCAAATCTGGCGCTTGAATAGCCTCTCTAATTTTTTCTGCTTCATGCCCAATGATCACATGGATTTGCTCAGGTTGAAGTTTTTTAGCTGTATCAAGAACATGTTGGATCATTGGCTTTGCTGCCAATTGATGTAGCACTTTGGGTTTATTAGTTTGCATGCGCTTGCCACGCCCCGCTGCCAAAATCACAACATGTAAAGGTCTTTTTCTTTGCATAAATCACCAATTAAAAAAAAGCCTAAACACCATCAATGTCTAGGCTTTGGCAAATAGCTTGCCAATTATTTGTCTAAAAGTTTATGAGGCAAACTTTCATGTCGTCCTGCTGGGGTGACGATATAATAGTTTAATTTACGTTGAAGTTCATGAATACGGCTAGAACCTGCATAGGTTAAGCCTGAACGAAGACCTCCGATGATATCTGCCATGATCGCATCTGCTTCTTCTCGGTAAGGGACTTCTGCTTGCACGCCTTCAGAGGTTTTCCATTCATGCATCTGTCCAATAAAATCTTCCTGGGCTTCTTTGGAAGCCATCCCACGATAGGTCTTTACTTTACGTCCATCTGCTTTTTCAATGATTTTTCCTGGTGTCGGCTCAGTGCCTGCTAACATGCCACCAATCATCACAAAGTCCGCACCGAATGCAAGTGCCTTCACCACATCACCTGGCGTACGAATACCACCATCAGCAACAATTGAACGATCTGTTCTTGCGCAATCTTGAATACAGGTAAGCATTGGCACACCAAAACCTGTTTTGATACGCGTACTACACACTGAGCCACCACCAATACCTGCTTTAATAATATCTGCACCACAACTCGCTAAATAATCAGCACCAGCATAGGAGGCGACATTACCGGCCATAATACATTGATTGGGTAATAATTTACGTAAGCCTTTTAAGGTTTTACCAACATATTTGGCATGGGCATGCGCCACATCTATGACAAAATATTGGGCACCGGCATCACGTAAGGCTTCAGCCCGCTCAAGCTCGGCAGTATTACAACCAATTGATACAAACACTTTACCAGTACATGCTTTAAACTCATTGACATTTTGATCCACTGTCATGAAACGATGTAATGCACCCATCGCTCCTTTGCTTGACATGAAGTTAGCCATATTGCTTTCAGTTACGGTATCCATATTGGCACTGATAATTGGCACATCCAATGCTAATTTTCCCAGTCGGTCTCGATTGGAAATGTTTACCACTCGTCTGGATTCGTGATGATTGTAGGCAGGAACTAATAATACATCATCATAAGTAATCGCAGTTGTTGTCATCTTAAAAAACTCCTTACATATGTTCTGCCGCATACTTGGCCAAACGCGAGCGCTCTCCACGAGCAAGTGTCATGTGGGCACTGTAACCCCAATCTCGCATCCGGTGCACGGCAAAAGTTAAGCCTGAGCTTGTTTCAGTTAAATATGGGGTATCTATTTGTTTAATATCCCCTAAACATACAATTTTACTACCTGGGCCTGCGCGTGTAATCAAGGTCTTGATTTGCTTAGACGTTAAATTTTGAGCCTCATCAATGATGATGAAACGCTTATAAAACGTTCGACCACGCATAAAATTAAGCGAACGAATTTTTATTTTATTTCGCAACAAATCTTCTGTTGCCACTCGACCAAATGCACCACCATCTTGTCGACCATGCAAAACTTCCAAGTTGTCCATTAAAGCCCCCATCCATGGGGTCATTTTTTCTTCTTCTGTTCCTGGTAAAAAGCCTATATCCTCACCCACAGGAATGGTTACGCGGGTCATAATGATTTCATTATAGCGAGTATGATCAAACACTTGGGTTAGGCCTGCTGCAATTGTTAGCAAGGTTTTCCCTGTTCCGGCGGGGCCTTGCAGGGTCACAAAATCTACCTCTGGATCGAGCAATAAATTAAGTGCAAAGTTTTGCTCATGATTTTTTGCCTGAATGCCCCAGACTGCATTTTTTTCAACAGTATAATCTTTGGCTATATTAATGGTGGCTTGTTGCTCAGCAACCTCTTTGACAATCGCCATAAATGTACCATCTTCGCTCATCAGGCAATCATTCGGATACCAAGCTTTAACCATCTCGCCATTGATGCGATAAAAAATTTGATTCTGAACCTGCCATGACTCAATCTGGTCACTATTTTCATCCCAAAAGTTATTGGGCAAAAGGTGCAAACCACTATGGAGTAGATTGACATCGTCTAAAACTTTATCATTATAATAGTCTTCTGCTAAAATACCAAGGATTGTTGCTTTAATTCTTAAATTAATATCCTTTGAGACAATAATAACTTCTCGTTCAGGATATTTTTTCTTCAAACTTAAGCCAATACCTAGAATATGGTTATCAGCCTTTTGTCCGGGCAGTAAACCTGGTAAACTGTCATCTAATAAGTCAGTTTGAAGAAATAAATAACCCAGTCGAGTGTTTGCATTTTTAGTCACAAGATGATTGGATAAAGGAATACCTTGAGCAATTTCTTCAGGTTTATGAAGAGATAAGATATCATCTAACATACGGTTGGTTTGACGAACATTGCGAGAAACCTCAGATATACCGGTTTTGTGTTTATCTAATTCCTCTAAAACCACCATAGGTAAAAAGATATCATGTTCCTGAAAACGAAAAATTGCATTTGGATCATGCATTAAAATATTGGTATCAAGTACAAATAATTTAGTCTGAGTTGTCATTTTCACATATCCTTATGAGTCCATTACTCATTGTGTGCATGTGAGATACTCCAGTCAAGAGGAATACTACGAATTATGTCAAAACAAGATAAATCTCATCAAACAGAGATTGTATATAACAAAAAAGCCCGCTTTCAATATGAGATTGAAAAAGAATGGGAAGTTGGTCTTGCCTTAGAGGGGTGGGAAGTAAAAAGTCTACGTTCCGGGCGTATCCAACTGGTAGACAGTTATGTGCTCTTGAAAAATGGCGCAGCTTGGCTTTTTGGCGCCCAAATCCAGCCTCTTGCAACAACAGATGTATTTAGTCAACCTGAACTTATGCGCAATCGCAAACTGTTGATGCATGATCATGAGTTTAAACAATGGATAGGCTATGTTGAGCGCGATGGCTATACGCTTATCCCTTTAAGCCTCTACTGGAAAGGTAAGTGGATAAAGGTTAAAATTGGTTTAGCAAAAGGGAAAAAAACCCATGATCAACGTGCCAGCATTAAAGATAGAGAATGGCAACGTGATCGAGAACGGATCATGAAAAAACAGCAGTACTAGGGCCTTGCAAAACAGTGAAATGATTGCTAAAACGCTCACTTCATGGTATATCTTGCCCCCATTAAAAAATACTTATTTTACCCTTTTGATTTAGCGCATATCTAAATCAATAAATAGACCCAGGAGTGATTATGTGCGGTATTATTGGTGCCATTGCCCAACGCGATATAAGCAACATCTTGTTAGAGGGCTTAAAACGGCTAGAATATCGAGGCTATGATTCAGCAGGGCTTGTCACCATCAGTGAAGATGGCCATCTTCACCGTCTTCGGACTGAAGGGAAGGTGCAAACACTGGTGAATAAAGTTCATGAACATCCCATTCCTGGCAAAATAGGTCTAGGACATACGCGTTGGGCCACTCATGGAAAACCTGCTGAGCGTAATGCACATCCACATTTATCCAAACATCAACTGGCCATCGTTCATAACGGCATCATTGAAAATCATCAGGAACTAAGAGCACAGCTACAATCAAATGGCTATGAATTTGATTCTGAAACCGATAGCGAAGTCGCCGCTCATCTCATTCAAAGTTATTATGTCGAAACAGGTGATTTACGAGGGGCGCTGCAACAAGCATCAAAAGACATGAAGGGGGCTTTTGCCATTGGCGTCATTCATATTCATCACCCTGAACAGCTGCTTGCTATTCGCAAAGGCAGTCCGCTAGTTATTGGACGAGGAATTGGTGAACATTTTATTGCCTCCGACCCACTTGCACTCCGTAATTTTGTCCAACAAGTTTCTTATCTTGAAGAAGGCGATATTGCGCTGCTTACACCTTTTGCATGCCATATTTATAATAGTGAAGGTCATTTAGTCGAACGTGAGCAACATACACTATCAGACGATCAAGTCGTGGTCTCAAAAGGACAATACCGACACTTTATGCTCAAAGAAATATTTGAACAACCCCATATTCTTGCTGAAACGCAATTGGGCCGTGTTAGCAATCCAAGTATCGTTCGTGCCAGTTTTGGTATTGAGCTCAATCAGATCCGTCATAAAATAAACAACATCCATATTATTGCGTGCGGAACCAGTTATCATGCAGGCCTCATTGCCAAATATTGGCTGGAAAACTATTGTGATATCGCCGTTCAAGTCGACATTGCTAGTGAATACCGTTATCGTCGTGTCGTGGTTCCGGAAAACACCTTATTGATTACGGTTTCTCAATCAGGTGAAACAGCCGATACACTCGCTGCACTGCGTAAAGCACAAGAAGAGGGGCGATATCTATCCACGCTTGCAATTTGTAATGTCGCAAGCTCCACCTTAGTTAGAGAGTCGAAATCTGCTTTTTTAACCCGTGCTGGTGCTGAAATAGGAGTTGCATCAACCAAAGCATTCACCTCACAGCTCACTGCCTTTTTAATGCTAACGGCAGCTTTAGCTGCTGACGATACTGCACAAATGATCTGTGATGAATTACAACAGCTTAGCAAACACTGTGAACAGGCTTTAGAACTGGACAAGCACATTCACGCATTTGCACAAAAATTCGTTCAAAAAAATCATGCCATCTTTTTAGGACGAGGGATATTTTACCCTGTAGCTTTAGAGGGCGCGCTAAAACTTAAAGAAATTTCCTATATTCACGCTGAAGCCTATCCTGCGGGCGAGCTCAAACATGGCCCATTGGCATTGGTTGATCATAATATGCCCGTCGTGGTATTGGCGCCGCGTGACCACCTCATGGATAAACTTCAATCAAACGTTCAAGAGGTTCAAGCACGTGGTGGAAAAGTGTTTATTTTTGCGGATGAATCATGGCCTAAATCAAATCTAGATGATGAGATTGAAATCATTCATATACCCAATTGCTCAAGCTTAATTGCACCAATTGTTTACAGCATCCCGATGCAGCTTTTAGCCTACCACGTTGCTGTTGCTAAAGGCACAGATGTCGACCAGCCTCGAAATCTTGCCAAATCAGTTACCGTTGAATAAACCATGCTTAATTTTTTTTAGGATAACAAAACCAAATGCTTGAAAAAGTCAAAGAACCTGTTCAAATGCCATCCGCCTTCTTAGAATATTATGTAGACGGTCCTGAAAACAGCAAACATACTGTAAAACAACTTAATTTTAGTGAGCAACTGATTGGTTTTTCTAAAACGATTGACCGCCATCATGTGTGTCAGAACCATGATAATGAACAACTAAAACCCGTCTTAGATAAATGCCTCAAAGATCCTAAGCATCTCCTCGATAACAGCATACCTAAAGACGTATTGTTCTCTGCTCTTGCGCAAGAGTTACTGGCGACACCACTGATGAGCAATCTTCGGACTTGGGCCTGGACAAATCTTGAACTGCAAATTAAAAGTCAAGGCAAAGCAAACGCCAATGTTCAAGCTATCGAATCAGAATGGTCACAACAGCGCGCTCATTTCCCTAAACTTAATCCTCTGCTCATGCTAAAAGCTTGGGGTTACTTTAAACAAGGTCAAGTACAGTTTAATCTTGAAGGCGAGATCTTATCTCATCAAATCGAAAAAGAAATTTTAAGCACGTTTAAACTATCACAAAGCCACACATGGCTTAGTGAATTCATTGCCTATGTCAAAGAAAGGTATATCTTAGCAAAATTAACTCGAGAGCTTGTCGCCCTGAGCTATGATCAAATGGTCTCCCAGGTCCTGCCCTTGCTAGCTACTCAGTTTCGCCAAATACTCAGACAAGAAAAACTAGGGACCAAACCTTTATTATTGATTTATCCTCATGGTAAATCTGGGATCATGTTACTTGTCATCAATAAACACGGTGAAATGATTGATGACTCCATGATTTACCCTTTTGCACCAGATTATGATGAAGAGCAAGCACTGGTTCACTTTTCCAAACTCATGATGAGATATCCCAATGAGCATGTGGTATGGATGATCAAACCTGAAACGCGTAAAGCAATTCAAACATTAGTTGATAAATTCAGACAACGCTACCCAGATTTACCATGGACACTGCATGGCCTTCCTAATAGCTTAAGTCAGATATTGGTGAAAACCAAAACGCCTCAAACAGAAGATGTTGCAAAAATAGGCCATTTTGCACAAAACCCAGCGGAGATACTGGCCAATATCAATTGCCTAGACCTCATTCCTCCTCTGTTTAAGCATCTACCTCATGCAAAAATTCAATCCCTATGGACTAGACTTTTACAAGAATACTTACTATTTTCAGGACTAGACATTCAACAAGCTTCGCCTGCGCTGCTAAAAGCGAGCCAATTGTTTACGCCTGAAGACATCAAAAAAATCATTGATTCAAGAGCAAGCAATCCTATTGAGAGTAAGACTTCCCTTCAACAATTATTAGGTCAAGATACTGAAGAATTTAGGTCTATTGCTGCATTTGTTCGCATCACCCATTCGACAAATGCGCTTGATAATAGCTTTTTCTTAAATGAGGACCAAGCATATCTTGAAAGTGTTTGCCAAGCACTTGGTTTACAAGGTATTAGTGAACTACTAGACTATCCTGCTTTCAAACTAAAAGAACCATGCCACCGATTTAAAAAATTATTACAGGTTTATCAACAATTCAAAAAAAATGCGGCTATCTATGATAAAAAAGCCTATCTTGATCTTGAACAAATACCTAAACACCAGCCGTTTTTTGGTTCAGTCACCAAAATTATGCCCTATGGTGCATTTATTGATTTAGGTCATGGCCTAGAAGGATTGTTACATCATTCAACTTTAATTCATGGCATGGCACCTGATCTCAAACTTATTCTAAATGAAGGCGATACGATCAAAGTAGAATGGTTGAACTATGATGCCAATCAAAAACGACTAAGCCTCAAGTATCATGGTGATTATTTTATAACAAAAACAGAAACATTTAAGAAAAGCCCAATAAAGCCACAAAAAGAACAGGTTAATAAAGACATTCAGAAAACAACTGCAAATAAGCAACATAAAGACAATACACCTACCGCAATGGCACTAGCTTTTGCTAAACTAAAAGCATCACCCACTGATCATCAATGAAAAATGACTAAAAAAGGTATTTTAACGATTCAAACCATTGCGATGCCAGCTGATACCAATGCCAATGGCGATATATTTGGAGGTTGGTTGGTGTCTCAAATGGACCTAGGGGCAAGTATTTTAGCCAAATCAATTGCAAAGTCTCGTGTTGTCACCGTTGCAATTAATTCTACGCAATTTCTTCGACCTGTTGCCATTGGGGATGTGGTTTGTTGCCACACTGAATTGGTAAAAAAAGGCCGTACATCAATGACCATTGATATTGAGATTTGGACTAAAAACTTTGTTCATCAAATTGAAGAAAAAGTAGCTATCGGTCAATTTGTATTTGTCGCCATAGACGAAAAAGGCCGACCGCGAGCAGTTGATTACACTGTTACCGCATAATGAATATCATCACATTTTTGGGCTTATGTATGCTTAGTATTGATATCGCCGCACACACCTTGATTAATGAATGTAATTGCTCTGATTGTTAAAGCTCCTGGAAACCGGAATGAATCACCATTATTTCGAGAAGCACTGCCTTTGGTGACGGAGATCGCCGCGCCATAGGCC
>RGPR01000059.1 GCA_010030245.1 Gammaproteobacteria bacterium
CAATTCAAAAATCGATTTGCACTGTCATGAGAAATAGAAAGTATACTTGCCATGCGACTACAGCTAACAGCATTTGTTTCGCTTAATAAAAATTCAATATACATAGTTAAGGTGCAGTTCGCGGTTGATGGTCAAGTAATGGTCCTAATGACAGCAATGCCTTCCTTGGACGTTTAATTTTTATCGCCGATTACCAGATTTTTAGAGAGCTTATCAATGCATAACTTCTACTCATTTTGAAAATCATTCTATTGACCACCAAGAGTAAAGCATCTCTTTATGTGTTGATAAGTCATTAAGCGACTCCCTCTTTCCTAGACTGCTATAAAAAATGGATAATTTTCGTTCTAAAAATAGTGATTCTGATCTTTTAATCAAGCAGTTATGAGCGGCGCTAAAATTAAAAAAAATTACACTGTAAATAATAAGTTGTGTTAAGATCTTGAATCTTTTTTTATGGATGAAAGTTATAGCTAGGGAGTTGCTTTGCGTCGTATATGGTTTACATTTTGTATTGCTGTAGCAGGACTTGTTTTTGCTAATGAAATTGATGACGATATTTCAGACTTAAAACGCCTTATTAAGCGCTCTGAAAATAAACTCCAATCTCTTCAACATGAAAAAAAAATTCATCGCAAAAAAATTCAAAAGTCTATTAAAGATGATTTGAATTTTAAACCAATGCTACCTATGTCCAGTCAATTTAAAGCAGCTTATCTTTCTAAAGACTATACCCGTTATCCCGAAAATAGATACCCCATCCCTTTCAAATATATCGCTGCAGACGGGGATATGGAGGCTGAATTTCACATGTGGTTTCAAGCTGATGCTGATTCACTGATGAATATCCTTGGTCTTTATGTCAATGATTCTACAATTCAGGTACCTATTAGCCGAAGCAATAGCTTGCAACGCTATTGGATACGTCGTGCTCGGCCGAATTTACAAGGTGATGTTTATGATTATATCAATTATTATTTTGATGTTGATTTTGGAATGAACAGTTATGCGGTCTATGATGCTTTCATTGATGTTAATTATTACCGACTCTTGGGGTTTCAATTCGGTTGTCAGATGAGCTTGCTTAGTGGTATTGAAAATTATTTTGACAATTTTGGTTATTTAAGCCGGGCTTTTACTCAAGAAATGAGTCATACCCAAATGTTAGCACCTGATAGACAGATTGGGTTTATATTCCATGGTTCCTTCGGTCCAAGTGGGAATGAACCATATTTTCGTGGTTTAAGCTTGCTTGGATTTGATGATTTTTTCTCATATCAATTTGGGTTTTTTAGTGGTGTTGCCGATCATGAAGACCCCATGTCTAGTTTTGATGTTAATGTTAATTTACTTCGCCAGGATTTCAATTTACTTAAATACGACTTTCAATGGCGCATTTTTATGAATCCTTTTATTCAAAAAGAGCGCCATGTTTTTAAGCATTTGGGTTTTGGAGTGGCTGGAAGTAGTGGTTCAGCACTGAACCAAGTTAATCTACCAGGGCTGGTATCGATTGCTCAAAACTTATTTTATAATTATGAATTTAATCCGAATTATTCTTCCTACCAGGTGATTGCCGATGGCAATCGAAATCGCATTCACCCACAGGCCACTTGGAGTTATGGGGCCTTAGGTATTATTGCTGATTGGACGCAAACAAATCAGACGCTTGCCTCATCGATGTATGCTACTAATATAATCCGTAATGTGATTAAACAACAAAATTCAGCGAGCATGATTTCATTTATCTATAATTTAACTCAGGAAGAATTTAATTTATTTCATTTTTTCCCAAATAATAACTTTAAGCCTTTCGAACTTCATAGTTTAGGTGGATTTCAGCTGGTTTTTCGTCTTAGTCAGCTCAATTTAGATCCAGTGGTATTTAGAGATACCTATAATGTCATACAAAATGATAAAAATTACACATTTTATTATTATGTCGACCCAAGAACATCCATTCAAAAAGCAAATAGCTGGAGCATAGGCTTGAATTGGTATTGGACGCAAAATTTACGTTTTACTTTTGAATATGATCAAAGTTCATATGTTGGAGGATGTTCAACTGGTGCGATGAATGCAACTGATGGAACACCTGGCTGTCAACTTGGATCAATGGATACCTTCCTCAGCAGCAGTCAAGTGATAAATAGACCAGATGAGAAAGTATTTATGCAACGCATTCAAATTACGTTTTAATAGGAGTTTGAAGGTGTTTTCAAAATTAATGGCTTTATTTTTATTGGTTTCTTCACTTTATGCTTCAAGCATCGCAGATTTAAGTTTCAAATCTGATTTACTACAAAAGGTCAATTATCTTCCCCGAGATACAACACATTCTTATGTGAAAGAGTCTGCAGATAAACGCTATGCGTTATATCTAAATGCGATTATAGACTGGCGTGTTGATAGTTTTTTTAATACGAAAGGCTTGGTGATGAACCTTGGTACACAAGGATTTGCTATAGATAGTCAACATAATGCCACTAGAACTTGGTTATTTAGTTTGGGCCCAGCTTTTGAGGTAAAAGTCGATGATCTACACTTCTACGCCACACCTGATTTTGGCCAACAACAGTTTCGTGTGTTTGATATTTTAGCTGATATCAATCATTTTCGCAGTTTCAATTTACTGGCAGGTTTCCAAAAAAGCTTAGTCGCCGGTTTTGATGCAATAGTGGGCTCATACAAGTTTTTTAATTATAATGGTTTTACTTCTAATCTGTCCCCGAATCGAGAAATTGGGCTTACACTTTATGGCGCTATAGGGCCAGAAAGATCGCAAGTGTATTCGCCATATCATTATTTCAGATTTGATGATTGGTTTTCTTATCAGTTTGCCGTCACAAATGGTAATGCAGATGCATCCTTTCCTGGTCTTGTTCCTTTTTTTGTAAGTAGTGGCGTGGATGTGTATCAATCTAATACCTTTAACATTGGTAATAAAGCATTTGAGGGGCGTGCTTTTTTAATGCCAATGATTCATCATCCAGATAGTATTTTTGAAAATTTGGGCATTGGGTTTTCAGGAAGTGCTGCAACTGTCGTCAATCAAATAGGGCTTCCTGCTTATTTATCAATTGCTAAAAATGTCATATTCCAGTTTGGAGGACTTGAAACTATTGCTATTGCCCAGGGCACTAGAAATAGACTTCATCCACAGTGGGTTTGGTTTAAAAATCAATGGGGGCTATTTGGGGACTATGTATTATCTTTGCAACACTTATCCTTAGGATTTCGTTCGCATGTTTTAGATTCTGTACCAGATATTATTACTCAAAATAACCAGGCTTTTGAAATGACATATATGTACAATATAACTGGTGAGCCATTTAATATGGGTTTAATGAATCCAAATAATAAATTTAAGCCATTTGACAAACACCAATTAGGCGGTTTTCAACTAGGTATACGTTATAGCGCTCTTAATGTAGACCCTAATGTTTTTCAGAAAACTTATGTCAACGATATAGGCCAAACCCAATATTATTATGCAGATCCTAGAGAGTCTGTTCATAAAGCCTCTGCATTTGGTGTGATACTGAATTGGTTTTGGAATCGGAATTTTTTTATCGGTACTGAGTTTTCTTATACAAAATTCAAGGGTGGTTGTTCTAGTGGTGCTTATAATGACCCCTATACACCAGGCTGCCAAACAGCAAGCAGCTATTATATTGCAGAGCCAGGTAGTAAAGTCATTGATAGGCCATCAGAAATTGTTATTTTGCAAAGAATGACACTTATTCTCTAATAGATTATATTTTTTTTGCAGCTAATGGCAATAATAAACAGTGCCTGGTTTTTTTTATATGCTTTTTATTAAAAAAGGTTAACAATCAAAAAAAAACTGTTATTCTTGAAATGTAACTAATTTAAATAGTTATTATGGTTTAATTTGTCAATAGTAAAAAGGGGATGGCGAAATGTCGCAAAGAGAAATTGGACACGTGAAATGGTTCAATGAAAAAAAAGGATTTGGTTTTATCGTGAATCAAAGTGGTGATGATATTTTTGTTCACTACAAAGATATTCAAGGTACTGGTTTTAAAACATTGCATGAAAACGATTCTGTAAGCTATCTTATCGATCGTGGCCCCAAAGGACTCAAAGCGCAAGATGTGATGCGTGTTGCTGAACAAGCAGAAGCATAGAGTTTCTTCATGATGTAAGGGGGGATCTTATCCCCTTTTTTTATTCCTGCAACCATTCCCTTGGCTTTAAATAGTGTTGATATAAATCATCTTCTGGACTTCCTTTTTCAGGCTGCCAATCATAAATAAATTTAACCTCTGGTGGCATCGACATTAAGATTGATTCTGTTCGGCCTTGAGATTGAAGTCCAAAGAGTGTCCCTCTATCATAAAGTAGGTTAAATTCAACATAACGTCCTCGTCGATACAATTGAAACGCTTTTTGTTGCTGATTATATGGCAGGCCGTGACGTTTCATAACAATTGCGGCATATGCATCCCAAAATCTCAGACCGACTTGTTGCCAAACCTGAAAGCTTGTTTCAAAGTTAGGTAAGTTATAGTCATCAAAAAACAATCCCCCAATGCCACGTGTTTCATCACGATGTGGCAGATAAAAATATTGATCGCATTGTGCCTTCCACAGTGGATACAGTGTATCTTCAAAAGGATGACAGGCTTTTTTGGCAGCTTGGTGCCAAGCTTTACAATCTTCAAGGAAGGGGTAATAGGGGGTTAAATCAAATCCGCCACCAAACCACCAGATAGGACCATTCTCAGCATGCGCCACAAAAAAACGTATATTGGCATGGGTTGTTGGGACGAAAGGATTATTGGGGTGGAATACGATTGAGACCCCTAGTGCTTCAAATTTTTTACCTATCAGTTCAGGTCTTGTTTTGCTTGCAGCTTTAGGTAATGAATCACCGTAAATATGAGAGAAATTAATCCCTGCTTTTTCAAAGATAAGCCCCTTTTCCATAATGGCACTGATGCCACCACCACCTTCAGGACGAGACCATTCATCTCTTCTAAAATAAGCAAGGGTATCGAGGGCTTCCATATTATGGCAAAGTGTTTGTTGGTAATGAGTTAAAAACTCTTTTACTTTTTTAATGGCCTCATCAGGTAATAAAGATGGCTTCATCAGCGTCACTCCATAAAAATAGGTATCCAAACATATCATAAATCATATACAATATGCATTATTTTTTGATTTAACTCACTTATGCCACATCATCATCAACTCCAAATTGCACCAATGGTTGATTGGACGAATAGCCCCTTTCGTTTATTAATGCGATTGATGCTGCCTTATGCAAAGCTTTATTCAGAAATGTTAGTACCACAAGCCATCATTCGTCACCCTAATCGTTATCTTGACTATCATGAGCTTGAGCATCCATTGGTATTGCAACTTGGTGGTAGCGATCCGGATGAACTTGTTTCTGCGGCAATTATGGCACAAATTCATGGCTATGATGAAATTAATTTAAATCTTGGTTGTCCTAGTGAACGCGTTCAAGCGGGGCGTTTTGGTGCTTGTTTGATGAAGGAAAAAGATTTGGTATTGCAATGCTTCGTTGCACTAAAAAATGCTTTAACAATTCCTGTTACTGCCAAACTACGAATTGGGGTCGATGAATTTGATTCTTATGCTTATTTTGAAGATTTTGCCGGCAGCTTGATTACAGCGGGTTGTGATGAGCTAATTATTCATGCTAGAAAAGCGTGGTTAAAAGGTTTAAATCCCAAACAAAATCGTACTGTTCCGCCAATCAATTTTGATTATATTGCAAAACTTCACGATAATTTCCCTGATACACGATTGATTGCCAATGGCGATATTAAAACGCTTGTTCAAGCACAATCTTTAATGGGCTTTAGTTCGGGTGTGATGCTTGGACGTTTGGCTTGTGATAATCCGATGGGCATACAAGATTTCCATCAACATTTTTTTCCTGATAGACAACTATTAAAACAAGAAGAAATTGTGAGCAGGTATGTATTAATGATTGAAAAAGAGGCTGCATCGTCACAATCTATTGGTCGATTTATGAAGCCGCTATATAACCTATACCATGGTACTATTCTTGCCAAAAAATGGAAAGCATGCTTACAAGCTGCTTTATTGAAGAAAAATTTAAATATGATTAAGGATTTTATTGATAACCTTGTCCCGGATATAAGTTGATGTACGTTACAAGATACTATCAATAAAGAGTTGCTAAAAGCATTATCACCGGAAGGTAGCGATTGCTAGCCATTTTAAGCAAGATTTTGGTGGTTCGCAATTTGATAATTCTAAAATCATCGGTATATACACCTTGGATCATTAATATGTGAATAATTTTTAATGGGAGCGCAATGCTGCTATTTTCTAATTATTGACAATACTTGCCTGCAATTTTAAACTCAGCAGTTAAACGAATGAGATGGAGGATATGCTGATTTATTTTGATAACATCAGCATTAATGTTAATGAAATTACCAGTTATCGTCGCCATGGGCGGCATGAATGCAGCGGGTCGCTCTTCAAGTTTCCATGCTTATAAACGAATGGTTCATACAGCATTATCTGCTAAAGAAATGCAATCAACTTGGAATGATTTAGCGCATCGAATGGGACTTCTTGATTTATCTGAGCAAGATCGTCTGCAGGCCATTTTAAATGGCACGCTTATTCGTCAAATTGATATCTTTGATCCAAATAAAGTCTATGGACATCAATCCATTCAAGCAGATGCACCTTTTCATGTTTCAAACCAGGTCATTTCTGAAGATGATAAGCTTTTTATAGCAATGACTCATAAATTATTGGTTCAAAGTGCTGGCATGATACCTAAAGGATTTGATCCTGCAAGTCTTTATTCATCTCATCATCACCCTAGAGGTCTGTCGCTGGCAGTGTATGGCATGTCTGATGCACTTGCTTCGTTAGGTATAGATTGGGAACAGGTGCTGCAACATATTCATCCAGATCAAGTCAGTGTATATGCTGGTAGCGCTCTAGGGCAAATTGACCAGCACTCTCTAGCCGGTTTAGTGGGACAGGGGCTCAAAGGAAAAAGAGCAAATTCTAAAATGATGCCCTTATCTTTAGCTGAAATGCCAGCAGATTTTATCAATAGTTATGTTATAAACAGTGTCGGTTCTACAGGCCATAATATGGGTGCTTGCGCTACTTTTTTATACAATTTAAGACAGGGCATTCGAGATATTCAACATGGTTATGCAAAAGTTGCAATTGTGGGGAGTGCTGAGGCAGCAGTTGAACCGGATATTATCGATGGCTTTAGAGCAATGAGTGCCTTAGCTACAGATGAATCTTTATGTCATCTTGATAAGGTCTCAATACCTAATTATCGTCGTGCTTGTCGTCCATTTTCCACCAATACCGGTTTTGTGATTGCTGAATCAGCGCAATTTGCCATACTCATGTCAGATGATCTGGCTTTGGCATTAGGAGCGCCTATTTTGGGGTCTGTGCCAGATGTTTTTGTGAATGCTGATGGCAACAAAAAATCAATATCAAGTCCAGGTGTGGGAAATTATATTACTGTTGCTAAAGCTGTTGCTCTGGCTAAATCTATACTAGGCGAGGAAGGTTTAACGCAAACCTATGTCCATGCGCATGGAACAGGTACGCCTCAAAACCGCGTCACAGAAAGTCACATTCTAAACGAGGTTGCCAAAACATTTGGTTTAGAAAAGTGGAGGATATGCGCGATTAAATCTTATATTGGCCATTCTATCGGGGTTGCTGGAGGCGATCAAATTTCAACAGCACTGGGTGCTTTTGCCCATGGTATTCTGCCAGGTATTCAAACAATTGACCATATTGCAGATGATGTTCATCGAAGCCATCTTGATATATTAAGAGATCATGTTGAAGTTAAGGATATGAAGGCCTCACTGATAAATGCTAAGGGTTTTGGAGGGAATAATGCCAGTGCATTGATTTTATCCCCCGAGCAAAGCTTAAAAATGATGACCCATAAATATGGTCAAACTGCGATGCATCAATATCATGATAAAGCTGAAAAAATACGGATAAAGCAGCATGAGATTGATGCAGACATTTGTAATGGTAAAGAGCAGGTTATCTATCATTTTGGTAATCAAATGATGGGTATGGATGATGTTGAAATAGGGCAAACAGAAATTAAATTGAAAAATTCTAGCCAATCTATTGAATTACAAGGGTTGAACCCATATATAGATTATATTGAATAGGTGATTATTTACGCTAGCTTTGCATGTTGTTTTCAAGTACATTGCTATACATTAACCATTTAGTTTTAGTGAGAAAAAAGGAATATGTTTACATCAATCGCAAAAAAAATTTTTGGTAGTCGCAACGAAAGAATCATTAAGCGTCTTGAACAAAAGGTGGTGGCTATCAATCAGCTTGAAGCTTCTATGGAAGCAAAAACAGCTGAAGACATCTTACAACTCACTGATGATTTAAAAGCCCGCTTTAAGCAAGGCGCTTCTCTTGATGAATTGCTTATCGAGGCCTTTGCCGTTGTCCGTGAAGCTTCTAAAAGAACCTTAGGTCTGCGTCATTTTGATGTGCAAATGATTGGTGGCATGGCATTACATGAGGGTAACATTGCTGAGATGCGCACAGGTGAAGGAAAAACATTGGTGGCAACCTTACCTGCTTATTTGAATGCTTTATCCGGCCAAGGTGTTCATATTGTAACCGTCAACGATTATTTGGCCAAGCGAGATAGTGAATGGATGCGGCCTGTTTTTGAATACCTTGGTTTGACTGTAGGTGTGATTTACCCTGATATGCCTATCGATGAAAAGAAAATGGCTTATGCCAGCGATGTGCTCTATGGAACCAATAATGAATTTGGCTTTGATTATTTGCGTGACAATATGGCTTTTAACTTGTCTGAAAAAGCACAAAAGAATTTGAATTTTGCAATTATTGACGAAGTTGATTCGATTTTAATTGATGAGGCGCGAACACCACTCATTATTTCCGGGGCAGCTGAAAATAGTTCTGATTTATATACACGAATAAATACCTTAATCCCACACTTAAAGCAGCAAATAAAAGAAGAAGGTAGTGATCCACTTGAACTTGGTCATTACACTTTAGATGAGAAACAAAAGCAGGCTTATCTTACTGATCTCGGACATGAACTTGTTGAGAAGTTATTGATTGATGAGGGTTTATTAGATGAGGGTGAAAGTCTTTATGATGCACGCAATATCATTCTAATGCATCATGTAAATGCAGCCCTTCGGGCTCATAAGATATTCCAACGGGATATTGATTATATCGTACAAAATAATGAGGTTGTGATTGTTGATGAACATACTGGTCGAACGATGCAAGGCAGACGTTGGTCAGATGGTTTACATCAAGCAATCGAAGCTAAAGAGCATGTCCCCATTCAATCTGAAAACCAAACTTTAGCATCTATAACTTTTCAGAACTATTTTAGACTTTATAGTAAGCTCTCTGGCATGACCGGAACTGCGGATACTGAAGCGTATGAATTTCAACATATTTATAATTTAGAAGTGGTGGTGATTCCAACCAACCGAAAAACAGCGCGCAAGGATCAAGCTGATATTATCTACTTGACTCAAGCCGAGAAGTTTACAGCAATCATTGACGATATTTTAGCTTGCGTATCCAGAAAACAGCCTGTATTAGTCGGTACTGCATCGATTGAAGCCTCTGAAAGTTTGAGTTTACTTTTATCTAAACGCAATATTAAACATAACGTTTTGAATGCTAAATTCCATGAAAAAGAAGCACATATTGTTGCTGAAGCGGGTCGTCCTGGTATGGTTACTATAGCCACAAATATGGCTGGTCGCGGAACAGATATTGTTTTAGGTGGGTCCTTACAAGCCGAACTCGCAACATTGGATGAAAATACATCTGAGCAAGCAAAACAAGCCATTATTGATGCTTGGCAAATCCGGCATGACGAAGCCATTGCAGCGGGTGGTCTTCATATTATTGGTTCTGAACGTCATGAATCACGCCGCATTGATAATCAGTTAAGAGGGCGAGCAGGCCGTCAAGGCGACCCAGGGAGTACTTGTTTCTATTTATCATTAGAAGATCATTTAATGAGGCTATTTGCTTCTGAAAAAATGGCAGGCATTATGCGTCGTCTTGGCATGCAACCCGGAGAGGAAATTGTTCATCCCTTGATTAGCAGGGCAATTGAAAATGCGCAACGTAAGCTTGAGGGCTATTATTTTGATATCCGTAAACAGTTATTGAGCTATGATAATGTGGCGAATGAACAACGTAAGGTCATTTATGCTCAGCGTGCAGTTCTTTTAGAGCTTGATAGTCTTGAGGAATCTATTGATGACATGTTGGTTCGAGTTTTTAAACGTTTGATCAATACCTATATTCCTGCTGAAAGTTTTGAAGATCAGTGGCAAATAGAAGACTTGAGTAAAGTATTGGCTGAAGAGTTTTTTGTGAATATCAATATTCAACAAATGGTTGATGAGGATCATCATTTAACTGCGCTTGATATTCAACAAAAGGTGATTGATATTGCTTTGGCAGAGATGAAATCAATGCGAAATCATTTAGAGATTACTCAATGGAGTTTGATGTCAAAAGGCATTATTCTTGAAACACTTGATTTGTATTGGCGCGAACATTTAGCAGCACTTGATTATTTACGCCAGGGTATTCATCTACGAGGATATGCACAAAAAGATCCGAAACAAGAATACAAAAAAGAGTCTTTTTACTTATTTTCGAGAATGTTTTCTCAGCTTGAATATGAAGTTATTGCAAGAATACTATCATTAAATTGGCAGTCAGGCGATGAAGTTGCCTCAAATGAAGGTTTTGATGATGAAGGTATGGGCACTAATGTCATTACACTACAACAAAATAAATCAAAAATAGGTCGCAATGATCCGTGTAGCTGTGGATCAGGCGAAAAATATAAAAACTGTCATGGTAAACTTGTTTGAGCGTAGTCATTGCATTTATCGCTGATGGTGAAGGTCGTTTACTGATTACGCAACGAGCTCTCGATAGTCTATATGGTGGTTATTGGGAGCTACCTGGTGGTAAAATTGAAGACAGGGAAACTTCACTTGAAGCTTTAACTCGTGAGATTGAAGAAGAACTTGGATTGCTTGTTGATAAAGCAGAGCTGTTTGCTTCACTTGACCATGGTTTCGTATTTTATCTATATCATGTGCAAGCATACCGTGGTGAATTGTCCTTGAATGTGAATCAGATATCATCAAAATGGATTTTAAAAGATGAAATCAAAACATTTCGATTTCCTGAAACCAACGAAAAATTCTTTGATGCATGGTTTAAATATTTAGAGTTTCACAACAGCCATATCAAT
>RGPR01000060.1 GCA_010030245.1 Gammaproteobacteria bacterium
GTTGCTTGGCATATCTCCACAAATGCGCGCACAAGATGTTTCGATTGAGGGCTTTGTGAGTATTGCCATTTATTATGCTAAACTGAAAGAACAGGGATAAGATTCAAGATGAAGGGAGTCATTGGTGTTTCAACAAGCAAGACGCGTGTCAACAAAAATGATGCCACGTCATCAATTAAAAGCAAGTCTTCAAGCTGCGGTTTTATTGGCAGAACCTCGACGAGAGGAATGTGTTAAGTTAATTGAGCAACATCTTGGATTTAGTGCCTTGCGTTATCAGCAAATGGTTAAGCCCTTGATTGATGAAGTGGCGGTCGCCTGTCAGCTGCTTCCCTCTACACAACATCGTTTTTATGCCTTAGAGGGGGGGCTTTTAGATTATGCCCTTTATCGAGCGCAGGCTGCATGTATGCTCTTCAGGCAGACTGCCTTACCTCCTGACACCAAAGAATTAAGTGATGAACAATCTCTTTGGGCTTACGTGGTGTTTTCTGCTGCGCTATTGCGCGGCCTCGGTGTGGTATCAACTGATTATCATGTGATTTGTTATGATGCAGCAGGTTATAGTATCGGCAACTGGCGCCCTTTGTGGGAGCGCTTTATCGATAGAACTGAATTTTATCAATATGAATTGAACAGCAATTTAGTCGATGGCTTAAAACAACATATAACGCCTTTTTTAGCAAGAGTATGGATGCCCAGTGTCGGTCTTTCATGGATTGCAGAACATCCTGAAGCTTTTTTAGCTTGGCTTATCTTGTTGCAAGAAGAGCATGAGGAGCTAGGAGTTCTAGAAGCAATCTTTGAACGTGCGGAAGCTTTGGCTTGGCAAGAACTGGCTAAGCAAGCTTTGCATCATGAGCCAAGTGAATTGCCTCTAGATGTATCGCATTATTCTTCATTTGTCGATAAACCAACTGAGCAGAGAATGCGTGATGACCTCCTTGGGCTGCAATTTTTATTGTGGTTAAAAGAAAACCTAGCCAGAGGACAAATAGTCTTGCAACAGGATCATTTGAAATTGACGGAAAATGGTTTAATTATCGGGGAAGAAACTTATAAATGGTTTTTGCAACACCATAAAGACGTCAAAAATTGGCGTCTTGTGCAAAAAGGCTTGATGAGTTTGGGGCTACATCATCAAGATTTTGTTGATGGTAAGT
The DNA here is from genome assembly GCA_010030245.1 of Gammaproteobacteria bacterium. Lineage (GTDB taxonomy): Bacteria > Pseudomonadota > Gammaproteobacteria > Legionellales > Legionellaceae > UBA2653. The sequence goes on from RGPR01000060.1 coordinate 1,164, forward strand.
TGATTTTAAATACCAAGGTCTTTTTCCCAAAAGAAATGATAGTCAGGATGCATGCTGAACAACAGCACCATCAAAAAATTCAATCCATCCAGTTGGTTGCTGAAAATTTGAAGCGTATTGTGCAGGGTAAAAATCTTAATTTGAGTCTTATCAATAAGGTCATCAACGCAAAAGGCCAGTGGGAAGTGTTGAATCAGGAACAATATCTAGGTCCTGGGATGAAAAATGTCTAAGTATGCTATTGGGGATATTCAAGGGCATTATGCGGCATTCATGGCTTTACTTGAAAAAATTAAATTTGATCCCAGTTGTGATGAATTGATATTGCTAGGTGATGTGGTGAATCGTGGTCCTGATTCATTAAAGGTCATGCGCTTTATTTTAGCCCATCAATCGTCTATGAGCATGGTGTTGGGTAATCATGATTTATATTTAATGCACCTTTTTTATACCCAAAACAAAGGTCAAGATCACACATTACATGAGCTGTTGGCAGCAGAGGATGCCATCGATATCATGGCTTATTTGAGAAAGCAGGCATTTTTAATCTGGGATAAATCGTTAAATTTAATCATGACACATGCCGGCATTGCGCCTATTTGGACAGTTGTTGAGGCTGACAGATATGCTCGTGAGCTCCAGTCTTTTATGCAATCAGCGGGATTCATCAATTGGATGGAACATTATTTTGATACACATCCAAGTACTTGGCAAAGTGATTTAACGGGTCTTGAGCGTTATCAAGTGATTGCCGATTATTTTACCCGTATGCGTTACGTGGATGTCAATGGAAACCTGGTGTTTAAGATAAAGGCATATCCTTGGTTTGCTTGTCCAAAACGCTTAGATTGGCAAGAGACCATTATTTTTGGGCATTGGGCAATGCTCAAGGGGAAAACGGGGTTGGTAAAGATTCAGGCACTTGATACAGGCTGTCATTGGGGGGGGGTATTGACCGCTTTGAATCTAGAAACCATGGAGCGTTTTGCAAAATCGTGCTAAAATGCTACTCTTTTGCAAAAACTTGAAGTGAACTTGATATGATATTTGCCAAAACCCCAGAACAAATTCAAAAAATGCGTGAAGCAGGTCGTTTGACCGCTAAAGTATTAGAGGCATTGACGCCAGTTGTTGTTCCTGGGATAAGCACGATGGATATTGAGCGTTTTTGTGAAGATTATATTGTGAATGTCTTAGGCGCTCGTCCTGGTAGTAAAGGACAGTACGGTTATCCATATTGTGTCAATACTTCAATTAATCATGTGATATGTCATGGCATGCCTGCAGAAAAACAAAAGTTACAAGCAGGCGATATTGTCAACGTTGATATCACCGTGATCTATGAAGGCCATTATGGTGATAGTAGTAAAATGTTTTGTGTGGGTGCTGTTCAGCCTTTTGCGAAACGTTTGGTTGATGTGACCCAACAAGCGTTATATGCAGGCATTCAACAAGTTCGGCCTGGGGCAAGTTTAGGCGATCTTGGACATGCTATTCAAACGCTGGCAGAATCCAATGGTTATAGTGTAGTGCGTGAGTATTGTGGCCATGGTATTGGGCAAAAAATGCATGAAGATCCTCAAGTGTTACATTATGGACAAGCAGGGAAAGGTGAGGCATTGGTCGAAGGGATGACGTTTACCATTGAGCCCATGATTAACCAAGGTAAAGCTGATGTCAAGCATTTGCAAAAAGCAGGTTGGATGATAGCGGTTACCAAAGATCGCAAGCTGTCTGCGCAGTGGGAGCACACTATCCTCGTTACTGCAACAGGTTATGAAGTACTCACCTGGAGAGAAGAAGAGGCAGGCATTTTAGCTAAAGTTGGAACTGTTTAGCATGCGCAAATAAAGCGGCTCAACACTAGTTTAACAGTCGACGGCGTTTTATAACTTCCTGTTAGGTCAAATTTGAGCTACTGCCACTAACCACCTCGACTTGGTTTAACGTCTCCTTTGATGAATTCTGCAAACTTAGTATTGATCGGACGATTATTATCAGATCCATGAATGGCATGACGTCTCTCTTCAGATACTTTTTTGAAGAACTCATCTAACTTCCAGCCACCCTTTTTTCCATTTTCTTGAATATAAGCCAGCATTGCTTTCTTATCGTCTATGTGCATCCGATCGGCGTATCTAGCGAACATTAATTTATGATTACTCGACACATCTTCTCGTTTCATAAAATCAGTATCAAAGCGTGCATGGGTCTGTTCAGCGGGGTTTCCAGACGCCAATTTATTTTGCCATTTTTGCCACAAAAAACTATCTAAACCATTCTTCAACAATTTGTCGATATCATTTGTGTAGGTGGGTAAAGAAGGTTTGGGGGGCACTGCACTTAAATGCTCTTTTGCTCTACCAAACATAGTCGCTCTTTTCTCTTCAGCAAATACTTTTGCCAATTGCTCAGCTTGTTGCTGAATTTCAGCAGATTCAGGATCATTTTTTCCTAAAAAATTGTTTGGGTTTTTTATTGTCGGATCTTCTTTACCTGAAGCGATCTGTCTTGCAAGTGCAATGGTTAACCCTTGACGATCTTTAAGCGATGGTGTTTCTTGATTTTTCGATTGTTTAATTAAATCTGCTAATATCTCAGACTCTGCCTTAATTTTATCAGCCGTTTTATCGTCAAAGTAGTTGAAACTATTTCTGGCGTCATAATTTCCTAGAGGTTTATCCGAAGCCTGCTGTATTGCATTGTAAATTGTTACGCGCTCAGCTCGAGCCGCCTTTTCACTATCTGACTCTGGTTTATTTCGATTCGCCTTCATCGTCTCGCGATGAGCTGTGTGCGCATCTGAAAATTTTTTTTTGATTTCCGAAGCCTGGGTAGCTTGATCTGGAGCTGGAGTGAGGGGCGCTACAGCTTTTAGCGGGGTTTCACCTGGCTTTGATTCTGGAGCTACATCTGTTTTTTGACTCTTTGTCCCAGTTAGATTTGGTGAACTTTCATCTTTTCTCTTGGTCATAATTGCATATCCTTTCAATTTTTGAGTATAAATAAAGCGTGTTACCACTTCTGAGTTAGAGGTGGACTATCGTTAACTTGGCTTAATTTAATTATTGTTCAATTTATTAGAAAGTCAAGCACCCAATTGGCTTGATTTTCTAATAAATTGAACAATAATTAACTTAAAAGGAGGAGGAGAATGAAACAAACTCGCTTTAATATTGGACAACTCGTCAGGCACAAAATGCATGGTTACCAGGCTGTCATTGTGGATGTTGACGGACTTTTTCAGCCTTCAGGGCGGGCAAATCCTCATACCATTCGTCAGAAATTTTCAAAATCTGGTCCTTGGTATCGGCTGCTCGTTCATGAGTCTAATCTGGTGACTTATGTCGATGAAAATGAACTTGAATTGCTGCCTTCTAAGCAAGCAATTGCTCACCCAAATATCAAAGATTTTTTGATAAAACAGTCTGGGAGCTATATTCGAAAAGGACTAAGTCATTAAGATCTGACTAGCATCACGAGGAAAGCCACGAATACGATTAAGACAAGAGCTAGGATGCCTAGGCTATAGATGCTTTTATTTAGATTATCTTTACTAAACATCTGGGGTTGATTTTTGACGGTGCGATATAACCACCAAATGGCGAGACCTATCATCACAAGCGCTAATATTTGATAAACAGTTGACATCGAGTAGCCTTAATGGATTGTTTTTTTTAGTATAACCAAGCCTTAAATAGAGCGCAATCTAGGTTTTAAATTCAAACGCATCCGCATGCATGAATTCAAGTTTAACCCCTGCACTAAGCAGCTCATCACGATATTTAAATACCATCTCAAAGGGCCCACTCAAGACGAACTGATAAGCATTGAGATCATTTGGGTGATGCTCAAGTACTTGCTTGAGCAAATCATCATCTATCACACAAGCTAAATGTTTAAATAAGGGGGTATGGTTTTGATACTGATGTAACTGCTCTTGCCAATATAAATCACTTTGGGTTTTAGCACCCCAATAACATTCAAAACTGCGGGCATCATTTTGAAATAACATCATTTCAATCATGGATTTTATTGGGGCAAAGCCTGTGCCACCAGCGATAAAAATAATCGGTTTGCTTGAGTCTAATTGCTCTAGGTAGCAACGACCAAAAGGTAATCTGATCTTGAGATGCCGATATTCTTGAATATGTTGTAAGAGTTCTTGTGATGATGGATTGAGTGTGTCGTGACGAATGTGGCATTCATAAAAAGAGTTACCAATTGGCGCATTGGCAATCGAAAAATAGTTTTCAAAGTGTATGGTTTTGATTTGTAAGTATTGTCCTGCCCTATAATCGGTGTACTGCTTAGGTTTTAACAGTACTTGAATAATGGTATTGGATAGGGGTTTAACTTCTAGAATATCAGTATCTTGCCATTGCATGAGTTAAAGTCCTAGTTGTGGCCAAATATCATTTATTTTTTGAATGATTTCATCTGAGGGTTCGATGACTTCGCCCCAGGGTCTTTTGGATTCACCAGGCCATTTGGCACAAGCATCCATACCCATCTTACCACCCAAACCACTTTCAGGAGAAGCAAAATCAAGATAATCAATAGGCGTATTTTCAATCAAAAGTGTGTCTCTGACAGGATCCATGCGCGTGGTCATGGCCCAGACGACATCAGGCCAATGCCTGATATTGATATCATCATCACAGACAATAACAAATTTGGTGTACATGAATTGCCTTAAGAAGGACCATATGGCAAACATAATGCGTTTGGGATGGCCTGGATATTGTTTTTTAATGCTAACCACAGCAAGTCGGTAGGAGCAACCCTCAGGTGGCAAATAGAAGTCGACTATTTCTGGAAATTGTTTTTGCAACAGTGGTACAAAGACTTCATTTAAGGCGACCCCTAGAATAGCCGGTTCATCCGGTGGGCGTCCGGTATAAGTGCTATGATAGATAGGATTTTTTCGGGTGCTGATGCGTTCTACCGTAAAAACAGGAAAAGATTGCACTTCATTATAATAGCCAGTATGGTCACCAAAGGGGCCCTCCGGCGCTTCTAATCCAGGTGTTAAATAACCTTCTAAAATGATTTCTGCGTATGCTGGGACCATTAGATCAGAGCCAATACATTTTGTCAGCTGGCTACGTTTGCCTCTTAACAGCCCGGCAAATGCATGTTCAGAAATGCTATCTGGAATAGGGGTGACAGCTGCCAAAATACTTGCCGGATCTGCGCCAATGGCAACTGCTACGGGAAATTTTTCACCTGGATACGCTTCGCACCATGCCTGATAATCAAGAGCCCCACCTCGATGTGCAAGCCAGCGCATGATGAGTTGGTTTTTGGATAAAACCTGTTGCCGATAAATGCCCATATTCTGCCGACTAAGCTTTGGGTGTTTGGTACACACCAAACCCCAAGTGATCAGAGGGGCAGCATCTTTCGGCCAGCAGGTTTGAATCGGAAACTTGCCTAGATCAACGTCATCACCTTCATAAATGATCTCATGGCATGGGGCATTGGAAATGATTTTTGGTGCCATATGGTAGGCAGCTTTGACTAAAGGAAGTTTTTCGAGAACATCTCTAAACCCTTTTGGCGGTTCAGGTTCCTTCAAGTAAGCCAGTAATTTACCAAGTTCTCTTAAAGCTTCAATTGATTCTGCGCCCATACCTAGAGCCACACGCTCTACTGTCCCAAATAAATTGGTCAGAACTGGCATGGGAAGCATCTGTTGATTGGTAAAGAGTAGCGCAGGTCCCTGTGCTTGTAAGACCTTGTCACTGACTGCAGTCATTTCAAGTTTTGGCGAGATGGGGTAATTAATACGCTTGAGGAGGGATCTCTCCTCAAGCTGATCAATAAAGTCTCTTAAGTCTTGATAGATCATTCTTGACGCTTCATGGCCTCAAAAAATTCTGCATTGGTTTTATGGTTTTTCATGCGTTCAATTAAGAAATCAATGGCATCTGTCTCATCCATGGTTTGCAGAATCTTGCGTAAAATCCAGGTACGTTGCAGTTCTTCGGGTGATAAGAGTAATTCTTCACGACGTGTACCTGAGCGCATGATATTAATCGCAGGGAACACACGTCGTTCAGCAATGGCGCGTGATAAATGGATTTCCATATTACCCGTACCTTTGAACTCTTCATAAATAACTTCATCCATCTTAGAGCCAGTTTCAACCATCGCTGTTGCAATGATGGTTAAGCTGCCACCTTCTTCAATGTTACGTGCTGCACCATAAAGTCGTTTTGGACGTTGCAATGCATGGGCATCAACACCACCAGTTAAGACCTTGCCTGATGAAGGAACGACGGTGTTGTAGGCGCGTGCAAGTCGTGTGATCGAGTCCAGTAAAATGACCACATCTTTTTTATGCTCGACTAAGCGTTTTGCCTTTTCGATGACCATTTCGGCAACTTGAACGTGTCTTGATGCTGGTTCATCGAAGGTACTGGCAATCACTTCACCTCGAACAGAGCGTTGCATTTCAGTTACTTCTTCAGGGCGCTCATCGATTAATAGGACCATGAGGTAGCAATCTGGGTATTTCTTTTCGATGGAATGCGCAATATTTTGCAGCATAATGGTTTTACCAGCCTTGGGAGGAGCGACAATCAACCCACGTTGGCCACGACCAAAAGGTGCACATAAATCGACAACACGCGCAGTTAAGTCCTCAGTGCTGCCATTTCCTTGCTCTAAAATAAACCTGTCGGTTGCGAAAAGAGGGGTTAGGTTTTCAAATAAAATTTTACGTTTGGCATTTTCAGGGGCCTCAAAGTTGATTTGGTCAACTTTAAGCAGTGCGAAATAACGCTCGCTGTCTTTAGGCGGGCGAATTTTTCCTGAAACAGTATCCCCAGTACGTAAACCAAATCGACGGATTTGACTTGGAGATATGTAAATGTCATCAGGCCCTGCAAGATAGGATTCGTCAGAAGAGCGAAGAAAACCAAAACCATCAGGGAGGATTTCAACAACACCATCACCTTGAATGTCTTCACCTTTTTGGGCGTGGGATTTGAGAATAGCAAAAATAATATCTTGTTTACGCATTCTTGAGGTATTTTCGATGCCCATTTCTTGCGCGATATTAACAAGTTCGCCAATAGGTAGTTGCTTGAGTTTACTAAAATTCATAAGTCACACTTGATAATATTAATAGAATAATGATCCAGAACTAATCATAAGGAAAGAAAGATCGCATTTACATGCTAGCCTTTAAAGACTAGCATAGCTTTTGATGAAACGCTAGTCTTTGGATGAAATTTTATTTTATGACCACAAGCATTTTGCTTAGATATTGCTGTCAATAAATGCACTTAATTCGGATTTAGACATCAAACCCATACGAGTTGCTTTTACCTGCCCATTTTTATAAAGAATTAACGTCGGAATACTCATGACGCCATATTTTGCTGGGGTTTTTTGGTTTTCATCAATATTGATTTTGGCGAAGGTCACTTTATCATGATGGGTGGCGGCAACATCACTAAATATAGGACCTAGCGCACGGCATGGACCACACCATTCGGCCCAGAAATCAACAATAACGGGTTTATTGCTATTTAAAACGTCTTGATCAAAAGAGGCATCAGTGACATAAGTGATATTTTCAGACATAAAATTAACCTTAGTTATGATATTAAATTAACCTCTATTATAAATCACCCTGTGTAGCTTGCAAGATGCTCAATGCAGAAACTACTGCTGTTTCAGTTCTTAGAATACGAGGACCAAGTGTTAATGCTTGGTAATCATGATGCAATGCATTATCAATTTCAGTAAAACTAAAACCACCCTCTGGGCCAATCAGAAGAGTAGCTGAAGCTTTACTTTGCCATGATAGTTTTTGCCAGCACACCCCTTTGGATGGTTCAAGCATAAAGCCATTAGTAGGCTGATGTTGTTTTAAAAAATCATCGAAACTTATAATCGGGTTGAGCTTGGGAATTCGTGTACGCCCACATTGCTCTGATGCTGACAGCATGATATTTTGCCACTGCAGCCATTTTTTGGAGTCAATGTTCTTGTCCCATTTGAAAGCGGCATGTTGTGTCCAGATAGGCGTGTATTCGCTCACACCAAGTTCGACTGCTTTTTGTAGACTAAAGGTCATCCTATCCCCTTTTGCGATCCCCTGCGCCAAATGAATAGCAAGAGTGGATTCGCGGCAAACATGATGAACCTCAGTGACAATGACGCGTACGTGTTTTTTCTTGATCTCTTGGATGCAAACGTCATACTCATGATCATGGCCATCAAACAGTGTAAAAACATCACCATATTGGAGCCTTAATACGGTTCCAATATGATGACTAGCCTCTTCATTTAAGCTAGCTTCTTCACCAATGCTGAGTGTTTGTGGATGATAGATTCGAATGTAACGCTTTTTGCCTATACTTTGCATAAAATGATTTTAAGCCTTGGTGGATAATGATAATATTATCCACAATTTTGTTTTATTGGAGAACTAAAACATGCAAAAAACACGAATAGAAACTGATAGCATGGGTCCAATTGAGGTGCCTTTTGACCGTTTATGGGGGGCTCAAACAGAGCGTTCACTCCATCATTTTGCGATTGGCCATGACAACATGCCATCTGCGGTGATTCATGCTTTCGCGCAATTAAAAAAAGCAGCAGCCTTAGCCAATTGCGAAATTGCCAAGCTTTCTGCAGACAAAGCAGATTTAATTGTCAAGGCGGCAGACGAGATTTTAAAAGGAGATTGGGCTGATGAATTTCCTTTGCGTGTATGGCAAACAGGAAGTGGTACGCAATCGAATATGAATGTTAATGAGGTGATTGCCAATCGTGCCAACCAAATAGCGGGTAGTGAATTGGGGACCAAAACACCGATTCATCCCAATGATCATGTCAATATGTCGCAATCTTCCAATGACACCTTTCCCACAGCCATGCATATTGCTGCAGCAGTCGAAATCCATGATAAGTTAATCCCAGCTGTTCGTTTCTTAAGAAATGGATTGGCCAAAAAAATGGATGATTTTAAAGATATTATTAAAATTGGACGCACCCATTTACAAGATGCCGTGCCACTTACCTTAGGGCAAGAGTTTTCAGGTTATGTGGCGCAACTTGATGCGTGCTTATTTCGTTTAGATGAAGTGTTGCATGAGTTGTATGAATTGGCAATTGGAGGCAGTGCTGTTGGGACAGGTTTAAATACCCATCCTGAGTTTGCCAACAGAACGGCAAAACACATTGCCGCAATAACCAAGCTACCTTTTGTGTCAGCAGAAAATAAATTTGCAGCCCTTGCTTCACATGAGCCCTTAGTCATGGCGCATGCTGCTTGCAAAACATTGGCCTGCGCCTTGGTCAAAATTGCCAACGACTTAAGATGGATGGGTTCAGGTCCTCGAAGTGGTTTAGGTGAATTATTGCTGCCTGAAAATGAGCCTGGCTCGTCAATTATGCCAGGAAAAGTTAATCCAACTCAGGCAGAAGCCATGACCATGGTGTGTGCTCAAGTTTTTGGAAATGACACCGCCATTACGTTTGCCGCAAGTCAAGGCAATTTCGAGTTAAATGTATTTAAGCCGGTGATTATTTTTAATGTCTTGCATTCCATCACCTTATTAAAAGATACCTGTATGTGTTTCCAGAATTATTGTGTTGAAGGTTTGGAAGCAAACCTGCCTGTGATTGAGAAGCATTTATCGGAGTCTTTGATGTTGGTGACCGCACTTAATCAGCATATTGGTTACGATAATGCTGCAAAAATTGCAAAGAAAGCGCATCATGAAAACAAAACATTAAAAGAGGTTGCTATTGAACTGAAGCTTTTAACAGCTGCTCAATTTGATGAATATGTACAACCTAAAAACATGTTAGGTCCAGATGTATTGAAGTCTTGATAACTTTCTGGATAAATTCAGGGGCTTTAGTGAAGTCACTAGGCCCCGAATAAGCAATTGACAAATACAAGCAAGCAGTATAATGTTGCACACATTGCCGAGGTGGTGGAATTGGTAGACACGCTAGCTTCAGGTGCTAGTGGGGGTAACTCCGTGGAGGTTCGAGTCCTCTTCTCGGTACCATTGCTCTTGTAAAATTCAAGTGGGTAGGTAAGCAGAATTGAGTTTGGTAAAATCCAAC
>RGPR01000007.1 GCA_010030245.1 Gammaproteobacteria bacterium
TAATTATTGAGATTGTTATGCGTAATAAATGCCAAGAAAATGTAATGCAATTGTTTGATGAGCTCAATGTCCGAGAGCTGGAAATTTTACATTCAACAATCAGTTCAACAAAGAAGACAGATTTTAAAAGTTTGAACCGTGAGCTAGGAAATCTTCCAAAATCGCTTAAGAGTTATTTAAAAGACAGTCCGAAACTGTATTTGGAATGGATGAAATCTTTGAAATCACTTCAAAAAAAAATAACCACTTTTCAAGAACAATATAACATAGAATTGATTTCGAGTTCAAATGGAATAATACTTGGCGTTTCAGATAAAAAAGCAACCAATGAAGATTGTATTATTAAACTATCGCCAGATGCAGGAAGACTTACCCCGGAAACACAACAACGCTTGTACAGTAGCGACACTATCGCCAAACCCTTGCTATTGAAATCTACAACGTTTGAAATATCGAGTTTAGATATTCATCTTGCTGTTATGCCAAAATATAGCAGCGATCTGCTAACTTTTTTAGGCGCACAATTGCAAGAAGAAGTCGCAACAACTCAAACCCAAGCAGAAGTTTCGCCAAATGATAATGCTAGAATATTAACATGTTTACCACGTTTTCAAACCATGGCTCAAAAGTTTCTTACGCTGCAGAAAGAAGGTATTTTTTTTCCAGATGCCAAAAATGCGAATTGGCTTGTTAATGGTGACTCGTTAATCATAGCGGATACTAAGAGCTTAAGAACATTTGAAGAAAAAAATCTGATGGATTTAACAGATGAGATAATGGCTCCTGAAAGTCGTAAACTTCAAGAAAGAGAAGGTAATCCACCACTAACACCAGATGAAGTCGAGAAAGCGCATGTCTATCTATTGGCCTGTAATATAATCGAAGGTATTACACAAAAGAGGGCTACTGCGAAAAAACCTGAACAATTCAGAGAAGAAAGAGTTGGGTTCATAACAAAAATTGGAAATCCAGATTTACAGCAATGTTTAACACAATGTATCGATGATGTTCCAAGTAAAAGACCAACACTTGAAAAGACACGTCAAATACTTAAAAAGATCGAATTAGCAACCAAAGAAAAAACTATAGCACAGGCTTTAAGAAATGAACCAACGAATAAGTTATTAAGATTGCAACATAAGGAAGTACAGTTACAAATTGTACTTGCCGACAAACCCCAAGACCAAAAAACGCAAAAAAATCTAGAAAAAATTCAATTAAATATCGAATTAATCACGATAACACAGGATTTAAGAAATGAACCAAAGAATACATTATTAAGCTTGCAACTTGAGGAAGTAAAGTTAAAAATTGAACTTGCCGACAAACCCCAAGACCTAGAAATGCAAAAATTTCTAGAACAAACTCAATTAAAAATTCAATTACATATCAAAGAAAGCGAGATAATACAGGCTATTCATCATAATCCAGAAGTTCGGTTATTAAGGTTGCAACTTGAGGAAGTTAAGTTACAACGTGAACTTGCCTACTCTCCCGAAAACGAATATGTCAAAGAAAACCTAAAAACAATTCAATTACAAATCGCAAAAAACAAGAAAGAACAGGAGTTAAAACAAGATCCAAATGGTCCAATAGCACGTTTAGAACTTGAAAAAATCAATTTAGAATTAGAAATTAGAACAAGCTCTATAACTTATCAGGAACGAGAGAAATATTATACTGATATAAATTATAGGCAAAGGCTCATAGAATTATATGAAAACGAATCGACAAATGGTATGGCTCAAGTATTAGACGCTACTGTTAGAAAGCTCGAAGCTACTCCTGATAGTATTTTTAATCCAGCAGGTGGGGCTAATAAAGCTCAAGCGATTAAAGAAGCAGTTAGTGATCTTAATACCACAGATGGTCCTATAAATTGGCAGTCAGTTGAAGAGGCCTTGAACATGCAACGTGGCTTTTTTACATCTACTACCTCAGCAGAACATTTTAGTAGAGCTAAAAAAGCTTTTGAAGCTACTAAAAACGCGAGCAGGACGGCCACATCCAGTACTCCGGAAAGCGCCGAGAGGGTGCACACAACGGACGCACCCAGTGCTAAGAAAAGCGCCGAGGAGGTACCAACCCTGGGAAGAAAGCCCTAATCTCCTGCTTCACAGATGGTTCAAAGTGCATCTGTTTTACTCGCACAAATAAAATCATTCATGGATAAGCCTTTAAGGGCATGGGTTGTCCAATTGACTTCACAATAGTTATAGCCCACATGCAAATCAGGATGATGATTTTCTCGATTAGCGATATAGGCAAGTGCATTGACAAACCCCATGGTGTGATAAAAGTTTTTAAATTCAAATCGTTTATAAAGTGCATCGGGATTTGCTTTTATCTGCCATCCTTGCAGTTGGGTCATCAAGGATTCAATTTGATTGCTGGATAAGGCGTCGCCGATACCTTCACAGGCTGCACAACGTTGTTGATTTAATGCGTCCATTATTGTTCCTCAAAGTAGTATTGTAAGTTAGTGAGTAAAATCTTATTTTCTTGAGCTGTCCCAATGGTGATTCGGGCTGCATGCTTAAGCCCAAATGCATGTAAAGGCCTAATAATGACACCTTTAGATTCTAAAAATTGAACCAAGGGCATGATATCTTGTTGTTGTTCAATGGTGATAAAGTTTGCGGCACTTTGATGACAGCGAAAAGGAAAAGACTGCAGCTCTTGGTATAAAAAAGTTTTTTGCTGGCGGTTATGGCTTTGCGTTTGATGGATAAAATCTTGATCATGTAAAGCGATTAAAGCTGCATTTAAACTAGGCAATCCTATCGAAAAAGGCAGTTGAATACGTCTTAGAATTTGAATAAGCTCAGGATTGGCAAACGCATACCCAAGCCGCAATGAGGCAAGACCATAAGCTTTAGAAAACGTTCTGGTGATAATGAGATTGGGGTAGCGCCGTATGAGGGAAGCATCATCAGGATTATCCGTGTCATGGTATTCATAATAAGCTTCATCTAAAACAAAGAGCGTGGTTTTAGGAATATTATCTAATATCTGATAAATTGATGCCCAATTTAAGGCATTTCCAGTTGGGTTATTTGGATTGGCGATAAAAATAGCCCCAACATCATCGCTTGCTAATTGAATGAGATCGGAAACATCTAAGCGCCAATCCTTTGGACATACTTTGGCTTTTATGGTATCGATGCCATAAGTACTCGCCTGTTTTTCATAGCCCATGAACGCCAGCTCATGGGTCAAGATTTTTTTTCCCTGAGGCAAGATAAATGCTTGGATAATGAGTGAAAACAGCGTATCGGAACCGTTAGCCAACATCAATTGATGTGGATCTATATTTAAAAAATTAGCCAAATGTTGATGAAGAGGATGCATGTAGACTGCAGGGTACAAGTGGATATCTTGCATGCTGATGCCATGAAAATAGTCGAGCACCTTGGGACTACAGCCCAGGCAATTTTCATTACTTGCTAATTTGATGACCTCGCTTATTTGATATTTTTCTTGTATTTCAGCAATCGATTTACCTGGTAAATATGGTTCTAGATTTAAGACCATCGGGTGAATTAAATCCTTTACAAATGAATCCATCAAGCATCCTTTGATAGGACTAAGATAATAACTTATCATGCCAAAAAAATACTTGGAATACCATTGGATTTTGATATGCTATAGGATAAATCTTAAGGAAAAGTATGTGGTCCAATATTGAACTCGTCGTCTTGTTCATCTTCATCAATGTATCCTGGTCTTATAGCTTTGTACATCATCAAGTATTCATCAACACCCTAAAAGTTATTGAGCGTGATGCATGAGCTTGAGTCAAATCATCTCTGGCTTGCTCTTGGTATTGATCATGAAATGGAGTGTTTGGCATCTACAGTTATTAACACGTGAACATCAAGAAATTATGCGAGTGATGCACACTTGGTCATTTAAAATGGATGTGTTGCATGATTTTCAACAGATTTTTTTAACTTTTTCACATCTTCCCTTGGCATATGATGCCCACGGCATATCGTTAAATGGAATTGCTCTTGTCGATATTGATGCGCATGGTTGGCGTTTTTTTTATATCAAAAAAGATGTCTTGATGGGTGAGCGTATTCATCCTAAACAAATTAGGCTTCATCGCTGTGCGGATTTTGAGACAGACCAGGTCCTCATATTTACCAAAGAAAAAATACAAAAAAATACAATATTGCACTGCGAGGATAAGATCCTAAGCCTAAAAATGCCCCTTGACATGGACCAACAAGAGGTCCATGTTACGCCTATAGACTATAAAACCTATCTATTTCGTTTGAAAGATGGCATTTATCACGTTTTTCTTAAGCATCATCATGATACACAGCATCTACTTAATATCACCCATCAACCGCAGTTATCGTTGAATAATGAGCACGACTTTCAATTACACATCGGAGCGAAAATATGGCATCTGCTAAAGAGCAAGGATACACAAGCTTCATCTGTATAATATTACTCTATATACTCATGAATTTATCAAGTCTGATGATGCAAGAACTCGCTGATTTACATCGATTTATAATGAACATTAAGGCTCATCACTTAACGCCATTTTAGCCTTGGGTAAAAAATCTTTTTTATCCAAGCCAAGCCATAAGGCCAGACTGCCAGCAACATAAATCGAAGAATAGGTTCCTATCACAATCCCAATTGACAATGCTAAAGAAAAGCCACGTAAGCTCTCCCCGCCCATCAATAACAAAGCAAGCACCACTGATAAGGTCAGCAAAGATGTCATAATGGTGCGCGATAAAGTCTGATTGATAGAGAGATTCATGATGTCAATAGCCGCAGTGCGTCTGACTTTTAAGAAGTTTTCTCTTACCCTATCAAATACCACAATGGTGTCATTTAGAGAATAACCAATCACCGCTAAAAGGGCTGCCAATGCCTTAAGATCAAACTCAATACCAAACCAAGCAAATACCCCTAAAATGAGCATGGGATCGTGAATTAAGGCGAGCGCTGAACTGATGGCCAAACGATATTCAAAACGAAAGGCAATATAAATCATGGTTGCAAGCATGGCGATAATGACGGCAATGATCCCTTTCGTTGCTAATTCATTACCTACCTGTGGACCGATATAGCTAATTTGCATGATCTGGTCTTGAGGAAAAGACTGATTAAGCCTTTGTCTAAGTTGACTGACATCATTATCTGCTGATGCGGCAATGGTGATTAACACATCATGCGCATTACCATAGGTCATCACTTGTGCTTCTGGATAGCCTATTTCATGGAGACTTCGACGAATATCTTCGATCACAGCCAGTTTCTTAAACGACATTTCAACTTGGGTGCCGCCGGTGAAATCCAATCCCCAGCTTAAGCCTTTAAATCCAAGGCCTGCCAAAGAGATGAGAATTAATACCATTGAAAAGATGGCGTTGAATTTACGCCACCCCATAAAATCATAATTTGAATTGGGATTAAACCATTCCATATCTATATTCCTATCGAAATTTTATCGTGACGATGATTACCATAAATGGCATTAACCATCGCTCTTGAACAGGTAACCCCTGACAACATTGAGGTGACTAAACCAAGACAAAGGGTAATGGCAAAGCCACGAATGGGGCCAGACCCCAAGGAAAAGAGAATTAAACCAACAATAAAGGTGGTGGCATTGGCATCTAAAATGGTTGCAAACGCCAATTCATAACCAGCACGAATCGATGCAGGAATACTCAAACCTAAACGTAGCTCTTCTCGAATACGCTCATTGATGAGCACATTCGTGTCCACTGCCATCCCTAAGGTCAACACAATACCGGCAATACCCGGAAGCGTTAAGGTTGCACCAATTATCGATAATAACGAAAGCAAAAACACCAAATTAAGTAGCAAAGCACAGTCTGCAATTAGGCCAAATGCACGGTAATAAACGAGCATTAGACTCAAGACAATCGCCATGCCGACCATTAAAGACAGCACGCCTGCGCGAATGTTTTCAGCACCCATTGAGGGGCCAATTGTTTTTTCTTCAACCGCAAAAATAGTGGTTGGTAGCGCACCTGAGCGCAATAAGATCGACAATTTACTCGCCTCTTGTTGATCACTTAAGCCTGTAATTTGGAAATCTTTACCTAAAGCCGAATTGATGACAGGTGCGCTAATCACCCGTTCATGTCGTTTTAGTATGGTCTCTGTTAGCTTCCCGGTATTGATTTCTTCTGTTTTGGTTTCGACATAAACAATTGCCATATGACGGCCTACATTCTGACGCGTTGCTTCACTAAACGCATCATGAGAACGATTATTAAGCGCTATTGCCACCATTGGGGAACCTGTTTGGTTGTCAACACTTGAGCTTGCACTTGCAATGGCATCACCATTGAGTAAAATCTCGCGCTTAAGCAGAATTGGACGATCATGCAGGCTAAACAACAGACTACCACTTGGAATGACCCCTGTTTGAGCGGCAAGTAATGGATCATGCTCTTCATCAACCATTCTAAATTCTAAGGTTGCCGTGCCACCAAGAATGGATTTTGCTCTTGCTGCATCTTGAATACCTGGCAAATCTACAACAATACGATGCTCACCTTGCTGCTGAACAACCGCCTCTGCAACGCCCAATTCGTTGACCCGATGACGCAAAATACTCATGGTGTGCTCAAGTGTGGCCTGTCTTAAATCATGGAGATGATTATCACTCATGCTCATGACCAACCAATGGTGCTGTTGATCATAGGTGATGACGTATTGGCTTGAAAAAGCATCTTCTAAGACTTGTTTAGCGTTTTCAATCGAAACACCCTCTCTTAAACGAATGAGAATCCCTTTATTTTTTTGATAACGCATGCCTGAATAACGGATATTATGCTCGCGCAAATTCAAAGCAACTGCTTTCTGCGTATCCTCATAGCTGCGGTTAATGACGGTCTGCATATCAACATCTAAGAGAAAATGGACCCCACCTTTTAAATCAAGGCCGAGCTTCATTGGTTTAGCGCCAATTGTTTTCAACCAGGCAGGCATGGTTGATTGTAGATTTAAGGCTACCGTGTAATCGCCGCCCAATTTTTTTTGGAGAACATCACGGGCGAGAAGCTGATCATCAGTATTTTTAAATTGAATACTTAAATGTTCCTCATCTACACCAGCGCGCTGATAGGCTAAATTTGCTGCATGTAAAATGTCCTCAGATTTTGCTTGCAGGCCTAATAGCGCTTGCGCATTGGAGCCAGATATTTCAACTACTGGGAGCTCTTGATAGACATTAGGCCATGCATAGATGAACGCCAATGCAAATAGGCCCAATAAGCCGATGATTTTCAATTTTGAATTTTGATTGCCCATTTTCAACACTTATGCTTTTTTGATTGTATTTAAAGTCCCTTTTGGCAATACATTACCAATGGCCTGTCGCTGTAATACCATTTCAACAGTTGGCGCGACCAAAAGTGTTACAAATTGCTCGTCGAGTTTGGTGATTTCACCTAAAATACCACTGACCGTTGAAATTTCATCACCTACTTTAATTTTTGAAACCAAATCACGGTGATCTTTGCTTCGCTTGGATTGAGGGCGAATGATTAAAAAATAAAATATCACAAATGTGGCCAGCATCATCAACATGAATGACATATTTTCCATCCCTGAAGCAGCTGTAGTTGCTTCAGGCGCTGCTGCCAACGCATCACTAATTAAAAAACCCATGAATTACTCCTTCAAAAAACAATTTTAGACCACATCATAACCAGAAAATGAATACCTGTCATCTAAAAGCTTGCTGCGTTTGTTGCATATTATGCAAGATGATATATCGCTGTGCCAAAAGTGGCGTATACGCCATTAAATGATGTAGGTATGCTCTGGTAAATTCTTGTGTGCAACTATCACAATGACAACCTTCGGACAGTGGATGAAGGTCAGCTTCAAAAACAGCATCTAAAATATTGAACGTTTGCTGGTCAGCATAAAACTGTCCACGATATCCTAATGCTGCTGCTTGATTAGATACATACCAATGCTGATGGCCTCGAACTTGCACACACTCTAGAAACTCACCATCTTGAGGCTTAGGAATTAATATTTGTGAAGGTAGAAAACCAACATCCAAAAGATAGCTTTCAGCAAAGGGCCAGATAATGGCATCAGGTTTAAGGGCTTGAAGCCATATGGCTAAATTATCCAAACCTAGACGCATCAAGGCGCCATCAATAGCACGATATTCAATCTTTCCTTTGGCATTTAGTTTTAAATCTGAGGCATCAAGAATCGCAAAACCCGGGCAGACCAAATCCTTATAAATGTCAAACACATTTGGAAAACCTGGTCGTTGCAGTAATATTGACAGCTGATATGAAAACCAACTAATCCCTGTTGTTTTCCATTGTTGACTACTCAAACTTAGGCCTTCAAGCGAGCTCAATACCGGTACAAAAAAGCCATCTTTATTCATATGCGCTCCCTATAAAAATAAACATGCATCGCCATAACTAAAAAAGCGATATCTTAAACGCAAAGCTTCCTCATAGACACGCATAAGTTCAGCATGCCCTATTAATGCAGCGACAAGCATTAATAAACTTGACTCTGGTAAATGAAAATTGGTCATTAAGCCATCGATGACTTTAAACTGATAACCTGGCGTAATAAATAAATTCGTCAGTCCAATTTTGGTCTTAAAATCATCACGAGCAGCACTTTCTAATGCTCGTAAAGATGTGGTTCCAATCGCTATTACCCGTTTTGCAGCCTTGATTTTGGCAATAAGCGCATCACTGACACAATACCATTCATCATGCATGATATGATCACGAATATCATCAACACGAACCGGTTGAAAAGTACCAGCACCCACATGCAGGGTGACCGCTGCGATATCAATGCCTTTCGCTGCTAAACGCTTTAATATCATGTCATCAAAATGAAGTCCTGCTGTAGGTGCGGCAACAGAACCCTCATGTTGAGCAAATATGGTTTGATAATGTTGTTTATCATTATTATCATCCGGGCGGGTAATATAGGGAGGCAATGGCATATGGCCAATTTCATTTAAAATATCGATAATATTGCCATTTAATTTTACATGATATAAATCATGCTTTCGGCCGATAATTGTCAATTCATAAGCGCCATCTAATATAACCATTGCACCAATCTTAGGCGCGCCGCGCATATGACACAACATTTCATCAGCGCTTAATAAACGCTCCATCAATATTTCAACTTTGCCACCAGTAGGCTTTTTACCAAAGAAACGTGCGGGGAGCACTTTGCTGTCATTACACACCAATAAATCCCCAGGTTCGAAATAATTCACAATATCTAAGACTTGGTGATGATGCGTGATGGTTTGATTTGACTGGTTATAATGCAATAGCCTTGCTGCATGCCTTGGCGATGCTGGAAACTGGGCAATTAAATCATGGGGTAGCTCGTAATTAAAATCTTGGCGTTTCATTTTTTTTTATCTTCACAACATCAAAAATTGCCTAAATTTTATATAAACCTTTCACAGATAGCAATCAAAAAGGTAGTACTAAAACGAAGTATCTGGAGAGAAATGACACTGTTCAAGATTAATCGAATCTGCCGGTTTTCAACGACGCTGGTGTAACCGTTTATAAAAACCTGGAAGCAATACCGCCTTAGGACTATCAATATTAGCAGCGCCGTTCTCAATTGAGACTGAGGGGGCGCTTGGAAAACCATATACAACTTTATTCGGTTTATCGATAGGAACTGCTTCAATAGGAACTGCTTTAAAGGGATGATTTGCCATGACGGCACAAAAATCATCCTGCTGCAAAGACCATATAAATGTACCAAGCATAATCATTCCAAACACAAGCGCAACGACACTTATTGAATACGGGAACATCAAAACACCGGCTAATGCCAATATCCCTGCAATAGCAAAACCTGCCCCCAGCGACATACCTATGGTATATTTTGCAAGCTGGGAATAATAATGTTGTCGTAAAATATCTTGTTGTTGTGGATCACAAAACATATTCGTTGGTAGATTCTCTAACTGATTTAACATTTTTGGATATTTGAAAACAAGTTTTAAAAAACAATTATCGATATGCTGTTTAGAATCATCAGACGTTAGCTTCTCCTTAATTAGCTCAACTACTTCGGCAAGGTCATTAGGTTTGCCTGAACCTAATGACCTGAGATAAGCTTCAACTGCGGTCGACATATCTTGCTTTGTTTCTATTAGATTTTGCAGTTGCCATAATGAATAATGTTGAAGATTACTGATATCTTTAGCCAAGTATGTTTTAGATAATTCTAGACATTTTTGTTGTTGCTGATGAACTTGTTCTATAAAATCCTCGTCATGTTTAATGACATCTGGAATAAGTTTATAGGGAATATCATTTAAAAAATGAGGGTGTTTTTCACAAGCTTGAAGCATCATTCGCTTAGTTAAATCTAAATCGACACTCGCGGCTATAGCCATCATATTATACAGTGTCTGATGACTATCTGAATAATATGAACAAGTTGGATTATCGTACAAATGAATATACCCACAATCCACAAGCTGAGTAAATCGCTTATCAACAAGAGCTAATGTCCTCTGAAGGAGTCCTACTTCATCCGTATCAGATTTATTTTCGGCGCCCAATAGTCTTTGG
Organism: Gammaproteobacteria bacterium; assembly: GCA_010030245.1. Taxonomy (GTDB): domain Bacteria; phylum Pseudomonadota; class Gammaproteobacteria; order Legionellales; family Legionellaceae; genus UBA2653. The sequence goes on from RGPR01000007.1 coordinate 10,611, forward strand.
TGCAGTAGTTGAATTATATCGAACAAATATACGACATTCGCCAGTTTATTTTTATAATCATCATTACCTAAAAAAAAGACCAATACATTTTAGCTTCCTAAAAAACCTATGGGTTGTATTTTTTCATAATATTTTAACATATAGATCATTAATTGTAAAACTAGTTATTTTATTTACTTATTTATTCATGAATCAAGCTTTTTGATCTTGAGTCTTAGCGTATTGCCTTATATAATTTTTTATTCCGCCTAAACTATTCAGTGACTGATAATGACCGATGATATTTTTATGCAAGCCGCAATTGATGAGGCTAAAAAAAGCTTGGAAGTTGGTGGTATTCCAATAGGCTCTGTATTGGTCCATGACAATAAAATTATTGGCAGAGGCCATAATCAGCGCATCCAAAAGCGCAGCGCTATTTTACATGGTGAAATGGATGCGCTAGAAAATGCCGGTCGACTTCCTGCTAAAATCTACCAAGCGTCGACTCTTTACACCACCCTTTCCCCCTGCCCCATGTGCACAGGCGCCATACTGTTATATAAAATTCCACGTGTGGTTATTGGTGAAAACCAAACATTTATGGGGCAAGAAGATTTGCTAAGTCAATGTGGTGTAGAAACAAAGGTGTTACAAGATGAGGGTTGTATTCACATGATGAAGACTTTTATCTCAGAAAAACCATCGCTGTGGAACGAGGATATTGGCGAGCCTTAAAGATAATGGTGGGTCGTATAGGGATCGAACCTATGACCAAGAGATTAAGAGTCTCCTGCTCTACCAGCTGAGCTAACGACCCGCCTAAAAGCTAATCTAACACATTTTTCCTAAAAATACTAAAAAAAACAAAAAAAACACTTGCTAAGTTGTTCTGTTTTGGAATATATTGCAGTTAATTTTTACTATCAAAAGGAACAACTATGTTCAAAAGAAAATTGATGCTTGGTTTTTTCAGCAGTATGTCGCTTGTGGCTTCTGCATTTGCAGCCCCAAAGCAACTTATTACCCATAACTATACAGATGTCGAATCGAATGCCTTCATCAATGGCGTTATCGGCTCACAACATCCAACCAAAGCACATAGTGACAATAAAGTATTCTGGCCTTCCGTTAAACTTGCCTGCTATGGTCATGTCAGTAATAATCTGTGCAGTGCCTTAATTAAAATGAAAACAGATACCGATAATCCTATCGACTTGGCTTGGGTTAGCGTGAATTTATTGACTGGCGAAATCACGCCCAATGAAGTCAGTAATAATGGTTATAAATTAGTCGTTAATGGACCTGGCGAAACATCGATATATAAAGAATAAGCAAGCTTACTGCCAGTTAACCAATCTAAAACTGGCAGTTTCAATATTTAATCCCCTTTCCAAACCAATTGAGCAGCAAAAAGTTGCGCATATGCATGTCCTGTTGCCACCACATTTAAGTAATTGTAATTATCTAGAATTTGGGTTTTATTGATTTTGGGATCAGATAATGGGAATAGGTAACTATAGCCTGCATCAAAGCCCCAATGTTGATTATAATTCCAATGCGCGCCAGCAGCGATCGCTAGTTTATCGACATCCGGCAAACGGGTATCTCTATCGACTGGGTTGGTTGGGGTTTGATCATAGCCGCCTCCGGTTCGCAACTCCCACTCGTCATTAAGCTGATAGTTGATGCCAACAGAAGCACGCAGGGCATTTTGATAATTTTGGACAGTGACCCCAGAAGCATAGCCTAAGCTATCAGTCTCAACTTGATAAACACCAATATTTTGCAAAATGATTTTGTCAAAACTAGACCATAGGCTATACACCACCGAACCCATGATGGCAACCTTATCATTGACTTGTTGAAAGAGACTAAAAGTCATGACATCAGGAAATTTGATATCATTTGATTTCAAAAGATTACTGATAAAAGTTGCGTTCTTGTCAGCAAAATTAGGATCTGCCAATAATCCTGTGATTGAGCTTGAGTCTTCAAATTGATGGGTTGCACCGTAAGCATAATTAAATCCAAAACGGGTTTTATCTTGATGCCATTTCATCAAAAATCCGGCATGGAAGCCAAACCCAAATGAATCGCCATGGTTTTGTAAAGGACTATCCAATGCAGTTGGATTCGCCCCTGCAAATTGAAGCGCTGCAGGCGAACCAAGCACATTATCAAAATTCACATCAGCCCACTGCAGGTCGATACCTGCGCCCAGAGCCAAGTTGTCGGTTATCAAGCCACCCATCTCAGGAGACAAGTTAATCACTCTTAAACTACTATAGGTTCCAGCGTATCGCAGTGCCGAATCTTCAGGCCAATCAGAAGATAAACCATAAGGTACCAAAAGACTTAACCCATAGGTTACTTTATCACCAATAGGCAAAGCAATATGTAAATTAGGGACAATGGCTTCTCTACCGCCATTTACATTGCTAAAATTTTGCTGATACGGTGCCAGTAAATCGCCATAACTGGGATCAATTTGATAAAATGTAGCCGTGCCCGATAATGATACTGTAGGTAAAACGCCCACAAAACCTGCAAGCACTTCTGGTTTTCTCAAAAGGACAAGTGCTGCAGGATTATACCAACCCACGGACGCATCCCTTCCTTCAGCCGCAATGCCTGCTGCATAATTACCTACAGCTGAGGCACTACCTTCAGTGTAGAGCGAAAATGCACCTGCAAATACATGGCAACTCAATGATGCGATACTGAGCAATTTTAACGACAAATTTAAACGACTAGGCTTATAATTCATAAGAAAAAATGATGATCATGCGAAATGTGTAAAGTATGTTAATGGAACGCCTAAGAATGTCAATCAAAGAATCGAAAAAGACTTTCCAATAAAGACATAAAATGTTAGTTTAAAATTTTTATCCTAAGCAAGCAAAATCATGCATACCATCGTTTCTAAATTTGGCGGCACCAGTGTTTCATCTAAAATAACTTGGGATAATATTGTCAAAATTAGCAAAAATCATATACAAAATGGCCTCAAGCCGATTTTAGTTTGCTCAGCACGCAGTCAAGCTTCAAATATTTTGGAACAATTAATCCAACAAGCCTTGCTCAATAATTTCGCAGATTTAGAACATGAATTTATCCAATTGCATCATAATTTATGCCTAGATCTGGATGTCGATCCTATCATCATTAGCGCAGAACTCGACGCTCTTCATCAATGGCTTACCGGTATTGCGCTGTTAAAACACATTCCTGCGAAAACCCATGCACAAATTTTAAGCCTTGGGGAAATCATGTCGACAAAGATAGGGCAAATCTATCTCGAAAAATCAGGACTTAATTGTCTGTGGTATGACGCACGCCTTGCCATTCATACCCAAGACCACAGTCAGGATGAATTTATCAATTACTGCGAAGCCAGATGCAATCCTAAACCCAATCAGATGCTGCAACATGAATTTACCAATACCCCCCATAATGTCATTATCACTCAAGGTTTTATTGGATCAAATCGCAAAGATGAAACAGTGCTGCTCGGCCGGGGTGGCTCTGATACCTCAGCTGCTCTTTTTGCTGCTATTTTAGATGCAAAAGAATGTGAAATTTGGACAGATGTACCAGGTATGTACACCGCAAACCCCCATCAATTACCACAAGCACGTCTTTTAAAGCGGCTCAATTATGATGAAGCACAAGAAATTGCCTCTCAAGGTGCCAAGGTTTTACACCCTCTCGCCATCGCACCTGTGCGCCAAGCTGAAATCCCCATGTCCATTAAATACACATGGAAGCCAGAACACCCTGGCACACTGATAACCCTTGATAGTGATCTTGATGCGCCACCAGTTAAATCCATTCAAATTAAATCCAGTATTTCATTGATTTCACTTGAAAGCAGTGGCATGTGGCAACATAGTGGTTTTTTAGCGCAAGTATTTTCAATTTTTGCCAAATACCAGCTCTCAATTAATCTCATCAGTACTGCTGAATGTCACGTGACACTCAGTTTAGATGGACAACACCCCAGAGCCAAACTAGAACAACTGTTAAATGAATTAAATGAAATCACTAAGGCAAAATTAATTGAACCTTGCAGTGCCATCAGTTTAATTGGTCATCATATTCGACGAATTTTACCAGAGCTTGGCCCCACCTTCGAATTGTTTAATGACTTACAAGTCCATTTAATCAGTCTGTCCTCTAATGATTTAAGCTTAAATATTGTGGTTGATGAGTCTAAAGCAGAACGTATTATGCAACAACTTCATCAGTTACTCATCGATAATAACCCACAAAGCTACTATTATTCCAAAAGTTGGCAGGAAGAGTTTAATCCCGCACCTGAAGCACCGCGTACATGGTGGCAAGAAGAGCGCGATGCCTTGTTAACATTTGCCAGCAAGCATGCCCCTTGTTATGTCTACTATCCGCCATTAATTCAGACACAAATTGAAAAAGTCTTGAGTCTTTCCAGTATTGATAAGCTTCTTTATGCGGTAAAGGCCAATCCCAATACTGCACTATTAAAACTAATGCATGCAGCAAATTTAAGTTTTGAATGTGTCTCGATTGGAGAAGTCAAACGTCTATTTGAGTTATTCCCTGAAATAGACCCAAAACGCATTTTATTCACCCCTAATTTCGCCCACAAAGAAGAATATGAATATGCCTTAGAAAAAGCTGTCTATCTTACCGTGGATAGCCTCTATCCATTGGTGCAGTGGGGAGAACTATTTATACAAAAAGATATTTTTCTAAGGCTAGACCTTGGTATTGGTGCAGGACATCGTAAATATGTTTCAACCAGTGGTGATGAATCAAAATTTGGCATCACCTTGCATGAACTCGATGAGGTCCTCGCCCAAATTAACCAACACCATATCAAGGTCATTGGCTTACATGCCCACTCTGGCAGTGGCATTTTATCTGCTCAATTATGGATTGAAACCGCTGATTTACTTAGCTCTTTAATCAAATACTTTCCTGATGCCAATATCTTTAACCTCGGTGGCGGCCTTGGGATTGCAGAGCGTCCAGGGCAATTGGCACTAAATCTTCAAGACATTAATGAACAACTGCTAGCGCTTAAGTCAAACCTTAAAAAGCCAATTGAGTTTTGGCTTGAACCAGGCAGGTACTTGGTTGCAGAAGCAGGCGTTATCCTGGCACGCGCAACCCAAGAAAAAATGAAAAATAGAGTTCGTTTTGTTGGTATCGATATTGGCATGAATTCCCTCATTCGCCCTGCCCTTTATGGCTCCTATCACCATATTTGTAATTTAACCCGTTTAGACGAGCCCCACAAAAGTTTTGCCCATGTGGTTGGCCCTATTTGTGAGTCTGCAGATACCCTGGGTTATGATAGAATGCTGCCCCTAACTCAAGAAAAAGACATCTTTTTAATTGCAAATACAGGTGCTTATGGTTATTGTATGGCCTCATCTTACAATTTGCGTGAACCCGCACCAGAATATATTTTCCAGGGTCTTTAGTCGATGGATTTAGCTGTTCGCAAACAAGCCTTAAATACAAATGAATCATTTATTGTTCAAGCCCCTGCTGGCTCAGGTAAAACAGAACTATTAACCCAGCGCTATTTGGCTTTACTGGCAAAAGTCTCTGAGCCTGAAGAAATTGTGGCGCTCACGTTTACACGTAAAGCAGCTCAAGAAATGGCGCATCGTATTTTAGCCGCACTGCAAGATGCAGAAAATAATGTTGCCATTCAAAGCGCACATCAACAGCATACAAGAGCATTGGCAGAAAAAGCTCTGCATCATAACAAATCAAGAGATTGGCAGATTTTAAATCATCCTAATCGATTGCGAATCACCACATTCGATGCGTTCGCTTTAAATATTTACCAATCCATCCCGCAATATCAACACCAAAAAATTGAGCGCATTCTCAATCACCCAGAACAGTGTTATGAACAAGCTATTCTCGACTTTTATGATTTGTGTCGTCAAGAACCCCATTACCAAGGGCATCTGGAACAACTTCTCACTGCTGTAAACAACAAAGTTGATCAATTATTTTCGGGTTTATTATCACTGCTTGCGACCAGAGATAATTGGCTCCATGCCATTGCTGCCAATAAACATCTGGATCAAGCCGCACATGTTCAAAAACTTGAAAATATTTTAAATTTTCACTGGCAAGCATGGGGAAATTCGCTTGCGCCAAGCTTAAAAACAGAATTACTCCACTTAACTCATCGCCTACTCACTGTTGTCAAGGCTGCTGAAAACCCGCTGCATTCTTGGTCTGATTTTGATGCGATAACACTGCCCCAACTGCTATGCTTGAAACAACTCATCACAACCCAAACAGGTGATGTGCGTCAAGAATGGAACCATCATGTGGGCTTAAAAAATGATTTAGCACCAACTGCAATCATCAAGGCTTTAAAAGCAGATAGTCGTTCTTTATTAGCAGCCTTAAGTGAATGCCATGATTTTATCGCTACACTTCAGCATCTCGCAGAACTCCCCCACCCCCAAGCATTTGATTTAGATTGGAATAGTCTGCAAAGCTTTTATACCCTCTTGCCACTTTTAGTCGCCTGCCTTCATTTAACATTTGAAGAGCAAGGTGGTGCTGACTTCAGCTTTTTTGCACAGCAAGCGCTATTTGCTTTAGAAGGCAGCGATATCGCACTATATTTCGATAGTCAGTTACAACACCTGTTAATCGATGAGTTTCAAGATACCTCATGGACCCAACTGGCCTTTATTAAAGAGCTTACGCGAAATTGGCAATCAGCGCCCAACAAAACCTTGTTTTTAGTCGGTGATCCGATGCAATCAATCTATCGTTTTCGCTCAGCTGATGTCAGTATATTTCTAAATATCCAAGCCCAAGGCCTCGAAGGTATCCCTATCACCCCCATCCATCTAACGCAAAATTTTCGCTCAAGTGCGCAATTGATTGAGGGTTTTAATGGGTATTTCAAACATATTTTCCCAAAACAAGATGAAGTTTGTTTTGGGGGCGTCAAATTTCATGAAGCGATTCCAGCACTCGAAGCGGATGTTGATGCCGGTATTGAAGCTTGCTACTTTGCAGATATGGAAACACAATTTCAGTATATCATCGAACAAATGCAATCAAGTGCTGCCAAAGATATCAAATCAGCGGCGATATTGGTGAGAAGCCGTAAACATTTACCTATTCTGCTGCAATTATTTGAGCGGGCTAAACTAAAATACCAAGGGGTAGATTTATTCCCCTTAGGCCATCTAATGCATATTCGTGATATCTGGCAGCTTACTCAGATTTTACTTGATCCTGGACAACGTGCGCATGAACTCGCTGTCTTACACAGCCCTTTTTGTGGCTTGAGCCTTAGTGACTTGAGTCTCTTAGCTGAAGCATTTCCAAAGTCAAGTTTAATCAGACAAGTCGATACCTGCAATATTCCCCAGCATTTAAGCCTGGATGCCCAACAACGACTGTTGACATTGGTCAATGCCATTGCAGAAGCGGAATATCATCTTCATCAAGCCCCATTGGTTGATGTCATCTTCAAATTGTGCCAACGTTTGCACTTTGATGCCATTTTTAATGCCAAACAAAAACTAGATCTTGAGCGTTTCTTCATGATCCTCGACCAAGCCTCAGTCAACTCACCCTGGCCATCATTAAGAAGCATTCAAAGCATTTTAGAAGCAAGTTTTGTGTCGAATATGACGAATGTTGGCTTGCAAGTGATGACCATTCATAAATCCAAAGGGCTTGAATTTGATTGGGTCTTTTTACCCAATATGGGTGATTCAGGTATCAGACACCATTCTGCCCTATTCTACAGTTTTCAAGCCAACTATCCAGGGCTTAAACCAGATCTTATTTGTCTGCCACAGCTTACCGCAAATAAATTGCAATATATCTATAAGTGGCATGATGCCTTACAAGAAAAATATGAACAACAGCGCCTTTGTTACGTTGCGTTTACTCGCGCGAAAAAGCGATTATTTTTATTAGATAAATCTCAGAAATATCGCAAGGATTCATTTCGAAATCTCTTTGCCGAAAATTTCTTTCAGGAAAAACAGCTAAACCATCAAACGCAACATCATGCGTGTGCCCCGAAAACATTTCAACGTTTGCCTCTTCCTAGTCATGTTCCATCCTACCCACCACTTCAAAAAGAGGTCAATAGTCTTCATTTTCAAGACAATCAATCCCCAAAATCGATTGGCCAAATGCTGCATTTGATTTTGCAATGGGTGTGTGAGTTTCACCCCACAACTTTTGCAGAAATTCCTTGGCATATCCTTAAGCCAAAGATGCAACAGTTGGGATGGAAAACGGCTCAACAAAATGATGCATTAAGCTATATCAAAACACTTATTGAAGCATTTTGGCATCATCCTATTGGGCAATGGATAAAAGCAAGTTACAGTTTTGAAAAAAATGAATACGAGCTTTTGGTCAGAGATGGTCAAATTGTTCGCACACTTATTTTAGATAGGTGTTTCATTGATAATGACTGTTTTTGGATCATCGACTTCAAAACTGCCCATGAAAAAACAGGGTATAAAGTCCAACTTGATAACTATGCTAAAGCAATTCGCCTACTTTATCCACAACACAGCATACACTGCGGTATTTTTTACTTAAGTACTCAAAAATTTGACCAATGGGCGTATCAAGAAGCTCTTGATCTTATTCATGAAGGCTAACATACCTCACTCTGTAGAATCCCCTCATTATTTATCCTCAAAAATAAAGTTCCACAGAAATCATGAGGACGCAATCATTCATCAAATTGCATTATCAACACCTATCATCTCGCCTGCTTCACCCAAGATACTCAAAAGGTTATAGGACAAAGCTAAAATCATCATTCATCGGTCACGTCGTTCAGTGTGATTTGATATGTATTTGTTCGAAGCCTAATTCATAGCACCAAAAATTTTCTCGACTAAAGATGTCATTTTAACTAACTTACTCACCTGATGCACTAACCCTTGGTTCATAACTAAAATCCATTAAAATTTACCTCCTAATTTTAGTGAAAAATTTATCACATACATAGATTGCAAGTAATGATCGATTCTGAGTTTCACATTTGTATGTGCAACGAAACTAAGGTTTTTAATCAAGCAATACAGAAAATATTTCAATCACTTGAGGCCACAAACTGTGACCTCAAAATCTGAACATGGTGGCCGAAGATATCGTCCATATGTTTTCGGCAGTGTTAAAGATTCAAATAATGCATGCCTTTGTCGAAATGCGAAAATTCAAGGTATAATTTTTGATGCATATCTATTTGTGTCTAAATTAATGATGCGGCTTACGCGAGGTAATGCTCACTTTAGTGGATAGAAATTGACTCAATAAGGTTGATTTTCCTATATTCAGCTGACCAATAAGACCGTAATATGTTTCCATGGCAATTACCTCTAAGAATTGAGTCATTTCATCACTAATTTGTAATTTTAAAAACATTTATTCAGGCTGTTGAATGGTTTAATTTTATCTGTTGCAAAGCACCGGCTACAGCATTTTTTACTTAAATACTTAAAATAAATTAAACTCGAGCAATCAAGATTTCTGACTGTTTAACATGTTTTTGATCAGCATTATTAAAGAAACTATAGTTCTCAAACAATGGTTTAAACTTATCTGACGCACCTTTATCAGAAACTCGTCTTTCCATAAGCCACATAAGATGTTCAGCAATGGGTTTTAAATCCGCATCAATCGCTGCTTTTTCGTATAATTCTATGGCTTTTTGACGTCTTTTTTCATAATGCTCGGGATTGGTGTTTGGATTTACATCAGAAATGTTTTCGATCAATCCCTCTAACAGAAGCGCACATATTAAATATCCCTTAGGTAATTGATGTCTTTCAAAATAATTGATGAATTGTTTTAAAAGTGTTTCATCAATCTCAACACTAGGCTTAATAGGATGTTCATCCATGCCCACAAACATTGCTTTATCTTTACTACTTAATATAGCCATTACCTCTGGAAATGCTGTGTAAAGTAAACAATCTGCGGAAAAAAATGATTGTTTATCAATAAGGATTGTTGTAATGGTTACGGGCAATACATCAAATAATTCTATATTTATAGCATTGTTTTTTCTAAGAAGATCAGGACGACCTAGTTGCAATGTTGTCACAGTCTGAGGGAAACGTGAAAAAGCAATTGTAAGTTCAGCGCCAGTCTTATGGCCAAGGCAATTCGCAGTCAAGTCTAGCGTTGTAACACAATGGGGCAGCCGTGAAAATATAATTGCAAGTTCAGCGCCAGTTCTATGGCCAAGGCCATTCGCTGCCAAATCAAGTGTGGTGAGACTTCGAGGAAGACGTGAAAAAGCATTTGCAAGTTCAGCGCCAGTTCTATGACCAAGGCCATTCGCTGCCAAATCAAGTGTTGTAAGACCCCGAGGAAGTCGTAAAAAAGCCGTTGCAAGCTTAGCACCTGTTCTATGGCCAAGGCCATTATCCCTTAAATTCAAGTTTATGACAGCTCGAGGAATGGCTGCAATAGCCCTTGCAAATTCTACTCCAGCTTTAGCGCGAAGGACAAGCACCGTTAAAGTAATAGTTACAAGAGTCGTGCAAAATTCAGTACTCGGCATATTGCCACGCGCAAGCCACCTAAAATTTAGCATGAAAGCACTTAGAATAATTGCTGTGAGCGCAGTTGCAAGTTCAGAACCCGATACATCGCCAAGGCTATTTGACTCTAAATTCAAGTTTGTGACACTTCGCGGGATGGCCGCGAAAAAAGTTGCAAGTCCAACACCAGTCCTATTACCTAGGCTATTGCTCGCTAAATCTAGTGAGGTAAGTTGTTTATGGATGCTGGTAAAAGCAATTGCAAGTTCAAAACCTGATCGATTGCCAAGATCATTCGCCGCTAAATTCAGTATGCTGACATTTTTAGGCAAGCATGCAAAAATAGTACTAAGTTCAGCAGTAGTTTTATACCCAAGATGATTCATCGCTAAATTCAGCATCGAGATAGGCTTAGGCAGGTGTTTGAAAGCAGCGCTAATTTCGGCAGCAGTTCGATAACCAATGTGATTCTGCTCTAAATGGAGCTTTATAATGTTTCGCGGGATGGCGCTAAATAGCGCACTAAGCACATCAGCTCTATTGCCAAGCTCATTCGCTCCTAAATATAAGATTGTGACTCTTTGATGAAGACCAAGAAAAGCTGCGCTAATTTCGGCAGCAGTTCGATGCCCAAGGCGATTCATCCCTAAATTTAGTGAGGTAATACGCTGAGGGATAGCTTCAAGTACTGCTTCAAGATCTGCACCAATTTTATTGCTCAGGCAAAATCTATTCGCCCATAAATTCAGTATGGTGATTCCTGAAGGGATATCATCAAATGCAGCCTTAAGTTCGGACGAAGATAAAACAGCGCCATTGCGCAAACGGTAAATCATAGCAAGATCCAGACAAATTAAAATAGCTTGCAATTATGCCATTTAATTAACCCGTTAAACATATTTAGATACTAAATTAAGCTTATCAAGCACCGCATCACTATAGCGCATTTCAAGATATTTTCGCCTTGATTGCAGACCTTTTAAAAGCACTATTGTGGTTTTAGGAACACCAAGATAGGATGCAAGTAATGCAATCATGGCATGATTTGCTTCACCCTCAATAGCTCTTGCTTTCACTGATATTTCAAATCCTCTCGCCCCAAAACCGATGATGGCATCGTTTTTAGCTCCTGGCTTTAACCATACCCATAAACCAAGAAGTGAAGGCGTGATATGCAAAAATTCCATAGATTACGCGACAAAATTTAAATCATAAACTATGATTAGATTAATATAGTTCGGGGATGAATACTATGAAAATCATCTACTTTATACCGCTTGTTTTCGCTATAGCACTGCCTTGTTATAGCGGTGACCTCCTGAAGCAAGAAAAGGTTGCAAGAGACCAAAGAGCAACGCCTATATTACAAAGCCAGATTGCCAAAAAAGTATCGCAGCAAAATAGACGTTATTAATTGTTTCACCCAGAGTGCTAGGTAAACCATACCTAGCATATTTTAAACCAAAAGAAGACCTTTCTTCGATGCCACTATACTATCGCCAGAAAAGTATATCTGCGATAATCATCTTATTATTTTATATCTGACGTACATATTGATGAAATTACGTATCGCTAGCCGTAAAAGCCCCCTTGCCTTGAGGCAAACTGCAATTGTGGCCAATCAGCTTAAAAATCAATGGCCCACACTTGAGATTGAAGTTATTGCCATGAGCACTAAAGGTGATGAGCTTTTAGATAAAACCTTGCTCAATTTTGGCGGCAAAGGTTTATTTGTGAAAGAGCTAGAACAAGCCCTTTTAGATAATAAGGCAGATATTGCCGTACATTCAATGAAAGATGTGCCAGCGAAGCTGCCCAATCAGCTAGAGCTTGGCGTCATTTGTCGGCGTGATAATCCTTATGATGTGTTGATTCAAGCGCAATCCATCTCGTTACTTGATTTACCCAAAGGTGCTTCCATTGGAACGGCAAGCCTTAGACGTCAAGCACAATTAAAAGCATGTCGCCCAGATATACATACCAAAGTATTAAGGGGCAACATTCAAACGAGACTTGCTAAACTTGATAGCGGCGAATTTGATGCCATTGTGCTTGCCAAAGCAGGACTTGACCGAATGGCACTTGAAATGAAAATCACGGAAGTCTTTCATAAAGACATCATGCTACCTGCCTGTGGCCAAGGCGCAATAGGCATTGAATGTCGTCGCAATGACCAAGCTATTCTTGATTTAATAACCCCCCTTCATCATGAAAAAACCGCTATTTGTGTCCATTTAGAGCGACAAGTCAACCAAGCTCTAGGCGGTCACTGCCATGTACCCATTGCCATTTTTGCAGAATTTATAACTGATGAACGCATTGAACTTGAAGCCAAAGTATTCAGTCACAATGGCGATCAGTGTTTGGCATGGAAGGCTCAGTTTCATCAGCTTCATGCCTTTGCACAAGCTAAACAATGCGCTGCTGATTTACTTGCACAAGGCGCCCTGGAGCTCATCCAATCATGTCCTTCTTAATTTTAAATACTCGCCCTATCGAAGGTGGCGGGCATGAACGCCTAAATGAATTGATAACAAGCATCGGTGATATGCCCTATTCTCTGCCTCTGCTCCAAACCCAAGCAATTGATTTTACCCCACCAGATTTAAACCAATTTCACTACCTTATTTTTGTAAGCCAAGCAGCTGTTCATGGCTTTATGCGCCAAACAACTCAAAACATACCCTCTTTCTGCCAATGCATTTGTATTGGTGAGGCAACGGCAAACACCCTCGCTGAATATGGGATAAAAGCTGATTATTTTTCACCCGATGCCACCAGTGAATTGCTGATGACTGCCCCTATTTTTAATCACATCAAGCACAAACATATTTTATGGATCAAGGGTAATAAAGGTCGACGAGTCATTGAAGAGGGCCTTTTGGCAAAAAAAGCTGTCATCACTGAACTACAAGTGTATCAAACACATTTGTTAAACTACCCCTCATCTAAAATCCATGAAATAGCAAGCTTGGCAATTGATATCGTCATTTTAACGAGCGAACAATCCATTCTCCATTATCATCATCTATTCCAAGATTATCCAAAAATGTTTGAGCTTCCATGCATCTTGGTCCTAAGCACAAGACTTGCAACACTTGCAAAAAAACATTTTAAAGGCCATATTCTTATCAGTCGGCATGATTTAATTTTACAAACCATTCAAACCTATAAGGATAGTCTATGACCCAAGACACCCCGAGCTTAAAACCAAAAAATAATTTGGCTTTTCTGCTTTTATTAACGGCCATCACGATGGGTAATATTGGGGGCCTCTTCATTCTTTATCAGCAACATCAAGATGACAAACGGGAATTGAAAAACATCCTAAGACTCAATTTATTACGAGCAACAGATCTTAAATCTCAAATTCTGAGCAGCGTTGAACGGCAATCAAACCTAGAAACTGAGGTCATTAAGCTCAATAAAAACCTCGCACAAATCACACTACAAAAACATGATAATGCGCTTTTGCGCATTGAATGGTTACTGCATCAAGCCGAGTGGCAACTTAATGTCTTAAAGCAAGTTCGCTATAGTAAAGCTTATCTTCATCAAGCCAAAAAAATAGCCTTATCTAAAGATCTGCATAGTGTGGCTGATGCCCTCCACCAAGATCTCATGAACTTAAACCAATCAGGTATAACGCCACTCGATCAAATTCTGTCAACTATTGTTGCTTTAAAACAAAAGCTCGATGACGCCAATCCAATACCGATAAAAGCAGCAGCACCGATACTCACGCAAGCTAGCCCAACGACCATTCAATCCGTCATTGCTATCTTAAAGCCCTTTATTAAAATAGAACACTATCATGAAACGCCAGCAAAATTCCTTAGCGCAGAAGATCAAAGCATCATTATCCAAAATCTTGAACTGCTGCTGAGCGAAATCCAATATGCAGCAATTAGCGCTCAACCAACACTATTCAAGCAACTATTAAGTATGTTTGAAAAAGAAGCGGCTCTTCTTGATGTCAATCCAAGTCTATCTCCTTGGATTGAGACATTAAAAACAACACAGCTTCGCCTCCCCCACCCTATCCATCTTAAAAGTTTAAGCATGGTTCAAGAACTTATTCAAGAAAAGAGCGCCTCATGAAACAACTGATTTTAATTTTTGTGGTGATATTGGCTTCGGCAAGCATCAGCCACTTTTTACTCCAAGACCCTGGCTATGTCTTAATACAAATACATTCTTGGCGAATTGAATCGAGTGTTATCGTCATGGCACTCACTCTTGCCATACTATTGCTTAGCCTATTTCTTGCAACGCACCTGATAAGCTGCTTATTGAGGTTTCCCTTTGTCTTTAGGAAACACATCAAAAAATGGCAAAAAAGACGCGATGAACACCGTTTTAAACAGGGCCTTGATGCTTTTTTTAAAGGAGAATGGGGCCTTGCACTGCAAAAACTAAAACACCAACCCAAAGGCTCTGCATGGCCACTTGATTTAATCTCAGCCCAAGCTGCTCAAAATCAAGGGCTTATCAAGGAAAGAGATCAGTTTCTGAAAATGGCAGTCCTCGAAGCGCCAAAGGAACGTGAAACAATTTTAATGTTTCAAGCACAGCTTCAAATTGCCAACAATCAATTTGAACAAGCACAGGCAACACTTAACCACATTCGTCATCACAGTAAATCGCCAAGCGCACAATGGTATATATTACAAGCAAAGGTAGCGCTTCATTTTGAAAATTATCAACAGGTGCTCGACATTCTGAGTAACGAGCTTATGCTTCAAAAAGACAAGGACAGTTACCATGATTTATTCAAACAAAGTTTACAAGGACTTGCAGGGAAAAAACAACTCGCCGATGCCAAGACATTAATACAGTTATTAAAAAAACAAAGCGATCATGTGCAAAATGATCTAGATATTCTCATCATTTTAGCGCCCAGTCTAAAAGCAGAGCCTTATGCTAAAAAATGGTTACTGAAGAAAATGGAAGCCGGTCTTAAACAGACACCCATCAATACTCATTTTTTACCTTTAGTCGCCGAATGGGAATTCGATACGCGAACATTTCAACAATATGAAGCCATGTTATTAAAAGCAACACCTTCGCATGCAATATATTTAACACTTGCCAAAATGAAAACGAAACAACATTTATGGGGTGCAGCACTTAACGATTTAAACCACGCGATTAAATTCTATCCAAGTAAAGAAGCTTACACCTTAATGGCTGAAATCTACCTCAGTTTGAAGCAAAATAGTAACGCCTTAAATGCAATGCAGCAAGCATTAAACCTTAGTTAAACCAAGGATTCTTTTTGCCAAGTCAACAAAGAAAGCGATACAATTCCTGCAATCAAGCCCCAAAATGGGGCTGCAATACCATAAATATTAATGCCAGATGCAGTCACCAGTAAAGTAATAATAGCAGCCTCTCTATCCTTTTCATGATATAACGCAGCACTCAAACTTGATCCAATGGTATTAAATAAAGCAAGCCCTGCAATTGTGGCGACAAAAGCTTTAGGAAATGCCATAAAAATAGCGACTACTGTGGTACCAAAAGCCGCAATTAATAACCAAAAAAACCCTGCAACCATCGTCGATTTATAACGTCGACGCGGATTGTTATCAGACTCTACACCACTACAAATAGCCGCAGTAATGGCAGCAAGGCTAATAGAAAAGCAACCAAAAGGTGCAAAAATCAAGTTAGATAAACTCGTTAAGCACGCAATAGGGGTCACTCTTGGCAGATAACCTGCACTTGTCAGCACACCTAATCCAGGCATATATTGTGATGTCATGGTGACAACACATAAAGGAATACCCACACTTAACAATGTAGCAAGTTTAAACTCTGGTTTTGTAAAAATAGGCGTGGAAAAATCCCACTCAAAGTGTTCTAGGGTAAACAAACCTCGGCTAGCTGCATCGAGCAAGCCCACCAGCAACACCCAAACAATAACATAGCGCGGAGAAAAACGTCTTCCAACCAGGTAGGTCATGATCATGATCCCCACTAACTGAATATCTTGCTGAAAAGCGTTAAAAACATCCATGCCAAAACGCAACAAAATCCCGGCAAGCATTGCCGAGGTGATGGTTTTAGGCACCACATTTATCAGACGTTCAAATAATCCAGTTGCGGCAAAAAATAAGGTTAACAAAGAGGAAAAAACAAACGCTCCCACTGCTTCAGCCATGCTGACACCAGTTAAACTGGTTGCGAGTAATGCAGCCCCTGGTGTAGACCAACCAATCAAGATCGGCATTTTATAAAACCATGAAAATCCAATTGAGGTCAAGCCAATACTGGCCCCTAAAGCAAATAACCATGAGCTCATTTCTTGGGGATTAGCACCAGCATGATGTGCGGCTTGAAACACAATCAATACCGAGCTGGTAAAACCGACTAACACCGCAACAAAGCCTGAAATAATATGGGATAATGATAGACGAACACGCTTCATGGATTAGCCATTAAGAGCAAATTGGGCTTTTAGTTTAACATAATTTTCATATCTTTGTGCAGAAATTTCCCCCTGCTTTACCGCTTCAATGATGGCACAATGTGGTGATTTAATGTGGCAACAATCACGATATTTACAGTGTCCAATAAAAGGTCGAAACTCCTTAAATCCCCAAAGAAGGTCGGCAGGTTTCAAATGGGTGAGATTAAAAGCTCTTACGCCTGGTGAATCAATAATAGCGCCGCCATAAGGCAAGTGATAAAGCGTTGCATTTGAAGTGGTATGTTGGCCAAGCGCATGAATGACATTTAAAGGCAAGGTAGCAAGCATTTGCTCTGGTAAAATCAAATTGATGATACTCGATTTACCCACCCCTGACTGACCTACAAAAACAGATTGCTCATGTGCCAATATTGCCTCCAGCTCCCCAAGATTGGGAACAATTTGACTATTATTAATGAAATGATCACATAATCCCTGATATCGAAGTCGATAGTCTTTTGCTAAAGTCTCTGGCTCATCTAGATCGGTTTTATTAAAAACAATCGCAAGCTTAACCCCAAGACATGCTGCAGCAACCAAATAACTATCGAGTAATAACGTTGAAGGCTCAGGTTTTGGGGCAATGACAACAATCATTTGACTAATATTGGCAGCCAAAACCTTGAAATGATAATATTTATCATATCGACCAAGCTCCGTTTTTCGCGCCACTACCGCAACAATAACCCCTTGCGTCGGTGTCTCTTGCTGCCAATACACAATATCACCCACCACCACAGAATCAATATCAGCACGAATATTACAAATCATTTTTTCCTGGGTATCCAAGGTTTCAACCATTGCTTGGGTTTTACCCCTGCTAATCACCAAAGCTTTTTGCAAATCTTTTTCTGCATAAGCAAGTTGCTTCTGATTTATACGCTGTAATTGTTGTTTACTGAGCTTTTTTTTGCCCATGAATATATTATCGCTACTTATCAACCAATAAGCATATTTTGCCATATTAGCTATGATTTTGTATAATCAAATTACGCCTCTATTAGCTTTCTTTCCATGGCCTATAAAGTTTATCTTGTTGGTGGTGCTGTCCGTGACCAATTACTCGAGCTACCGATTACTGAACGTGATTGGGTGGTTGTCGGCGCAACCCCCGATGATTTACGCCAACAAGGCTACCTCCAAGTTGGTAAACATTTTCCCGTTTTCCTCCATCCGAAAACCAAAGATGAATATGCATTGGCTAGAATAGAACGTAAAGCAGGTCACGGCTATCAAGGATTTATCTGTCAATTTTCTAAAGATGTGAGCTTAGAAGAAGATTTAAAGCGTCGAGATTTAAGCATTAATGCCATGGCCATCGATAACCATGGGCAAATAATTGATCCCTACGGAGGTCTTGAAGACATCAAGAAAAAACAACTAAGGCATATCTCCGATGCCTTTGTTGAAGACCCATTACGTGTCCTAAGAGTTGCCCGTTTTGCTGCACGTTTTAAGCATTTAGGTTTTAAAATTGCCCCAGAAACCTTGGCCTTAATGCAAGACATATCAGCCTCAGGTGAACTTCAATATTTATCAGTGGAACGCATTTGGAAAGAATTTGAGCTCGCTTTTGCCACCACTTATCCGGCAACATTTATCCAAACCTTAAAAGATTGCGCTGCTTTAAACATACTTGCACCAATGCTAGAGCACTTGTCACTCGATGATTTAGAACGCATTAGCCCACTTGAGCAAAAATCAATCCCTTGTTTAGTGATTTACTTAAGCCAATTACATGACAAGGAACTGGCAAACTTTCAAGAGCAATATAAACTTCCCAAACACCTCTTGCATCTCATCAAAAATTTTCAGCTTGCAAAAGAAACATTGAGATATCCAACTGATGCAGCAACATGTTTGAATACACTTGAAATCATCGATGTCTTTCGCCAAAAACAATTGTTTTTTGAATTATTAGATACAATAAAGCTCTGGGCTAATCCTCAGTCTAGTATCCCGCAACATCAATTTTGGGAGCGGCTCATGGCCGAACTGCAGCGCATCAAACTACCAGAACAGATTAGAGACAGCAAAAACCCAACACAAATACATGCGTACTTTAGAGAAGCTCGCTTAGCATGTATTCAACAAGCTCTAGAACAATATCAATAACGTATTTTAAAAAATCATGCAAAGTCAGTCTATTTTTGTTAAAATGGCTTATTATTAAAACCAAGTTTAATCATGCCAAACAAAGATAGACTCATTTGGATTGATTTAGAAATGACGGGATTATCCCCAGAAATCAATCAAATTATAGAAATTGCTACTGTTGTCACGGATAATCATTTAAATGTGATTGCCAATGGTCCTGTGCTCGCCATTGAAGCACATCAGACAGTACTCGAGGGCATGGATAATTGGAATCAAACACATCACCGTGCTTCTGGTCTATATCAACGTGTGCAAGCTAGCAACGTTTCAATGGCAAAAGCAGAGCAATTCACCCTCGATTTTTTAAAAGCTTTTGTGGCGCCTAATACCTCCCCCATTTGCGGCAACAGTATTTGTATGGATAAACAATTTCTAAATCGCCATATGCCAAGATTATCTAATTTTTTTCATTACCGCCAAATTGATGTCTCCAGTTTTAAAGAGATGATCAAACGCTGGCACCCACAAGGACCACAATTAGATAAACATAGTAAACATCTAGCTTTAAGTGATATCTATGATTCAATTGAAGAATTGAAATTTTATCAAAAACATTATTTTAAAGAGATATAAGTATGCAAAGAGACACACTTGAACTTCCAAATGCAGCTGATAAGTTACTTCTGCACTCTTGTTGCGCACCCTGCTCAGGAGAAGTGATGGAGGCATTAATTGCCTCAGGTATTCATTTTAGTATTTTTTTCTACAATCCTAATATTCATCCCAAGCAAGAATATGAACTGCGTAAACAAGAAAACATAAAGTTTGCTGAACTTCATGATATTCCTTTTATTGATGCAGACTATGATAGCGATAATTGGTTTGAAAGAGCCAAAGGCATGGAACACGAACCAGAAAGAGGCATTCGATGTTCGATGTGCTTTGACATGCGTTTTGAGCGAACAGCTCTTTATGCTCATGAACATGGTTTTCCTGTGATTTCTAGCTCGCTAGGTATTTCTCGCTGGAAAGACATGAATCAAATCAATGCTTCCGGTCTTAAGGCAGCAAGTCATTACCCCAACCTCAGCTACTGGACCTATAATTGGCGCCAAAAAGGTGGCTCTGAACGCATGTATCAAATTGCCAAACGCGAAAACTTCTACAAACAAGAATACTGTGGATGTGTCTATTCACTTCGCGACACCAATCGATGGCGCAAAGAAAATGGCCGAGATAGAATTAAAATTGGCATCGAGCATTACAATATTGTTGAAGAATAATCCCTGGCATTTATTATCATCTAAGCCATCATCCACTTAACAATGATGGCAGATCAAACTAAAACAGCAAGCCTAAAAACCACAAAAAAATCTCTTTATAATTATTTTGATTAAAATATAATCATAAATTATGTTATAATATCTCTAACATCCAGCAAAAATATCTTGGAGAAGTCTATGCCACATCCTCATGTAATTACCGTTGCAACACGAGTAGATGAAGTTCCAACTGCATATCAAAAAAACATCGATGACCCAAACCTAGATGCCCCAAACCTAGATGACCCAATAGCAGAAGAATTAACATTAGTCGTAGCTGTGCGGATAGAAGAAAGTACAACAAGCCCAATATTCCTTAATAATATTTTACTCGAACCATTCAATATGATTTTATGCCCAATAATCATCATCATCCCCCTCATACTTGAATTGTATCAAATGGCTATAATAATAAAATCAGGACTTTCAGCTTTATACTCGTTTTTAACTAAAGATACTGACTCTGCAACAAATAACGATGCTCTCAACGTTCAGCAATGTGATTACTCACTCACCTTACGCACGAGCTCATTAACAGGCCATGTTTTTTAACTCCTGCATCGCTATCTGATTTGCCCGAACAATCAATTTATATT
>RGPR01000061.1 GCA_010030245.1 Gammaproteobacteria bacterium
AATTTAATCCTATCTAAAACTTCTAATTTCTTGACAAAGTGCCCACTCAGTTTGTTTTTTCTTCTTTCTTAATCAGCTTCACCACTCACTTGGTGATGCGTATTCTACTCTTTCACGACCCATTGTCAACGCTTTTTTTGAAAAAAAATCACTTTCTTTTATTTTCCTTCGCTTGCAAATTAATTTTAGATCGAAATACTTTTTTTCTATGCTTTATGTTTAAATAATAATTATTTTAATGGCACTGCTAACTATAGTTTCCTTATTCTCCGCTGGAATCTTCCTTGTTTATTTCCTTGAACATTTCTAAACAGGTTCATAATCTATAGCCATCCTGCAAATCATTCGATTAGATTCTTAAAATAGAATACTTATTTGTTTAGCTTATTAAGCGTTAGGTTTTTAACTGCTTGTTATACCTTATTATATATAACAAATTATTTTTCTTTTTTTTATCGTTATAGTATGAAAATAATTTGAAATATTTTTAAAGTTTGTTGCACTCCCTTTGGATTCATGATTTGCATAAGCTTACATTTCCTCAAAAGATATAAACAATTTAGCGTATTGCCCCGCTCTATTTATGAACAATATTGTTGCTTGGTGTAATTTTCCAAATATAATACCCCTGTATTTATATAAACAAGAGGGATAATCATAATTTATTGGTTGAACTGTAACTTCTTTACATACATCCGTAAAAATGCATCATCTCCATATCACGCTGACTCAAACCAAAGATTATTTAGAAAAAAAATAGGCTGACAAATAAAAACATCATGCTCAAGTAAATGTTGCTGATAGCGAATTGCTGCTTGAGGTTCTAACGGAGATCGTAATTTAGCGTATGTTAATCGTTTTTTTGATTATTCAAAGCAAAACGATAAATCAAATTAATACCTTCACTAACCAGCTCGAACTCAGAAGCATACACCAAGCGTTGAGCGGAAATCTTTGGCGCAAGGTCTTTATCCATGCGATTAAGCACATCATTCCACATAAATATTTCTTTTGCCTCTGTAGAGGCTATACTATTTTAATTATACACATATGAATTTAAGACTAGATGCACACTATCTCATGAATTATACAAACGCTCCTAAGCTTGCGCTGTGATCCAAAAATAATGAATAATCATTCCCGAAAGCGATGCTCACCTGACTCGGGAATAAAAATCTCAAATTTATGCACTAGATGAAATAGCTAGCTTTCATTTTGACATATTCTTGAGTAAAATATTTTTTGACCTCATTAAGCTCATCAGAATTAAATAATGACGAAAGCCTACCTAAAACTTATAATACTGACACTATGTTTTACATTTTTTTTAGGAATGTCCCTCGATTGGGAAGCAGAGCGCGTCGTCCAACAGCTCTACCCTAGAGATAGGGATGGTGTGATTAATGGTTTAGCTGGGTTTCATTATGAACACAACAAACCTGAGGCTATCATTTTTGTACACGGTTTTCTGGATAGCCCTGCAATCTTTAAGGACTATTTTAATAACGCCGCATTGCGTCAACGTTATGATATTGAGGTCCCTCGTTTGCGTTTCCATGCTAAAAACTTACATAGCGCAACTTATTTTAATAATGAAGCCATCGAAAAGAGGCTTTTAACTCATATCCTAACTGTCAGTAAACTTCACCAACATATCACGATTGTTGCTCAGTCTTATGGGGGGGCATTAACCCTTAAACTGCTCAACCAACATAAACTACCCCAAAATGCCACAGTGATCCTTCTTGCGCCTGCATTTTTTATCAAGGAAAATAACCTTTGGGGCAATTTTAAACTCTATAGCTATGGGCTTTGGCGGAATTACTGCAATTATCCTCAATTAGGCTGCAAATTCCCGGGGTATAGCTCGGGTGATGTCAGTGCTAGAATCTATTTGGCTAAGGCGATGAACCTTAAATATCTTGTTATTCCAGCATTGAAGCAACTCTTTCATTTTGACAAAAAGTATCGTTCGCTTTTAAGTACAGGCAAACAAGATTTTACAGTAATTATTGCCAAAGATGATAATCGCGTTGACTATGAAAAAATTAAAGATGCTTGCGAACACAATCCAGCATGCCACCTTTATAGTTATCCAAGTGGACGGCATCTCTTACAACAAAGTCAATTTAAGGGTGACTTGCTGACTCAAATCGAAGAATTAAGTGGAAGCATGCAAAAAAATCTCGCCATTTAAAAATTTATTTGTTATGATTCCTGAGTCTATGGTGACTCCTTGGGCTCCTCGCAGCAATCTAGCGTGAACCCCGTCAGATCCGGAAGGAAGCAGCGGTAGCGTAAACATTGTGTGCCGAGATCAAGCTCTTGGAGTTGCCTCCATCATCTTCATAAAGAATACATATGACCTACATTCCCTTGGCTAGAAAATGGCGTCCCAAAACATTCGCTGATTTACTTGGACAAGAACATGTTGTATTCCCATTACAAAACGCTTTAAACCAAAATAAACTTCATCATGCTTACCTATTCACCGGGACACGTGGGGTAGGCAAAACTACTGTCGCCCGAATTTTTGCTAAAGCATTAAACTGCCAACAAGGCATTGTTGCTCAGCCCTGCCTGAGCTGTGAAAACTGTCTTGGCATTGACGAGGCTTGCTTTTATGATTTAATCGAAGTAGATGCTGCCTCTCGTACTCGTGTTGAAGACACTCGAGAACTGATTGAGAATATTCAATATGCACCCGCCTCTGGTCGATTCAAAATTTTTCTCATCGACGAAGTGCATATGCTATCCACACATAGTTTTAATGCACTCTTAAAAACCTTAGAAGAGCCACCAGAGCATGTAAAGTTTCTTCTGGCCACTACGGACCCTCAAAAGATACCTGCAACCATTTTATCTCGCTGTTTACAATTTAATCTGAAGGCGATAACACCTGACATCATTTCTCAGCAGCTCAGCATCATTTTAAACGATGCACAATTTACCTACGACCCTCAATCATTAGCCATTATTGCCACACATGCCAATGGTAGTATGCGCGATGCCATCACACTAACGGAACAATTAATCTCAGCGTTTCCAAATGGTTTTAAACAAAGCGAATTAAAAGATTTTCTGGGCCTTAGTCTCGAAGATCAAGCCTTGAACATTCTGAAATTAATTAGTGAACACGAGATTCAAGCCCTCATTAAAATTTGCCAAGAACTCGAAACAGCACAGGCGCCATATCATCAACTGTTATATTTATTGATGCAATTGCTTCATCAATGTGCCATTGTTCAAATCATACCTAATCATACAACAAATGATCGCATTCAGGCTTTATCTAAAGATTTATCGACTGATTTTATCCAAAAAGCCTATCTTATTCTGGAAAAAAGCAATCAAAATCTTGATTGGGCTCCTCATCCAGCAATTGGCTTTCAAATGAGTATGCTTAGAATCTATCAAGCACTTGAATCCCCAAAAAATCCTCAACTTTTTAAACCAGAACCATTAGTACTGGAAGAAACAGCACAGGAAAGCTCCGATCCACCTAAAGAAATACAGGCAGAAGATACGGATTGGGCTGAAATAGTTAATCAACTTCCAATAGATGGTATTGGTAAATCAGCGCTAAACAATGCAAACTTTCTCAAGAAGGAATTTGGGCAGCTGCATTTACAAGTTAAGCAACATTTTTTTTCACTTTTTAGCCCAGCCATCAAAGAACGTATTGAATTGGCACTTACGAACTACTTTCATGAAGATATTCGAATTCAACTACACGCATATACTGACGCTACATCATCTCAATCAACCCCAGCTGAATTAAAACAAAAAAAAGATATGGAAAGGCATCATTTATTGTTAGAAGCGGTGACAACTAATCCCTTGGTTCAACAATTACAACATGACTGTAATGCTGAAATTTTAAAAAAAAGCATGACTTTTACATTAGATAACCTATAATTATATTACAGTATTGTTTAATTTAATCTCAAAGTGAGGCTATATCATGGATAACAACTTCGATATCAATCGTTTTTCACAACAACTGCAAGAAGAAGCGAAAAAAATGCAAGATCGTTTGAAAGAAACCCAAGACGAACTAGAACGCTTGCGTGTCGTTGGCAAATCAGGAGGAGGCATGGTTGCTGTTGAAATGAATGGACGACATGATGTGATCACTGTCACCATCAATCCAGCTCTTGAAGGTGAAAGCCATGAAATGCTAGGTCAATTATTTGCTGCAGCTGTCAACGATGCAGTCAAACAAGTTGAATCCGTTTCTCAAGAAAAAATCAAACAACTCACCTCAAATCTCAATAATATCGGTGGATTTATGGGTGAAGGTGAAGGTGCCTAGGGTCTATTACCCCCAATGAATATCATTGAGCAATTAACAGAAAGCCTACGCTGTTTACCAGGCGTAGGCCCTAAAACAGCCCAACGCTTGGTGTACTTTTTTCTTAAAAATCACCGCAAACAAGCACTCATTCTTGCTAAAAACCTCGATGAGGCGATGAACACTGTCGTACAATGTCAAGTATGCAATAACTTCTCAGTTGAAACCATTTGTTCGATATGTAAAAATCCCAATCGAAATCGCGACTTACTCTGCATTGTAGAGCAACCGACTGATTTACTAGCGATTGAGCAAAGTCATACTTTCAGCGGCTATTATTTTATTTTAACAGGTAAAATCTCTCCCATAGATGGGATTGGCATTGCTGACATTGGTCTTGATAAACTCGAACATTACCTAAATAATCAACCTGTAAAAGAAATCATTATTGCGCTTACCCCATCACTAGAAACTCAAGCAACACTGCAATATATTCAGCAAATTGCCTCTGCGCACCCTATTTTACTCTCCCAGCTGGCTCAAGGCGTACCAACAGGCAGTGAGCTTCAATTTCTTGACCCAATAACAATTGGCACTGCCATGAAACATCGCCAGCTTGTTGATAATTAGGCCTCATCTTGACTTATTTTTTTCATACGCACCGATTTAATCATTTGCTCAGCTACACGTAAAATAGTGATGTGATAATAACCAATTTTCACACAACATTCAGCAGGTGGAATGTAACCTAAATATTCAATAATCAATCCACTTAAGGTACGTGGCCCAATCTGAGGAAAAACCCAACCTAAAGATTTATGCAGCTGTTTTAAATGAATACTCGCATCAATAATAAACTCCCCGTTTTCCTGAGGCGTAATATCTTGGAATATATCTGTCACATCAGTTGTGAAATCCCCTACGACTTCTTCCAAAATATCTTCTAAAGTGACCATCCCTAACAGGTCGCCATATTCATTTACCACAAAACCACCTCGCATTTTGCGGCGGCTAAATTGTAATATTTGCGTATTTAATGGTTTGCCTGCAGGTATAAACAAAGGTTTTTCAGCTATTTTTAACACATGCGCTAAATCTAGATTATCAGCAAGCAATAATTGCATGATATCCCGAACATGCACTACACCGATTAAATTATCTATATTATGTTGAAATAATGGTATTCGTGTGTGCTGAGAATGAGTAAACGCATCAACCACATCTATCCAAGGCTCGGTCACATCTACACCAAAAATGTCTTGTTTAGGAATCATGACATCTTCAACTTGAGCCCGTTCTAAATCTAGCATTCGAATTAGCATGCCCTGATGTTCTTTCGGCAATAATCCCTCAGTTTCATGCATAATAGCTCTTAATTCATCATAAGACAGTTGTTCACGTTCATGACTGGTTTGCTTGACACCAAATAGCCTTAAAGTCATTTGAGAACAATAGGTCGTCATCAAGCTAAGGGGCATCAATAGGATTTGCATAAATCTTAGTGGGATCACCAACGCAAACGATACCCTTTCAGGATGAAGAGCCGCCCAGGTTTTTGGTGTCATTTCAGCAAAAACAAGTAATACCAATGTTAAAATGAACTCTGCAATCACAACACCTGCTTCCTTATAAAGATATTGTCCCACAAAAGTCATCGCCATTGAGGCAATAATATTCGCTAAGGTATTGCCTATTAGAACTGTACTAAGTAAACGCTCTGGATGATTTAATTGATGTTGAACTAGGCTTGCACGACGATGTTTAAGCTTCACCAAATGACGCAGACGATACCGATTGATTGACATAGTGGCAATTTCAGCAGCAGAAAAAAAGCCTGAGCATAAAATTAACACTAGCACCAATGCAAGCCAAATACCTATGGACATATTCACCCAACCCCCCTCTTTTTAAATGGAAAAATAACGCCCATACAGCATAACAAAAAAAAGAACTGAACACACACATCTAAAAAGGATGTCCATTCTTCATAAAATTGTGGTAAAATCATCTACTTTTACACTTTTTCATTTTTATACACCAAGAGGCACTATGTTTGGTCAACTTACAGAACAAATAAACTCAGCTTGGCAACACATTCGTGGACGGTCACGTCTGACCGAGCAAAACATTCAAAATGCATTAAAAGATGTACGCTCTGCGTTACTAGATGCTGATGTCGCTCTCCCGGTTGTAAAAACATTAGTGAGCCAAATTAAAAGTAAAGCACTTGGCCATAACATCATTAAAAATCTCAACCCAGAGCAGATGTTAATGAAAATCGTTAACGAGGAATTGGTTGAGATTTTAGGTAAGGATATCGCTGAATTAGAACTAAAAACACAACCACCTGCAATCATTCTCTTAGCAGGCCTTCAAGGATCTGGTAAAACAACCACCTCAGCAAAATTAGCAAGGCATCTCACTCTACAACAAAAAAAAGTCATGCTGACAAGTGTTGACATTTACCGTCCAGCCGCTATAGAACAACTTGCTCAACTTGCCAAAGATAATGATTTAACTCACTATCAACCAGATAGCAAAGATCCTATTAAAATAGCTAAAGAAGCAGCATCATACGCCAAAAAACAATTTATGGATGTATTGATCATTGATACTGCAGGACGTCTCCACGTTGATGTAGAAATGATGGATGAAATCAAAGCCCTGCAGTCTGCCCTAAATCCCATAGAAACAATATTTGTGGTAGATAGCATGACAGGTCAAGATGCAGCCCATACTGCAAAGGCCTTTAATGATGTCCTAAACTTAACGGGCGTTATTATTACTAAAACTGATGGTGATGCCAGAGGTGGTGCTGCATTATCAGTTCGACAAATCACCAATAAACCTATTAAATTTATGGGAACTGGTGAAAAAATCAATGGCTTTGAAGCATTCCATCCAGAACGGATCGCCTCCCGCATTTTGGGCATGGGCGACATTCTAAGCTTAATTGAAGAAGTTGAGAAACAAACAGACAAAGAAGCCAATGATCGTTTGGTTAAAAAAATTCATAAAGGCCAAGGTTTTGATTTAGAAGATTTTAAAAATCAACTTATTCAAATGAATCAGATGGGTGGCATTGGTGCCATGATGACCAAATTACCCGGTATGCCACAAAGCAATCCACAAATGATGGGTGGCGTCAGTGAGAAGATGCTTGGTAAAACACTTGCTATTATTAATTCCATGACCCAATCTGAGCGACATGCGCCTAAAATCTTGAATGGTTCACGTAAAAAACGTATAGCACTTGGTTCTGGCACCCAAATTCAAGATATTAATCGCTTGCTTAAACAACATGAACAAATGCAAAAAATGTTAAATAAAATTTCCAAACCTGGTGGCTTAAAAAACATGATGCGAGGTTTGGGAGAAATTCCTGGATTTGGACAAATCAAAAATCTAGGAAAAAAAGTAGAGTAAATGAATGGCATGTTCATCAAAAGTAAATATTTTTGATAAAACGCAAATAAAGACTATTAATTATGTTTCTTTTTGCGTACAATAGTGCACATTTTTCATTAATTTTTAGAAACCGAGGGTCCTATGGTTGTGATTCGATTAGCTCGTGGTGGCGCTAAAAAGCGTCCTTTTTATCATATTGTTGTCACCGATAGCCGTAAACGTCGAGATACCAATTACATTAAACGCATTGGTTACTTTAATCCATTAGCACGTGGTCAAGAAAAAAGATTACATCTTGAACCTGAGCTTTTAAATTACTGGCAAGGTGTTGGTGCGCAAATGTCTGAGCGCGTACAAGCATTGGTTAAAGAGTTTGAAAAAGCTAACACTGCTGCTTAATGCATGCGGCTTGATGATGAATATCATGGTGTGTTGTGAAAAATAACTGGGTTGTTGTTGGTAAATTTGCTCGTGTACATGGCATCAAAGGGTTGGTTACAGTTCAATCCTATACCGATCCAGTTGATAATATACTCAGCTATGAGCCTTGGCATATTAAAATTAAGCACAAATGGTGCCCGATTGTAATTCATCATGCTCAAATCGCAGGAAACAAGATTATTGTTCAAGTTGAGCATTATATAACTAGAGAAGAAGCGGGTCTTTTGACTAATTTAGAAATTGCGGTCTCACGCGAAAATCTTCCTAGACTTGAACAAGATGATGGCTATTATCATCACGATTTGATAGGTTTAAGCGTCATAAATACAAAGCAAGAACAGCTCGGAACAATAATTGATATCATGCCCACAGGTGCTAATGAGGTCATTGTTGTTCAAGGTGAAAAAAGAACACTAATCCCCTTCGTTTGGCAGCATTACGTATTAAAAATTGATATGGCACAAAAACAAATGGTTGTTGATTGGGAAATGTCTGAAGAATGACTTTAGAACTCGGTGTAATCACGATTTTCCCTGAGATGTTTGATTGCTTGAAGTATGGTGTTGTTGGTAGGGCTTTTGATAAAAACCTTGCACATTTACATATTTGGAATTTAAGAGAATGGGCGGTTTCTGCCCATGGTCATGTTGATGATCGGCCATATGGTGGCGGACCTGGCATGGTCATGATGTATGAACCTTTGCATCAAGCGATTCAATCTGCAAGAAGATTAATGCCAAAAAAATGCAAAACCATTTACTTAAGCCCCCAAGGTAAATCAATAACCCAGGAAATGCTAAGTGAATTTAGTGACCGCGAACAATCCTTTATTTTTGTTGCCGGTCGCTATGAAGGGATTGATGAACGTCTTTTTCAACATGATATTGATGAAGAATGGTCCCTTGGAGATTTTGTAATGAGTGGGGGTGAACTTGCCGCAATGAGTTTCATTGATGCAATGGTTAGACTAGTCCCTGGCGCGTTAAATGATGAACGTTCGCATATTGAAGATTCATTTGTTAACGGCTTGCTAGATCATCCACACTATACACGACCAGCGGAAATCGATGGTCTAAAGGTGCCAGAAGTCCTTTTGAGTGGGTCACACCAAGCAATTGCACGATGGCGACGACAACAGGCATTAGGTAAGACTCGGTTAAAAAGACCTGATCTACTTAAAGAGTTGGCTTTAAGCACAGAAGATCAACTTTTATTGACTGAATTTAAACAAAACAATGGCAATCCGTAACTGCCATGACCTCATTCAAGGAGTAAGGTAAATGACTAACATGATAGATCAAATCAATGCTGAGCAAATGCAAGGCAAAACAATTCCTAACTTTGGACCTGGTGATACTGTTATTGTCCAAGTTAAAGTAATTGAAGGAACACGTGAACGTTTACAAGCTTTCGAAGGCGTCGTTATTGCTAGACGTGAACGCGGGCTTCATTCTGCGTTTACTGTACGTAAAATTTCTCAAAACGTTGGCGTTGAGCGCGTTTTTCAAACTTATAGCCCCATGATTGAGAGCATTAGTGTGATCCGCCGTGGTGACGTTCGTCGCGCTAAATTATATTACCTGCGCGAATTATCAGGTCGTGCTGCGCGTATCAAAGAAAAATTACCTAGCAAAAAAACAGCTGCTGCACAGTAATTTTTTGCATCTAAAGAACTAGGGTAAATGATATACCTTAGTTCTTTTTTTAAATGACTTAAGTTATCTCTTTTTTTGCCGTTAATTCATATATCAACCTACTGGTGATAAATATGAATATAATCAGCAAAGCCATCATCCTTTTATCGATTAGTTTGCAAGCAAATGCCTATTGTGATTTAAGTAAATTTCGCTGGGGCTGTTCCATCTATCCTAAAGTTCATCAAAAAACCAAAAATTCTGATTTGATTTATTGCGGCAGTACACGCCTTTATGTCTCCCATGAGCAATTTAAAATGATTTCACATTATCAACGAGCTGGTGTCATGATGCATCTTAAAATTGATGATGTGTTTTTTGATGGCCCATGTGTTGCAGCAAGCTATGATAAAGATAATCCCCATAATTATCGATACTAATTGTTGGGTATTTGCTGAGGTGGCAACAAACATAACGCTTCATCAATATCCATGATGTTTTGCAATAATTGATGCCAAGGAGAAAGCTGGTCTGTTTCGTGATGCAAAAAAATATACAAGCAGACAAATCCTGCTCGAGTTTTTTCAGTTGGTCTGGCATGATACCACTGCGCAAAACGATTTAAATTTTCATCAATTTGACCCAATTACGCCGTCTTTTCGCTTGGACTTAAATTTGGATTTTTTTGAATGATGTCTTTTTCAAACATAAAACCTGCCAATACTTGATTGGCGTACTCCCCCAAAAAATCAGGCAATTCTGCTTTCGTATAGGGCAAATTAGCGAGCATATGCATTAAACTCTGGCTCAACGTCGCTTGATGTCGGGCCTACTCCAAGCAGGCAATATCGGCATCATTGAGTCGATAATGAGGTCATCCCTGAGCATGGCTGATGTCGATCCCTAAAAGAAAGAAAACCCATCGGGGTCATGGTTTCTAAAATCTCAAATTGTTGAATCAACCCATCATTATTTTTTTACATCGATCTAAGCGTAGAATTATTTTGCCAATTCAAAGCCATTCTCAGGCATATTGATGACATCAATAATAGAGTGAAATTCAACTAAAAGCTGTTTAAACCAAAGCTCATGGCTTTGATGAATGATAATAAACAAATGTTCAGGATGAATACCTCCTAGAAC
>RGPR01000062.1 GCA_010030245.1 Gammaproteobacteria bacterium
AGATTTTAACGAATTTCTGGATATTGCAGAAGCAACAGAAAATTCAGATCCTTCATGGTTTGGATTCCTAATGACATTAAAAAATAATACAGGTTTTTCCAGAGATGATTTGTGTAGATTTTTAAATGATCACAAGATTGGAACCCGATTATTATTTGCTGGAAATGTAATTAAACAGCCGTACATGAAAGATAAAGTTTATAAAATACATGGCACTTTGATTAACGCAGACAAAATAATGAGAGACACTTTTTGGATAGGATTATATCCAGGATTGAGTGAAGAACATCTACAATTTGTTGTCCATAAATTTGAAGAGTTTTTTGGGCTAAATTTTTAATAATTATTTAATGGAATGGAAAAATCCACCATACGCGATTTACCCTTATTGTTAATGGCGTATGGTTTTTTTTAAAAATCAATCCAAACTTCTTACATTTAAACTATTTTTAGTGCTTGGATTACCGTTATGTAAACTTTGATATAATTCAACATATCTAGATACCATGTTTTTTGATTGAAAATATTCTTCATAACGAAGTCTCGCATTTTTGCCAAATTGCTCAGCTAATTTAGGTGTTAAATACCACTCTTGTAATGCGGCTTTTAAAGCCAATACATCTGCAGGAGGAATCACCCATCCCGTTTTTAAATGAAGATTAATATAACTAGTTCCTGTTCCTATTTCGCACGAAATTAATGGCTTACCAAACATTGCGCCCTCAACTAACGATAAACCAAAGGCTTCACTTCTTAAATATGAGGGTAATATTACGCCTGAGGATAACGTTAATATTGCATTTTTATCTTCATCTCCGAGTTCTCCTAAAAAATAAATATTTTTTAATTTATATCGCTTTTCCAATTCTTTTAAATTTGCTTTTTCAGGACCATCTCCAATTAAAACAATCGGGATATCTAAATCTTTTAATGCTTCAAACAAATAATTTAAACCTTTATAGTATCTAAAAACACCAATAAACAATAAAAAACGAGCTGGTAATTGAGTACGCCACTTTACTAAAGTATCTTCCAAAACAGGGCGATAGTTTTGTTCATCTAGTCCCAATGGGATACAATGCATTTTGGATTTGAATTTTTGTAAATCTACACTCCCATTAATATAGCTAGGTGAGGTAGAAACAATGGCATCTACCTGATTTAAAAATATTTTTTTTATCGGATGATAAATTTTAGATAAATACTTTTGTTTTACAATATCAGAGTGATAAGTTAATACTGAGTGTTTTTCATTTCTAGAAAGTAAATGAAGAATATCCATCCAGGGATATGGATAATGATAATGGATGATATTGGCTGAACGACAAAGTTCTCTAAAAATACTTATTCCTTTGAATGAAACAGGTGTTGAGGCATATTCAAAATTAGCAGGGACTACTACAACCTTATATCCTTTATAATTAAATGCATCTATTTTTTTTTGTGGTGCAAAAGCAATTACTGTTGACTTTAAACCATAAGGCAAAATACCTTGAGCAATGTGATGTATAACCTGCTCTGCTCCGCCCATCGTTAAGGGCAATGCTGTTTTATAACAATGCAAGATATGCATTTTATATTTCTCCATAAATATTATTGAAATCTACAATCCTTTTTCACCCTGTGTTCGTGCTACTATAAGTTTCCTCCATTCAAGTGCGAAGTGCAATTTCAAAAAAGATATGAAAATACGGTAGAGTTAGTCATATAATATTTGATATTCTTAAGTTGTGAATCAATAAGGAATATTCATGTCCAAAGGCTATCATCATGTCAATCGAAAATAAAGATCTCAGATTGATGCGCTAAAAGAAATAGAGACACCACAAAGCAAAATAGCCAAGATTATCCAGATTTCCCCATCATCCGTTTGTCGAGAACTCCAGCGTAATACAGGTCATCGTGTTTATCACATTAAGCAAGCTGATAAAGACCTGGCGATAAGTGCTCAAAAATCAGTCGGTCACAGGGAAAAAGGAATTTAGATGTAGTGGCTCAAACTTGATCTAAAGTGCGCCCATTGAGTCGGACCATTTTGTCTTGAGCAATTTCACCTTCCAGCATCTCTGATAATCCAGTTGCTGTTGCATACTTTTTTTGGTAAATCAAATGGTCAGTATAAATATCAAGCATGTTCATGCAATTCTTCCCTAAAATCAGGAGACAAATTCTAAGGTGTTTTTGCTAAAAGGCAACAGGCTTTGCGTAAGGGGGAGCAATTAAAGTAAAAGTCCAATGTAATCGTGTATACATAGCCATGATTGCTTACTGCAAACCCCGGGATGCTTAATTTTAAAACAATACTGAGCCACTTCGCTATCAAATGTAAATTAAATGTTCGGGAAATTCAGTTCGCTATGCAGGAGCTAAAAAACATAGCCTGTTAATCAACCCATGCAAAAGTTGATTTCCATTTGCACTTGCTTGCTTTTTGAGCTACTCTAGTCAGAAAATAAATGAACTTTGTCTATGCAAAAAAATGATAATAAAATGCTAGTTCCTGTGATTTTATGCGGGGGCGCAGGCTCTCGCCTTTGGCCTTTGTCAAGGGAGCAACATCCTAAACCTTTCATCAAACTCCATGATGGTGAAAGCCTTTTGCAAAAAGCATATTTGCGTGCAAGAGGCTTAGGGGTAGAACATCTTTTAACCATTACCAATCGTGAATTGTTTTTTAAGGTCGAAGATGAGTATGGGATTTATCCCAAAAATGATATTCATCATACTTATATCCTAGAGCCTATTGGTCGCAATACGGCAGCAGCTGTGGCAATGGCGGCCTTGCATGTGAAAAAAACTTTAGGGGATGAGGCAACCCTGCTTATTCTTGCAGCAGACCACTTGATTCAACATGAAACGGCATTTCAAGAGGCTGTCATCAAAGCTCAATCTTTTGCATCAAATGGCCAGATGGTGACATTTGGCATGACACCTACCTATCCTGAAACTGGTTTTGGTTATATTGAAGCAGAAGGCAATAATGTTTTACGCTTTAAAGAAAAACCGTCACTTGATGTTGCTGAATCCTATTTGGCACGCGGAAATTTTTATTGGAATAGTGGTATGTTTTGTTTGCCAGTGGGCGCTTTCTTAGCTGCTTTTCAACGTCATGCAGCATCCATTTATGCATCTTGTCATGACTGTTTAGCCATTTCTAGGGTTGCCAGTGGCCATTTATTTACTCAAATTGAATTGGACTCAAGTTTTGGGCAAGTCAAAGATGACTCGATTGACTATGCTTTTTTTGAACCATTGAGTATGACACCAAACAGCCAACAAATTTCAGTTGTGCCTTGTGATTTAGGTTGGAGTGATGTGGGCTCTTGGAAGGAATTGAGCCAATTAAAAGCTGCTGATGAATGTAATAATCGTATCGAAGGCGATGTTTATGTTGAAGATACGCGAAATACGTTTGTGCAAAGTTCAAATAGAGTTGTTGGTGTTGTCGGGGTTGATGATTTGATTATCGTTGATACTTCGGATGCTTTATTGGTGGCACATCGAGATCATACGCAATCAGTGAAAGGTATTTATAATTATTTAAAAGCAAAAGCGCATGATGCTTATAAAATCCATCGAACAGCGTTTAGGCCTTGGGGAGCATATACTGTTTTAGAAGAAGGTGAAGGTTTTAAAATCAAGCGTATTGAGGTTAAACCTGGGGCTTCACTTAGTTTGCAAATGCATCACCACCGCAGTGAGCATTGGATTGTGGTCAGTGGCATGGCCAAGGTGCTAAATGGTGAACAAGAATTTTTAATTCATACCAATGAATCAACATATATTCCTGCAGGACACAAACATCGTCTCCATAATCCCGGAAAAATTCCTCTAATCATGATTGAAGTTCAAAGTGGTGCTTATTTAGGAGAAGATGATATTATTCGTTTTGAAGATGTCTATGGAAGGGTGTAATGTTTATGAAAATAGCTACCGTAGTAGGTGCAAGACCGCAGTTTATTAAGGCCTCCGCAATTTCAAGATGTATTCGTCAACAATTTAGTCCTAAAATGACAGAAGTCATGATCCATACTGGGCAACATTTTGATGTAAATATGTCGGATGTGTTTTTTGAAGATTTAGAAATTCCAAAACCAAAATACCATCTCAATATTGCAGGAGGAAATCATGGCGCCATGACTGGGCGCATGATGGAAGGGATTGAAGATGTCCTCATGGCTGAAAAGCCAGATATGGTTTTAGTTTACGGCGATACCAACTCCACTTTGGCAGGCGCACTTGTTGCCAGTAAGATACATATCCCCATTGCCCATATTGAAGCAGGGCTTCGTTCTTTTAATCGCCGCATGCCTGAGGAAATTAATCGAGTAATGACTGATCATCTTTCGACACACTTATTTTGCCCTACCACACATGCGGTCAATAACCTTAAATGTGAAGGAATAAGCAGAAATGTTCATCAAGTCGGTGATGTGATGTATGATGTCGCACTTTATTTTGCCAAGAAAGCAAAAGCACAGTCTCGAATTTTATCCAAATTGAATTTATTAGAAAAACAATATGTGCTAGTCACTTGTCACCGTGCTGAGAATACCGACGATAAAAATTGTCTTGAAAATATTCTTAAAGCTTTAGTTGAAATTGCTAAAAATATCAAAGTTGTTTTCCCAATTCATCCTCGCACCTTGAAATGTATTAATCACTATCAATTAAGTCATTATTTGCCTTCAATTTGTCTTGTAGATCCTTTACCGTATCTAGATTTGGTCGCTTTACAACGAGACGCAAAAGCCATACTGACTGACTCTGGTGGGGTACAGAAAGAGGCTTTTTTTTATCAGGTGCCATGTATTACTATGCGCGCTGAGACAGAGTGGGTAGAAACTGTAGAGCTTGGATGGAATAGTCTTGTCGGAACTGATGTCGATAAAATGGTGAGCACCGTCACTCAAGAGCAACAAGGGACTCTCGGCATTTATCCCTATGGTATGGGCGATGCAAGTTATACCATCTTAAAAAATTTAAGCAATCTTGGACAACCCAAAAGCAAAATGGATATGATATGAATATTTTAATGACTTGCCATGACACTCAAATTGATAGACGCATTATTGTTCAAGCCGTGTCCCTCGTTAAATTAGGGCATAAGGTGAAGATTATGGCGCTATCGCCAAATGAACATAGCTATTCTGAAAATATGGCAGATGATTTAAGTGTTTTTCGGATTGGTTTTACAGATTTACGTACGATAAATTTACCATATTTCTTTAATAAATTCAGTTTTTCAAATTTACCACAAAAAAAAATATTAAAGTACTACCGTGGACTATGTTTATTAACAGCCTATATTTGTCGACCGTTCTCTCAAGCCAAATTTGAGAATTTATATTTTAAGGCCTGGGTTCCATTTACAAATCCTTTTGTTTTTTTTGGAAGAAAATTTAAATTTGATTTGATCCAATGTCATGACTTGCCAACTTTAGAAGCAGCAGTGATGCTGGCAAAAGAACAAAAAGTCCCACTCATTTATGATTCCCACGAGCTCTATCCGGAGCAACATGTTTTTTCAAAGCATAAAAAAGTGATTTATCGCCAATTTGAAGAGCGTTTAATTCAAAACTGTGACTTGGTGTTTACGGTGAATCAGTCGATTGCTGAAAAAATGAGGGAGTATTATCAGATTAAAATGCCTGTGACCTTGATTAATGCCGTTGATGCGCCACAGGAATTTGATGCGGATACGCATTATGATTTTTTAAGAAAAAATTTAAACATTCCTGCAGCAAAGAAAATTCTATTGTTTCAGGGCGGGTATTCGATTCATCGTCAATTGGAAACGTTGATTGAATCCATGAGCCATGTCAAGAATCATGAGGTGGTTTTGGTGTTGATGGGAAGTGGGGATATTAAAGACGTATTACAACATAAAGCCAAAGCACTTGGGCTTTTAAACGATAAAATCTACTTTCATGAGGCAGTTCCTCAAGATGAACTGATTTATTACTCAGCCTCAGCTGATATGGGGATTATTCCTTATCCACACATTGATTTAAATAGTTACTATTGTACCCCTAATAAATTGTTTGAATTTATTCAGGCGCGCCTTCCGATGATTGCCAATGATTCACCAGAGCTATGCCGATTTATTAAAGATCAAGGATTTGGCATGGTTCACTTGATGGACTCAGCCTTATCAATTTCCCTTTCAATTGATAAGGGTTTTGCGGCTTTAGATAGCGCAGCTTGGAAGTCTAATTTAAAAGAAAAAGCGCTATTATTTTCCTGGAAAGAGGTAAGCCAAATTTATCTTGATGCCATGTCACCTTTTATCAATCAACATTTAAAGGAAGAAGAAACGTGTGCGGTATAGCTGGTATTTATCATGTAGATCAAGCACCAATTGTTGATTTAGCCAGATCACTTGCGAGGATGAATCATTTATTGGCACATCGAGGGCCTGATGGTGAGGGTGTATGGATAAATACTGGGCAGTCAATAGGACTTGCCCATCGCAGGCTTAGTATTATTGATTTGAGTCAGCATGCTACGCAACCCATGGTGTCCAGATCTGGATTTGTCATTAGCTTTAATGGTGAAATTTATAATCATCATGAACTGAGGGCATCTTTATCTAGTCATTGGGATTTTGAAACCCAATCAGATACCGAAGTCATTCTTGCGACTTATGCAGTTTATGGTGTTGACTGCGTTAAGTATTTAAAAGGTATGTTTAGTTTTGCGCTTTGGGATGGCCATCAATTATTTTGTGCAAGAGATCATTTTGGCATCAAACCTTTTTATTACACAGAGCAACAACATCATTTTTATTTCGCCTCAGAAACCAAAGCACTATTGCCTTTTTTGCCATCAATAGCAACCCATGCTGAAGCGTTTAATGAATATATAACTTTTCAAAGCACCATGGGCTGTCAAACTTTATTTGAAGGGGTGTATCAACTAGAGCCTGCTCATGCCATGCTGTTGAGCCCTCAAGGGAAGAAAGTTTGGCGATATTGGGACATTCATTTTGAGGAAGATAGACACATTTCTGAAGAGATGTGTTTTCAAAAGTTATCTGAACTGATTGATGAAGCTATTGTCATGCATTTGCGATCGGATGTTCCAGTAGCAGCCTATGTTAGTGGTGGGATTGACTCAAGTTTAATTGGCATTTTGGCAAGTCAAAAGCAAGATGCGCCATTGCCATTCTTCCATGGTCGATTTTTAGAAGATCTTGCTTATGATGAAAGTGCTTATGCGCATCTTGTCGCAAAGCAAACTGGCAATCCTTTGCATGTTAAAGATATCACCGCATCTGAATTTTCCTCAAAAATTAATGACATCATTTATTACATGGACTTTCCGGTTGCAGGCCCCGGCGTTTTTCCGCAATATATGGTTTCAGAAATGGCCGCAAAACATGTCAAAGTCATTTTAGGGGGACAAGGGGGGGATGAAATTTTCGGAGGATATGCGCGCTACTTAATCGCCTATTTTGAGCAGTGTTTAAAAGCAGAACTAGAGGGCAACACCACTGAAGATTTAAATTTAAGTATCTTAAGTCAGCATCTAGAAGTTTTAAATGCGTATAAACCGATGATGAAGCAATTTTTCAAGTCAGGTTTATTTGAGTCTTTTGAAAAACGCTATTTTAACTTGATTAACCGTGGACATGATTTTTCAGATTCTTTTAACTTAAGTGAAGTGGCTAAAGATAATTGTTATCAAGCTTATCTCGATATTTTTAAACCTTTAAAATTTTCGAAATCTGATGCTTGCTTTAATGGTATGTTGCATTTTGATATGAAAACTTCTTTGCCAGGACTTTTACATGTTGAAGATAGAGTCAGTATGGCTCATGGTCTTGAATCGAGAGTGCCATTTTTATACTGGCCTTTAATCGAGTTTGTGGCAAAAATACCCACTCATCTGAAGTTCAAAAATGGGCAGATGAAGCATTTGCTTCTAAAAAATTATGCGCATGTTTTGCCTAAACCTATTTTAGAGAGAAAAGATAAAATGGGCTTTCCATTACCGTTAAGTGAATGGATGCAAGGTGAACTCAAGACATTCATCATGGATACCTTAATCTCTGGCAGAAACCGACACAATTCTCATCTTAATTATGATTCAGTGATTTTAAGTTGCGAGCAAAATGGGACTTTTTCACGCAAAGTATGGGGCTTGTTTTGTCTTGAATTATGGCAGCAACAATTCCATGATAAAACGATGGCGTTCAAACTAATGCCTAGATCTGAAAACATAAAGATTTAATGACATCGAACTGTCTTTAGGAGATAATGTAGAAAATTAAAATTCAAATAAAAACCAGTTATTGTTAGGAATATACATGATGCAATTTATCGATTTAAAAACCCAAGGCAAACGTATTGAACATAAAGTCATGGCAAGAATTCAAGCGATTCTTGATCATGGGGCCTATATTATGGGGCCAGAGGTTGCCGAATTAGAAACCATGCTTGCTTCATTTGTTGGTGTAGAACACGCACTGGCTGTTGCCAGTGGGACTGATGCGTTATTGATTGCCTTGATGGCCATTGGGGTTGGTCAAGGTGATGAAGTGATTACATTACGGCTAAAACCAAGGCAATTATGCCGGTCAGTTTATACGGTCAATGTGCTGATTTTGATGAAATCAATGCCATTGCTGCCAAATATAACTTACCAGTGATTGAAGATGCTGCCCAAAGTTTTGGTGCAACATTTAAAGGGCGCCGTTCTTGTGGCGTTAGCACCATTGGTTGCACCAGTTTCTTTCCTTCAAAACCATTAGGCTGCTATGGCGATGCTGGCGCATGTTTTACCAATGATGCAGAATTGGCAAAAAAAATGGCTGAAATTCGTTTGCATGGTCAGTCCAAACGTTATTATCACACAAGCCTTGGTATCAATGGCCGTTGTGATACCATTCAAGCAGCTATTTTAATTGAAAAAATGGGGCTTTTTGCAGAAGAAATTCAGGCGCGTCAAGAAGTCGCAAATCGTTACGCAGCTTTACTACCACAAGATATTCGTAAGCCCTTGGTGAAAGAGGATAATCTATCTGTATTTGCTCAATACACCATTGAAGTAGAAGATCGTGAAGCATTACAAGATGCGTTGCAAAAGCGAGGCATTCCAACTGCTGTCCACTACCCGTTTGGCTTACATGAACAACCCATATTTAAAGACTTATATCCAGAAGAAAAATCTTATTCTAAAACAGAATATGCCGCACGTCGTGTCATGAGTCTGCCCATGCACCCTTATTTGAGTGCTGAAGACCAGGAAAGAATATGTTCAATTTTGCTAGAAGAAATGGCTAAACTAGAACATCAAACCGCGGAAGTCTAAGTTTTATAATAAAGGATTGATGATGTTAAATCAGTTTATCGAAAAAATTAATAATCAAGAAGCTGTCATTGGGATTGTAGGTTTGGGTTATGTTGGATTACCCCTGATGCTACGCTTTGCAGAAGTTGGTTATCGGGTAGTTGGTATTGATGTCGATGCGTCAAAAAATGAGATGATTAATGCAGGTAAATCTTATATTAAACACATTTCATCAGAACAAATTGCAAAGCATCAACATTTAATTCACGCCACTTCAGATTTCTCTCAAGGCCGTGATGTGGATGCCTTGATTTTATGTGTGCCAACACCGCTTAATAAATACCGTGAACCAGATCTGAGTTTTGTGATTGATACCATTGAGGCACTTTTACCTTATTTGCGTCCTGGTCAATTGTTGTCTTTAGAAAGCACGACATATCCTGGTACGACTGATGAAGAACTGAAACCTCGAATCGAAAGCC
Organism: Gammaproteobacteria bacterium; assembly: GCA_010030245.1. Taxonomy (GTDB): domain Bacteria; phylum Pseudomonadota; class Gammaproteobacteria; order Legionellales; family Legionellaceae; genus UBA2653. Next base: position 9,777 of record RGPR01000062.1, read on the forward strand.
AAGGTTTGACAATTGGTCAAGATTTCTTTTTGGTATACTCACCAGAGCGAGAAGACCCAGGCAACCCTAATTTCCATACCGCAACGATTCCAAAGGTATGTGGCGGTGATACTACTTCCTGTCGTGAAGCTGGTATTGCATTATATGCAGCGGTGATTGATAAAGTTGTACCAGTGTCATCAACAAAAGTCGCTGAGATGACTAAACTTTTAGAAAACATTCATCGCTCAGTTAATATTGGCTTAGTCAATGAAATGAAAATCTTATCTGAAAAGATGGGCATTGATATTCATGAGGTCATTGATGCCGCAGCGACCAAACCTTTTGGTTTTGTGCCTTATTATCCAGGGCCAGGAATTGGTGGGCATTGTATTCCCATTGACCCTTTTTATTTAACATGGAAAGCACGTGAATATGGCATGCATACCCGCTTTATTGAATTGGCAGGTGAAATCAATAGTGGTATGCCTAAGTGGGTAGTTAATCGCACAATTGAAGCTTTAAATCAGCAAGAAAAACCACTAAAAAATGCTAAAATATTGGTTTTAGGTATTGCTTATAAATGTGATGTGGATGATATGCGCGAATCACCATCGCTTCATATCATGGAAATTCTAAGAGAAAAAGGTGCAGAGCTTGCTTATAGTGATCCCTATGTGCCCCACTTTCCCAAAATTCGTGAACATCATTTTGAATTATCAAGTGAGGCACTAACACCAGAAAATCTCGCAAGTTTTGATGTGGTGATTTTAGCGACAAAACATCAACTTTTTGATTATGAGATGATTGCAAAACATGCAAACCTAATCATCGATACCAGAGGTGGTTTTAGAGCTTACCAAGAACAAACCAACATTGTGAGTGCATAATGATGAAACATACGCCATGGGTGATAAATGATCGAAAAATTAAAATTGCGGTATTGGGCTTAGGTCGAATTTCCAAAAATCATTTAGATGCAATTGAACAGCACAGCGAAAATTTAGAATTAGTGGCGGTGTGTGATGGTCGAGCAGATGTTTTAGCTCAAGTGGCTGAAAAGTATCCAGTAAAAGCCTATCTACAGCTTGATGAAATGCTTGCTCATACCGATGCTGATATGGTCAGTATCTGC
>RGPR01000063.1 GCA_010030245.1 Gammaproteobacteria bacterium
AAATAGTTGATGCATTTTATTTGATGAGCTGATTGCCAACCATGTCTGAACTTGAATTAGAAAAAGCACGTTTTTTGTGGCGATGTCGTCGTGGCATGTTGGAGCTTGATTTGCTCTTAGGTCGTTTTATGGAACAAGGGTTTCATCAATTGGATGAAACGCAAAGGGCATTATTTAGAGAATTATTAGAAGAGCCCGATCCTGATTTATATGCTTGGCTGATGGGCTACCAAGTCCCAGATAGGGCTGATTTTAAAGAATTTATCCTGTGGTTTAGGCAATATTATTGTTATTTCAAGGCTTGATGAAAACCTTTCATTTACAAGCGTTTGCTTCGCCTGCAGCGTGTATGTTGCATACCGTGATGCAACAGCGAGGCTGGGTAGAAGCAGTCCCTGCTTTTTTTTCAGATGCAGCACTTATTTTCCCGGAAGATATTGCCACCACACTTGAATATAAACACCTCTTGGCTGCACACTGCCAAGATCAGGGCTTTGATTTTTTGCCTTTGACCTATCATATTGATGACAACTCTTGGGCTGATGTCTTGCGCGCTTTACCTAAAGACATATCAAAGTGGATATTAAAGCCCTCCATGCTCAATAATGGCCAAGATATCCATTTGTTTCATGATCAAGCTGATATTGTGGCGCATTTTCTAAGTCCGCATCGAATGGGGGGGCCGCAAGTACTGCAGGCCTATATTGATAAGCCTCATCTGCTGAAAGGGCCAAATTCAGGGCACAAATATAGTTTGCGTCTTTTTGTGATTGCCTGTCTTCCTTATGGGATATTTCTGTATCCTGAGGGATATTATAATGTCTCTTTATTTCCATATGTCGCCGATCATCGTGATAGTCTTCAAGGACATGTCACCAATGAACATGTGTTAAAAGATAGGCGCAATGTCATTCAAATTCCCTCATCTCAATATCAGGCAATATTTGGGCCGTGTGAAGAAGCAATTTTTAGCTTATTAAAAACCTTATTTTCAAGTTTTTCTTATCCGCAAACAAGCACATTACAGCTTGGTTTTTTTGGCATGGATTTGATGTTAGATCATGATGAAAAACTGTGGTTATTGGAAGCAAATCATGGACCATGTTTCCCAGTATCAAGCGATCATCCTTTGCAATTGCCCTTATATCAAGGATTTTGGGAATCAATGTTGATTGAATTGTTGGAACCACTGGCAGCAAAACGTTCTCCAGAACTTTTCAAATTGAAGCCCTTGTATCTTTTGGGGAAGTGATTATGATATTAGCTTGTTTTTGATGCTTGAGGAAAAAGATGCGTAAATCTGTTTTATGGGGACATCGTTATTCAGAATATCGTGATATGTTTGATTTACCCGCTGATTTGGGCGCTTTAAAATTACTTGAATTTGCTTGTGGCCCCACACTGGTTAATCAGGAGTTGAGTTTACAAAATTGTTTGGTGAGAAGCGCTGATCCTTGGTTTGAGCCAGATTTAAGTCACACACAACAACGGTTTACTGAGAAATTTGATCAACAAAAAAATAAGATGCTCGAATATCCTAGGCGATATGATACTGATAAATATGGTGGGGTCGAGGCTTTATTTGCCAGAAGAACCCAAGGATTTCAGGGTTTTTTTGAAGATTACCAGCAAGCCTATCAAAGCAGATATTTCAAAGCAGAAGCGTTTCAATTGCCTTTTGAAAATGCAAGTTTTGATTTAGTGGTTTGTTCTAATTATTTTTTTGCAGATTTACCAGATGCAGGTGTCGACTTTCATCTGGCGTGGTTTAAAGAGCTTAGTCGGGTGGCGCATGAGATACGCATATATCCATTAACCATAGCTGGGGGACCTAGTGCACTGTTAGGCCCAATCCTGATGGCCTTACAAACCCAAGACTATCGTGTCAGTGTGCAAGAGGTCCCATTTCGATTAGTACCTAGTAGCAAGGCAATGCTTAAAATTGAAACGGGTCGTTGCGCATTATAAGCTTTACAGATTAAGCATTAATCGAGTGAATTGATGAAGCCCTTTGTTACTGCATTGGTGTTCAAATTGCTAGAATAGGATAGGTTGACATTGATGATGCCGTTTAGTTGTTCTAATGCGTTGGCGATAGCAATTAAGGTATGACTTTTTTTCTCTTGTTGAGAGATGGCTTGCAGTGAGATTTCTGATTTTTCACAATGGTATTGCAGCGAAATAGAGCCTGGGATCAGATGATACTGTGCGTGTTCAAGGAGATGATGGATGTTATCGAGATTGATGTTGCCTTTTTGCTCAAAGGTCAAATGAATGACTAAAGAGTGTTTCGAGGGCAATATAAGCTCTAGACGAAAAAGAATAAACATTAAGCAAAATTGAAGCAAGCTATAGATGATTGCCTCTGTGTAAAAACCAAGTCCAACAACTATACCGATGACTGCACAAGACCAAATTGATGCAGCGGTCGTGAGTCCTGTAATTGAAAACGCATCTTTGATGATCACGCCACCGCATAAAAAACCGATACCGGTGACAATACCTTGAATCACCCGGGTAGGATCACTATTGGGTACATGGATGGCATGGCGAGATTGAGATGTTATCAACACCAATACTTTTAGGGAGTAATTGCCTAATGCTAGATACAATGTGATCCATGTTCTAAGCCTTTGTCATCGTCGATATATAAATTTTAGCAAAAAAATAGGGGCTTGCGCCCCTGGTATTATTCATCCCAGCTTAAAGTGCCACCTGCTTGGTATTCGATGACCCTTGTTTCAAAGAAATTTTTCTCTTTCTTTAAATCAAGCATTTCACTCATCCATGGAAATGGATTTTGTGCACCAGGATATTGCTCTGGTAAGCCGATTTGGTTGAAGCGACGATTGGCAATGAATTCGAGGTACTCTCTAAACAGCTCAGCATTCATACCAAGAATACCATTTGGCATGGTATCTTTTGCATATTGATACTCTAAATCAACACCATCTTTAATCATTTTAATCATGTCTGCTTGAAATGCGGCAGTCCATAAATGAGGGTTTTCAATTTTGATTTGGTTGATCACATCAATCCCGAAATTCATATGCATGGATTCATCACGTAAAATATACTGGAACTGCTCTGCCGTTCCGACCATTTTATTACGACGGCCCATGGATAAAATTTGAGTAAAGCCAACGTAGAAGAAAATACCTTCAAAGACCACGTAAAATGCAATTAAGTCACGCAAGAGACGTTGGTCGTTTTCTGGTGTTCCGGTATTGAAAGAAGAATCGCCTAAACTTTGGGTGTAGGGAAGGGCCCAAGCAGCCTTGGTTGAGACCGAAGGTACCTCACGATACATATTAAATACTTCTGCTTCATCCAAGCCTAAACTTTGGATGATGTACTGATAAGCATGGGTATGCAGTGCTTCTTCAAATGCCTGCCGCAGTAAAAACTGTCGGCATTCAGGATTGGTGATATGACGATAAACAGCGAGCACGAGGTTGTTGGCAACCAATGAGTCTGCGGTTGAAAAGAAACCGAGGTTTCTTTTGATAATCATGCGCTCATCTTCGGTTAAGCCATTGGGATCATTCCAAAGTGCTAAGTCAGCGCCCATGCTGATTTCATTGGGCATCCAGTGATTGGCGCAACCTGTTAAATATTTTTCCCAGGCCCAGTTATATTTGAAAGGCACCAATTGGTTTAAATCAGCCCTGCAGTTGATGATGCGTTTATCATCAACATGAATGCGATCAGCACCCATTTCTAGAGCCTCAAGGCCGGTGGCACCTAAATGTGCCTGGGGGGTATGTGTGCTTGTCATGTTTTCCATATGGGTCTCCTTTATTGGCAAGCTTCGCAATCAGGGTTATTGATTGAGCAAGCAGCCGGGGTTGGATTAATTTTAACAGCATTTAAAGCACCATCACTGATGGTGGATTTTTCAGCATTACTAGCACCTAAGCTACGGAGGTAGTAGGTTGTTTTTAAACCTCTAAGCCAAGCCAGACGATACAGCGAATCTAATTTTTTACCGGATGGCTCTGCCATGTAGATATTAAGTGATTGCGCTTGATCTATCCATTTTTGACGACGTGAGGCTGCTTCGACAAGCCAGCTTGGGTCGATTTCAAAAGCGGTTGCATAGCGCTGCTTGAGTTCTTCAGGTATACGACTTAGGGATTGAACACTACCATTGAAGTATTTTAAATCATTGACCATGACATTATCCCAAATCTTCAATTCTTTGAGTTCGGCAACGAGATAAGGGTTAACAACGGTGAACTCACCAGATAAATTCGATTTGACATACAGATTTTGATAGGTAGGCTCAATTGATTGCGAAACCCCACAAATGTTTGAAATTGTCGCAGTAGGGGCAATTGCCATGATATTGGAGTTACGAATACCTTGAGTCCGCACTTTGGTACGCAAGGATTCCCAAGTTAATTTTTGTCCACGGTCTTGTTCTAGCATGTTGCCACGGGTTTGTTGTAAGAGGTTGATCGAATCAATCGGCAGAATGCCTTTGCTCCACAAAGATCCTTCAAAGCTGTCATAAGCACCACGTTCTTTGGCCAAATCAGCGGATGCTTGAATGGCATAGTAGCTAATGAGTTCCATGGTCATATCAGCAAAATCAACGGCTTGCTCTGAAGCATAATTGATTTTCAATTGATAGAGTGCGTCTTGGAAGCCCATGACGCCCATGCCAATTGGACGATGCTTGAGGTTTGAGTTCCGTGCTTGAGGCACAGAATAATAGTTGATATCAATCACGTTATCGAGCATGCGAATAGCAACCTTGATGGTTTTTTCGAGCTTTTTCTCATCAACTTTGTTATTTTTAACATGTGCAGGTAAATTGACGCTACCTAAATTACAGACAGCAATTTCTTCTTCCGATGTATTGAGGGTAATTTCAGTACAAAGGTTCGAGCTATGAATCACGCCAGCATGTTGCTGTGGTGAGCGCAAATTACAGGCATCTTTAAAGGTTAACCATGGATGACCAGTTTCAAATAACATGGATAACATTTTACGCCACAATTGAATAGCAGGAATTTTTTTGGTGTTACGTAGTTTGCCTTGACGGGCCAACTCTTCATATTCTTGGTAGCGTCGTTCAAAGCTGCTACCGTATAAATCGTGTAGATCAGGTGCTTCTTCTGGAGAAAACAGCGTCCAATCACCTTGAGTTTCAACGCGCTTCATGAATAAATCAGGGATCCATAATGCGGTATTCATGTCGTGGGTACGTCGTCTATCATCACCAGTGTTTTTTCGCAGTTCTAAAAACTCTTCGACATCACGATGCCAACATTCAAGGTAAGCACAAACAGCACCTTTGCGTTTACCACCTTGGTTGACGGCAACAGCGGTGGCATTGGCCACATTTAAGAAAGGAACAACACCTTGTGATTTACCATTGGTGCCTTTGATGTGTGCGCCCATGGCACGCACAGGCGTCCAGTCATTACCAAGACCACCAGCAAATTTAGATAATAGTGCATTGTCTTTAATGGCACTATAAATGGCATCCAGTCGGTCCGGAATGGTGGTCAGATAGCAACTTGACAGTTGTGGTCGAACAGTCCCTGAGTTAAAGAGGGTGGGTGTCGACGCCATATAGTCAAAGCTTGATAAGAGTTGGTAAAATTGAATGGCCCAGTGCTCTTTGTCTTTTTCACGCATGGCAAGGCCCATGGCAACACGCATGAAAAAAGCTTGGGGCAATTCATAGCGCTCGCCATGTTGATGAATGAAGTAGCGATCATAGAGGGTTTGTAAGCCAAGGTAAGTAAAATCGAGATCACGGCTGGCATCAAGTGCCTTACCTAGTTTATCCAAATCAAAATTTAATAAGCCGGCATCAAGGAGACCTTGTTTAACCCCATGTGCTAGGAATGATTTAAAATAGCTTGGATAGCGTTCAGCCATATCTTCTTGCGAGACAGGAACGGGTTGTTTTAAAAGATTAAATGCTTCTTGTCTTAAGGTATTTAAAAGAAGACGCGCACTGACAAAACTATAATTTGGTTCAGTTTCAATATAAGCACGTGCAGACATGATAAGTGCTTTATGAACATCTTCTAGTTTTGCTTGATGATAAAGGTTGCGTAGCGCTTCTTGAGCAACATGTTCAGCAGAAACATCGGCTAAGTTTGTACAGGCTTCTTCAACAATAGCCGTCAGCCATTGGGGGTCAAGTGGTTGCAGTTCGCCATTTGGCATGGTGATGAGTAGGGTATTGCTATCTTTAGCCGTCACTTCTTGAGTGGCTTCACGCATTTTTCGGCGTTCTTCGCGATAAATCACGTAGGCTCTTGCGATTTGGTATTCGCCACCACGCATTAATGCCAACTCAACTTGATCTTGAATCTCTTCGATATTGATGGTGCCGCCTGATGGTAAGCGACGGTAAAAAGTATCGGTGATGTGAGCAGTTAGTTGATCAAGTTGTTGAAAAATGCGATTTGATGCAGCAGCAGCGAGTCCTTCAACGGCAATGAATGCTTTATTGATAGCTAGTTTAATTTTATGCTCATCATAGCTGACCACAGTGCCATTGCGCTTAATAACTTTTAAGGTCAGATTGTGATTGCTTAAGTTGTAGAGAGGCGATGTAGGAGCGTGTTTTATCTCTTGACTTTCTTGTATTTCCATAATTCCTCCAAGTAAATTGCTCAACTGGGTTTAGAAGACACTAAATTGAGCAAAAAATACTATATATTGTTTTTGACGTGCTTAAAATAACAAGATAATGTGTTTTTGTAAAAACTGCAATAGGATAAGATTGGGTTTTTCCTGTGGATAAGTTGTGCAAAAAACTGGGATAACTCAATTTTTTCGAGGTGATACAATAATGGCATCGCTCACCGAAACCAGCCCTGGCATATGCAGAAATAAATGAGGAAATTTTGCAAAAAATTGAGTTGAACTTCCGCCGTCGAGATTGAGTGCATTATCACAGTATAATGGATGGCCTTGTAAGGTAATTGCCAATTGTTTTAAGGTCATGGGGAAATTTTGGGTGATGATGACAGCCACTTCATCAGGTGTTAGCACACAAAGTGCGGTGCGCTCTGCGTACCCAGGGCGAAGGGATGGGATATGTTTATCGATAATCAAGCGCGGCCCACTTTGGATGGCAAATTCAGTGTGGGGGTGGGTTTTGAAGTTTTTGGCGCTATGGATACTTGCTTTTTGATCTTGAATTTGAAATACGCCCCACCAGCTGATGTTTTTAAAGGGATTTAATCGTTTTGATTCTGAAATTCTTAAGCCAAGTGGTCGATGACCCCTATCAAAAAAGCCACCGTTGAAGGCGAGAGGGGCTTTTTGCGATTGAGCATATTGTTCAATGCTCGGAAAACGGAGTCCCAGCTGTTGGTGATTGAGCAGCTTGAATTGATGCGCATGTATTTTGACTTTAAACAAATGGATATGCGACCAATCACCCAAATAGTGTGGTGCCATATCTTGATATTCAATGCCTGGCGAAATTGTTTTCCATGCTGCAAATATGTTGGTATTGAAAAAAAACACGCAGAAAGCAATAAAATAACGAAATAGACTTTGCCAAGCGATTTGATTTCGGTATCCTAGTTTAAAGTTTAACAATATGAATGATGTCAGATGAAAATGAATTTACAAAATACCAGTGTTTCAGGATTAAAGTCAATCGATGCCTGTCAAAAAATTTTGCAGCAAACGATTGTGCTGTGTCAGCGCTTTGGGGCGACAGATGCCAGTGTCGATTTTCAACAAGATATTGGATTTTCAGTTGATGTCAGGATGCAGGCAGTGGATGCAATTCGTTTTCATCAAAGCCAAGGCCTTGGTATTGAGGTGTATGTTGGCAAACGAAAAGGGCTTGCGCAAACAACTGATTTACGTGAAGTATCAATTGAACAAGCAGTAGAAACCGCTTGTGCCATGGCAAAATATAGTGCTGAAGATGATTGTTATGGGCTATATGAGTCAGCTGAAATTATCACCAGAGAATTGGATTTGTATCATCCTTGGGAAATTAATCCAGAGCAAGCAATTCTTGAAGCGATGGATTTGGAAAAACGAGCGTTGGCCCAAGATCAACGAATTACAAATTCTGAAGGGGCTAGTGTGTCAAGTTATCGTTTTGTCAGTGCCGGTATGAATACCAAAGGGTTTGATGAGGTCGTGTATTCTACAAGACACATGCGCTCTTGTTCACTGTTGGCAGGTGTTGGTAGTGATATGCAGACCGATTATGCGTGGAGTGTGGCAAGATCTGCTGTTGATTTAGATGCGCTTAGTGATTTAGCCACCTTGGCTGCCACAAGGGTTTGTGCAAGACTTCATCCTAAACCAATTCAAACACAAGCCACATCGCTTGTCTTGTCAAATCGAGTGTCATCTGATTTTATAAGTCATTTGATGGGTGCTATCAGTGGGGCGCAGCTATATCGAAAAAACTCTTTTTTATGCAATAGTATTGGGCGTCAAGTATTACCAAAATTTGTGCATATTCAAGAAAAGCCATATACATCAGGCGCATTAGGTAGCGCAAACTATGATTCTGATGGGGTGCCCACGCGGGAAAATGTGTTTGTAGAACATGGGCAAATTAAGCAATATGCACTAGGGGTCTACTCCGCAAGACGTCTTGGTTTAGAAACCACGGCTAATGCTGATGGGGTGCATAATTTACATGTATCACATAACGAAGAAAATCTCACCTCGTTGTTACAACGTATGGGCACTGGGTTTTATGTGACAGAGCTGATGGGCCAAGGGGTGAATCCCTTAACAGGTGACTATTCTAGAGGGGCCAGTGGGTTTTGGGTTGAACATGGTGAAATACAATTTCCAGTTTCAGGGGTCACTATTGCTGGTAATCTATTGGATATGTATGCCAAAATTGAAGCCATAGCCGCTGATTTTGATAAAAATCGCGCCACCAAATGTGGCAGTATTTTGCTGCGTCAGGTGATGGTTGCCGGGGCATAGGCTAAATTTGTAGTGTTCAAAATCAGTCTGAAAAGTCTTTTTAAATGTATTCGCTGCACTAGAAACCAATATCTTTTGATGAATTACGGGATTGGCAAATGGTGTTACTCTATGCCACGCGAGGGCTGAAAGTAACGGCATTACACTTGGATCACTTGATTGCAGCAACTTGGCTCGTACGATCATTGTCAAGAAAATGTTGTTTCATATTTTTGAAGTTGCTCCAAGGTGGTAGGTAATTCTGTGTTCAATGCTGTCAAATGGTTGTTTAAAGTGCTTGTTGAGCTGGCCTTTTTTGGAGAAGAGGCCACATGACGAGCTACTGGCATCTTAGAAAAATTTAGAACCAGCCCTAAAGAATTTATTCTCCAGTTGATTTAATCAGTGTCCTTAAATAAGATTTGCATAAATCTTGTATTGATATAAATTTTCTCTCTTCCAATTGCTATTTCTTTCAAAATGCCCTCACTGACAAACTTTTGTAGATATTCGGCAGCAGTTTGTCTTTTCACTATCCCTGTATCTACTACGTTAGAAATTCTACAGTAAGGTTGTACAAAAAGGAGTTCTACTAATTCCCTTGAATATATTTTAGGTTGTTTGTTTTTTACATACGCCACGGTTTCTTCCATTAGACTTAAAATGTTCTTAATCTTGTTGCAAGTCCATTGAGATGTGGTTGCGACAGCATTTAATATGTAAATAATCCAAGATTCCCAGTCATCTTTTAAAGTGACATTTAGAAGATATTGATAATATTCCTTTTTATGCTTGATGATATAACGGCTCAAATAAAGAACAGGTATAGTTAATAGTTCTTGCTCGATTAAATACAATATATTTAAAATTCTCCCCGTTCGACCATTCCCATCTGTAAATGGGTGAATTGCTTCAAATTGATAATGTCCTATAGCCATTTTTGAGAGAGTTGTTCCTGGAACCTTTCTTACTGTCATTTCAACGCCATGCAAGGTTGAACATAAATTCTCGGCTAAAACCGTATTTAACGGTCGAGATTTAATAGATTCAAAGCCTTCTCTCAAAGCTGTTCTGTAACGTAAAGCCTCTTTTGTAGCAAGATCTATATTAGTCTCGGAACTGCTATTGGCATATTGAAATAACTTATCTGTTGTGGTCACTATATTTTCAATCTCTGAGCTTGCTTGAGCTTCTAACAAAGGCAAAGAGTTTATTAAAACGCTTTGGTTTGGTAACATTTCTGCCGCTTTTCTCAGTCCTGCTAGGGACGCACGTGCTTCAATGCACATTTTCAGTATTTTTTTAGTTTCTATATCCTGTTTAGGAGGCAGTGCAGGCAATTCATTGTATGCTTTAGTGACATCAACTTCCATCATGTTTAAATTTCCCTATTTTATCGACATGTTTTAAGAATATGTCGATGCGGTATACATGTCAAGGAGTTATGTCGATATTTCTTAGTTTTGTCGACATATTTTTAGAATGTGCCGACAATTTATTAGACGAAAAGATAGTCAGATCTATTGATCCTAAGCGTAACAAAACACTTAAACCGGCTTTTGAAGATGATCAAGATGAGATTGGTTCAGGTAAAGTTTATTCCGAGAGGCTTTAAATGTTAGCCTTTGTCACGGAAAATAATACGAGCTTGGGTTAAGTCGGACGGGCTCATTTCGACTTTCACACGATCGCCGG
>RGPR01000064.1 GCA_010030245.1 Gammaproteobacteria bacterium
AGCTGACAATAACATTGGGGTTATTGATTTCCAGGATGCCATGATTGGTCCTCGCGCCTATGACTTGGTTTCGTTACTTAAGGATTGCTATATCCAACATAGTGAAGCTTTCCAGGAATTGGGTTTAGATTATTTTAAAGCCGCGGCCCCCCAAGCATTCAAAGAAGAATATCATATTTGTGGCATACAACGTCATCTGAAGGTTTTAGGTATTTTTTCAAGGCTTTACCATCGTGATGGTAAGTCCCGCTATTTAAACGATCTGCCTTTGGTTCTTGATTATACAGTCAACGGCTTGAGTAAAATTCCAGCATTAGCATCTTTTCATGATTGGCTAAATGAAGTGGTTCTCAAAGCATTTCATCAAAAGGAGAGCATATGATTGAGCACGCTTTGATTTTTTCTGCTGGAAGAGGGGAGCGTCTATATCCCTATACCAAAAACACGCCTAAGCCTTTGCTCGAGGTTAAAGCTCAGCCTGTACTTTTTTGGCATATTGAAAAACTTAAAGCCTTAAACATTAAAACCATATTTATTAATCATGCCTATCTTGGCGGACTCATTAAAGAAAAAGTACGCCAGGCATTCCCAGATTTGGATATTCAATTCCTTCCTGAGCCACCAGGAGGCTTGGAGACAGGCGGAACCTTGGCTTTTTTTAAACAACAATTAGTGAATAATGGTACAGATTTACTATGCATTAATGCAGATATATTTTGTGATTACAACTATGATTTGAATACCCAATTGCAGGCTGACATAATGGCCAAACTTATTTTAGTACCTAAAGCCAATCATGAACTAATGGCAAACTTCAATCTTGATGAAGAGGGGTTCATTCTCAACAGCAGCAATCCAGAATACATCTTTTCAGGCATAGCATATTACAATCATCGTGCCCTTCTTCAACTACCAATAGGCCGATACAGTATACGCGACTATCTCTTTAAATGGTCATCACAAAAACAAATAACTGCTGAGGTGCATCAAGAATTCTGGCTTGACATTGGTCGCCCAGATTCCTGGTTAATGGTTAACTCCTGAGCATTAACCGATAATGTCGCTGTTTTGCGCTTAGCGTAATTTATCATGATGCTTTCTGTGTTCACTTCAGCACCTTGCTTTAAAATTTTCGCAGCGATCCCAGCCTCCTTAAACTTGCTCTGTGCTAACTGGCCCTGTAGCTTTATTCGGTTTTCAAACTCACTCTGAGTTGGCACCTTCCCTGTCTTCATATCAACAAAGGTTGTTTTTTGGGGATCAAAATAAAGGCCCAGCTGACGAAAATATGTCTTGTCAAATATATCCACCAACTTGTTATAAAGTTCATCTGAGGTAGAATCACCACAATCGAATGCAACAGCAATGTCTCCATCAATCTTAAGATTATTATCTGCTTCAACATGTCGAAGGAAAACATTCACAACTGCTAATGATTCTGGAGTCTCTGAGTCGCTTATATCATTCTCAACTTGGTATGGGGGCTTTTTATCAAATGGACGAATTCCTTTGAAGATCTCATCTGACATTTCAGCTAAATCGCCGATGTCCACAGAAAGCCCCCATCTCTTCTTGCAATATTCAGCGATAATTGCAGATTCATTGGCATTAGCAATCGCTGTTATATGTCCCAATACAGATCCAAGGTATGGACCATCTTTAGCACCTGCCATTATCAACCCCTAAAGCATCATGATATCATTATAACAAATATGTTGGATTTTGTCTCAGAAATTGAACTAAACTTCAACATAAGTGGGCTGCTTTTCATCTTTTAAAATAAATTCATCAACCAAGAGTACATCATACCGCGCTGATTCTGCTTTCAATATAGAAAATTTTTCTGCCTCAGTCAATTGCCCTTTCTGAACACAAGCATCTAAAAATTCAGCTAGACGCATAAACTTAATTTTTCGAATATCTGGAATTTTTTCATAAATATGAGTTAATGCGCTCATCTGTTCAAATGCCTGCTCAACCCTATCAAGCGGTTGATTCGGATTGCCACTTAAATAAATAGCATTCAAGATGCGTTGACGATAGGGACTATCGCAGGACATGCTATATGCTAATTTTTTATCGAGTTTATCACCTGGCTGACGGAACGTCTGACCAAATGGTGCGATCACTAATCGAAGTAAAGCACCCAGCAAGCGATTTGGATATTCACGTATGAAAGCCAGCATCGCAGACTGCGCTTTGGCATAACAATATTGTATCGACCATAAAGCGTGTTGCTGCATGGGGCCATCAAGTTTAGTTTGACGCTTGACATCAGCAAAAATGGCCATGGCCATATATAGAAATGCAAAAGCGTCAGCTAAACGTGCCGATAATCTTTCTTTACGTTTTAATTGACCACCAAGTGTGATTAAGGCCATATCCGCAAGAAAGGCAAAATTATACGTTAATCGCAAAAAATGCTGTGGCTTGAGCGCTTTTGGCTGCTCACTTGTCATAAATAAACGTCCTGAAGACCAGGTTGCTAAAAAGGATTTACAAAAACGAGAAATGCTATAAGCAGCGTGCCCCCAAAAAACATCGTTAAAAGCTTGTTGGTTTTGTTCTCTAATGGCAAAAAATTCTTTTTGAATATACGGATGACAGACCATAGAACCTTGGCCAAAAACCAAGAGATTACGCGACATGATATTTGCCCCTTCAACCGTTATCGAGATAGGAATGCCTTGATAATGATTCATTAGATAATTTCTAGGACCTTCGACAACTGCTCGACCGCCATGAACATCCATTGCTTCAATGACAGCTTGACGACCTAACTCTGTATTGTAATATTTTGCGATCACAGAAGCCACTGCAGGCTTTTTACCTCTATCGACTGAGGCCAAGGTCATGAGACGAGTAACCTCCACTAAATATTGCATGCCAGCAATTGACGCAAGTTTTTCTTGAATGCCCTCAAAATTTAAAATTTCAGTATTGAATTGACGACGCAAACGAGAATAAGCCCCTGCTGAAAGATAAGCCACATTCGATGAAGATGTAGCCATTGCAGGGAGTGAAATTGCTCGTCCTAATGATAAGCACTCTACTAACATATGCCAGCCATTTCCGGCTTGGGCTTGTCCACCAATGATCAAGCGAATGGGTACAAACAAATTTTTACCTCGCACAATCCCATTCATAAAAGGTTGATTCGCGGGGATATGTCTTGGGCCTATCTCCAAATTTGGCGTCTCTCGATGCATTAAAATACAAGTGATCCCTTCTTTACCCTCGCCTTTTAATAGATTATCTGGATCTTTGAGATTAACGGCTACACCAATTAGGCTTGCAATAGGTGCTAAGGTTATCCAGCGTTTATCAAGATTCAGCCTTAGCCCCAAGGTTTTTTGACCTTGATATTCACCCATACAAACAATGGCTTCTGATTGAATGGAAGTCGCATCACTACCTGCCTCTGGCTCTGTCAACGCAAAACAAGGAATATCAATACCTTTTGCTAGACGTGGCAAATAATACTGCTTTTGCTCTTGTGTACCATAATGCATCAAAAGCTCTCCGGGTCCTAAAGAATTTGGCACCATCACAGAGACTGCTGCGACACTTGAACGACTGGCAATTTTAACAATCACATCTGAGTGCAATCTGGCAGAAAAACCCTTGCCGCCATATTCTTTGGCAATCACCAGACCTAAAAAGCCTTTATCTTTAATAAACTGCCAAGCCTCAGGGGATAAATCTTTGCGTTTTGCAATTGACCACTCATCAAGCATTTGACAAAGTTCTTGAGTTTCTTCATCTAAGAATCGTTGCTCTTCAGGTGTAAGCGTTGTATTAGAGGAGTCCAGCTGTTTCCAATCCACATCACCTGTAAACACCATCTTTTCAAGCCATGCATCTCCGAACTTTAAAGCCTGTTCTTCTGTTTCAGAAAGTTTAGGAATAAAATGACCTAGTTTTTTAAAAAATATTTCACTGATGAACTGCATCCAGGAACGCTCAATATATAACATCAAGCCTGCTGTAAGACATAGCATATATAAAACAAGACCCCATAGAGACCAGCCAAAGCTTAAGTATGCAAACACGCCATAGGCGGTAGCACCTGCCAACCAATAATAGAAATCCACAGTCTTAGCAATGCAATACATTGAAACAATGAGAATTAAAAAAAGACTGAAAGAAACCATTTACTTGTCCTTAAGTAACTTTATGATGTTCTACAATATATCAGTAGTTTATTCCAAAGAACAATACAGAATTAACTTAATTTAACGAGGCTCTTATGAAGCTCTCCAGGAAGCTCTTGCACTAAGCGCGGCAATAAATAACCAGGCAAAAATTTTTGCATCTGTTGATATAAGGTCTTCGCATCCAAGGCCATGCTATCAAAATGCATAGCCCCCTCAACTGGATCAAGTAAGTGCAAATAATAGGGCAAAATCCCATTCGCAAATAAGGTTTTAGCAAGATTAACTTGCACCTTCAACTTGTCATTAACGCCTTTTAAAAGCACTGCTTGATTTAATACAGTCCAGTCATGGGCTTTTAATCTAGTTATCCCGCTCTTCACCTCTTCATCAATTTCTTGAGGATGATTGCAATGTGTGACCATCACTTTCTGCCAGTGAGTGCTAGCCATCAATTTGAGCCAACTATCTTCGATACGGCTCGGAAGGACAATAGGAATGCGCGAGTGAATTCGTAATGTTTTAATATGTGCAATCGGTTTTAACATATCAAGCAAATTTTTAAAATAATGATTATTGAGGATTAATGGATCACCCCCACTTAAAATCACTTCATCAATTTCAGGACGTGCATTGATATAGTCATGAATTGCAGCCAGTCCTTCTTTGCCTGGACGGTTGTCTTGATAAGGAAAATGACGACGAAAACAATAGCGACAATTTATCGCACATGCCCCTGATAACATCAATAAAACTCGACTTTGATATTTATGAATTAAGCCTGGGAGAGGATTGAAGCGGCGCTCATCTAATGGGTCTTTTCGATAAGATGGGCTTGAATAAAGCTCTGCGTCAATTGCCAGCACTTGCTGTAACAAAGGATCACATGGCGATCCTTTTTTCATTCTATTCACAAAAGCCCTGGGGACCTTGGTTTTAAAGACTATTTCTGCCTGCTTAGAACCTAATTCAGCGGGCAGCTCAAGATAACGCAGTAACTCGGCGGCTGTTTGAAAACCATTTGCTAATTCCTCTTGCCAATTTGACATTAATACTCGCATTTTTTCTAAATAATTGATAAGCTGCTGGTAATTTTTTTCAAGCGTTAAACTATATCATATTTGGAGAAAAAATGGCTGAAATCGGTTGCAATAGCCTTTACTCGTATAAAGGTTCGCAACTTAAAAACGGGACGAGTCATTGAGCGCACGCTCAAATCAGGCGATGGCTTTGCTCAAGCTGACGTGGTTGACGTTGAAATGACCTATCTTTATTTCGATGGTGAACTTTGGCATTTTATGGTACCTGATACATTTGAACAATATGCGGCAGGTGTGGGCCCAGTTGAAGAAGCAAAGCGCTGGATTAAAGAACAGGATTTATGTGTTGTTACCCTGTGGAACAATCAACCACTAGAAGTCACTGCTCCTAATTTCGTCAACCTCAGTATTATTGAGACAGACCCAGGCGTCAGAGGCGATACCTCTGGTGGCGGTGGCAAACCTGCAACACTTGAAACAGGTACTGTTGTTCGTGTTCCTTTATTTGTGCAAACAGGAGAACTCGTTAAAGTTGATACCCGCACAGGAGAGTACGTATCCCGAGCAAAAGATTAATCTCGCTCCGGATAACCCTGATTATACCCCGTATAATAGTAATAGCGTGGGTTCCAAAACGATGGTCCATAGCCATTGAGGTACCCACCATAGCCGCCAAATCCTGAGGTATAGCCAGTAAAACCAGGCGCATAATCTTTTTTATTTGGCATCCATTCAACCTCTTGATGCACCTCTCTATCCAACATACAACCAGCGTTTAATACTACCAACAGCAACAAACAGTGCTTTCTTTCCATGATGAACTCTTGCAATAAATCAGCTTTATGTAGGAAGTATAGTCAAGGTTGCTTATATTGCTAACAGTTTCATGCCTTTAGCAGCATTTTTTTTTGTGCCTGTAATTGACCAAACCCTGCTTCAACATTCACATAACCATTCTTAGCCATCACAATCGAGAGAGAACCATCATCACGAGCAAGATTTGCTTGCTCAACCACATTAAACCCTAAAGCTTTATAACGTTTAAAATCCTTATTCGAGGTCACCAAATAAAAGTTACGGTAATTACTTTTTGCTTTATAATAATAGCTTCTGGCATCTTGTGCGGACTCGTGTTTAGGGAAATAATCACGCAGCGAGTATTCTTTGTTATTGTGGACTGCGACTATTTTTTGCTGGGGTGGAATGGTTTTTAAAATGGCTTGTGCAAATTTTCTTACGATTGGAATAACGCGAGGATCATAACAACCGTGCTTAATTAAAGTTTGTCTAACGCCTTGATGGGTAAAAATTCGATTAGGATCGAAAGTATACCGATAGCCACGGTACATAAAACTGATATCACGCTTTTTTTGATGAACCAAGGTAATCACCTGCCCACCTGAGTGTCTTGCCACGTTGCGACCTGCAAGCAGTGCAGTGGTTTCATTTGCGTGCAAATGCACAAACACCTTTCCCGGGCCATAATCTTCATGACGAATCTGAATAGGGGTGCGACCAAGGTAAACGGTTTTAATATGCACTTTAGGTTGATGTGAAAAAACCGTGGAATACACCCCAAATAATAGTAAAAAAATACTAAATTTAGTCAACATCAACCTTCCTTTTAATATTGGTTTAATTTCAAGCAACACTACAGGTCAAAGCTGTGGTATCAGCGCTTGCCATATTTTGTTCTTCGCCCAAGCCTTCTTTTGATGTATCGGATAGGGTATAAAAAAAAGAATGGCGCTGGCTTTTTACAAGTCCAATATATTCTAGCAAGCAAAGTGCATACTGTATCAAAGTCTGCATCCACGTGTCGGCTCGACACATCTTAGTGAGTTCAGAATACCTTAACTGTTCGTCAAAATTGGCAAATGTAAACTGAGGGCTTAATAAAGATTTTTCAAGCACTTTTAATAATGCCAATTTTTCAATAATGGTGTCGTTGTCTTCTGTCCATGAAGAATCTACGACTTCCTTTAACTGAGTTAAATAAGTCTTAAAGTCATGTATCCTTTCTAAAATCTCACGCCTTCGCTTGAATTGCAATGTAGTTGCCTCAAATGTGGCTTGATATTGTTCGGTAACTTCGTTAAATATTCTCTGTCCCTTTCCAAGATCTTCAGCATTTGTTAAATCAAGCACGAGCTTATTTAATAATGTCAATTTTCTAGTTTTGGTGCTTTGGTCTTCTGTCCATAAAGACTCTAGTTCTGTCTGTTTTTGAATCAAATCCGCCTTGAGTTCATTTATCTTTTCTAAAATCTGAGCATTTGGCTTTAATTTCGACTTAATTGGGCTAAACTCACGAAGATATTCTGTGGTAACTCGCTGAAATTCAACCTCTGCCTCTTGAACTTTCTGACCATATTCTGTTACAACACAGTCGATAAAATCTGCCGAAAAATGTGATTTAATTTTTTCTGAATATTGGTCTTTTAACGTTTTTATACTCCCACATTTTAGAAAAGATTCAGATACAGATTTTGACTGTGCAAAATCGCGTTCCAATTCAGTAATCAAAGATTTTTTTTGACTATCATAATAGGCGGTAATATGACCTTCGCGATCGCTGATATCATTGATACCGCTTCTTAGCAGGCGTATTCTCCCGCGATGCATATCCAAAGCCATTTGCACGCTCTCACGCCGACCTGAAATATATGCCTGAACCAATGTCACAAAGCTTATAAAATTATTTGGGAAAACAAAATTTTGCGGCGGTAGAGATGGCTGACCATCTTGAGCTATATCTTGCCGCCCCCAATCTTCTCTATTGTCGAGATAATATTGACGGAAACCAGCATCCTCTTCGATAATTCTTTGATCCGTCACAACATCAGGATTTGGCCTCACGAAATTATACTGTTCAATAATTTGATATATATCTCGCAGCCCGGCCGTATGAGGATGAGGGGGAGAAGACTTCCGTACAAGATCTAGACATTGCCTGAAATAAGTCTTTGCTGGTTGAGGAAGCTTCCGGAATGTATCTAATCGCCCAGACACAAGCTCTAATTCATTTCTATCCTGCTCTAATCGCTCAAATTCATCCTCTACTTTCTGAAGACGATATGCATATACATCTTGTTTACTGACACTCTTCACGTATTCCTCTAAAGGCATTTGCATGGCTTGCAAGAGTTTTTGCGTGAACGCCTCTAAAAAAGGCTCCACCATGCTTAAAAGACTTCCCTCTTTTAAGCCAATATCGATTTCCAGCGCATCAACTGCCGCATAAATTTGATGCATTTCAGTTCGAATCAATTCAAAATGTTGGTAAGTTAATTGATTGATTGATTGAATGCTCTCATGCATTAATTGACATACCCCGTTCAAACACTGCCAAAGATTTGGCAGTTCAAACAAGAAAGAATTCCAGCTTAGATTAAACGCCCCTTCAATGTGCGTCGCTAATCTTGAACTCTTTTCGTGTAACTGCGCAACATCCCGTGGTTGTGCTTGATGTTGCCCTGTATAATATTTTACCAAAAAAGGGAGCGAGCGAATTTGCTCAATTAAGATACGGAAATTATGCTTTTGGTCAATTTTAGCATGTTCATTTGGGGCAGAGGGGGGAACAGGCGATGGATTTTCTCTCCTCATTTTTTTCTGTAAATCAGACCATGGACCTTCTATACTATTCCACCATTCTTGAAGCATCCATGTTGAACTTGTCGTACGTGAGTTGGTATAACCCTTTATAAAAATTCTAGGCTGGCTATAATGAAATCCAGGCTGAGCACTAGGACGACCATAAAGACATAACTGCATCACCTCAAGTAAAAATGTCCCAGCTATTTTTGTTTCTGAACCGTAATGCCCAAAACCTACGGTGCCTGTGGCTTCCTCCATGACTTTAGCTAATTTGTGCGAATGAAATAAACAATTATATAACCACATTAAATCAGCAACTTGTTTTGGCAATTTAAGGATGAGCATAGGATCTTGCTTTGAAAACATACGAACATATGGCGTGGAAAGAGGATACGATGATGCAGCATTTTTCAATTCAAGTTCTTTAGCCAATTCCGGAGACAAATACTTTGGAATTTCAGTCCTAATAAACTGCATCACCTGCTCAAAAAACTTAGAGCAATTTTCATGTCTAATAAGTTTATCCTTACGAAGGTCTGGCTCAATTGTGGTTGTTTTCGCACATGCAATGACCGCTTGTTGGTATGCTTGTTTAACTTCTACTTGTTGATCTATTAATAATCGCTCTAGTTCATCCTTTTTTATCCCCACAGTGTTTTGATGCGGAAACCTCATATTCACTAATCCCAGTTCCCCTTGTTTTTGTAAACCACACAGCAATTCCTGCCATTGAGGTTCTTCGTAGGCAAGTTTTAGTAGGGGTTTGGCCATGGAAAAAAAATACCTTAATTCTGCTAATTCTTCGGGGCTTAGTTGGTCCAACCTGTTTTTTTTCTCACTATATCTTTCAAGCAGCATAAACCAATGGTTGCAATATTTATTGTAGGCTTCCAACTGTGTAAGTTGCACTTGATAAGCACTATAAACATCAATTAATTTAGCCTTCGATAAGGTTAAGATGTCAGTGGATAATTCTTGAACTTTCAACTCGAGAACATCATCAGTACGAAGGTCTGGCTCAATTGTGGTTGTTCTCGCACATGCAATGACTGCTTGTGCGTAGGCTAGTTTAACTTTTTCTTGTTGGGCTAATAATAATTTCTCTCGTTCTGCCCCTATCTCCTGAACCTGTGTTTGATGCGGCCGCCTCATATTCACTAATGCCAGTACCTTTTGGCTTTGTAAGCCAACAATCAATTCCGACCATTCAGATTCTTTATAAGCAAGTTTTAGTAGGGGTTTGGCCATGGAAAAAACATACCTTAATTGTGCAAATTCATCGGGGCTTAGTTTGTCCAACCTGTCTTTTTGCTGACTATATCTTTCAAGCAGCGTAAACCAATCTTCGCAATATTTATTGTATGAATTCAATTGTGTAAGTTGCACCAACTCGAGAACATCATCAGTTATGGGGCAGCCATCGAGGAAGAAGTCCTTTTGATGCCCTAAAAGTGTAGCTAATTCTTGAACTTTCAACTCGAGAACATCATCAGTTATGGGGCAGCCATCGAGGAAGAAGTCCTTTTGATGCCCTAAAAGTGTAGCTAATT
>RGPR01000065.1 GCA_010030245.1 Gammaproteobacteria bacterium
GTATCTATGCCCTGTAATCGTTGTTTTTCGCGAAAGACGCGCATATCATCTTGAGTGGTATAGTAGATGCCATTGGGTTGTAAGGATGTTAAGGGCGAATCTGCCTCAATAGGGTTGGCACGGATATTCAACAAGCGAAAAAGAAAAAGATGTTTCTTTTGATAAAAATCTTGGGCAACTAGATCTGAGGTATGGGTGTAGACAAGAACTGTATTCTCATTCCGCCTTGACCATTTAAGAATGGCAAGTATGGCAATGATGGTGGCTTTTCCTTCACTGGTGTCTACTTCTGCAATTAAATGATCACGGCCATATTCTAAAACCATCAATAATGCGAGTAATTGGGTTGGATAAGGCATTTTTTGATCAATCTTTTGGTATATGGCAGCCAGTATGCCAATCAATCTATTTTCAAGTTCGATCGTATCTTGAGCGGTTTCTGCGAGTAATTGATGACGATGTGTATGAAATTTTTCTATAAGTGATGTTCGGGACTCCGCACAAAAATAGTTTCCTAGTGTCCATACATTCTTGAGTCGAGCTGCTAGTTTAAATTTTTGATCTCTTGACCATTTGCCATCATAACATTCAAGCTCTTGTATCCACCGTGAAAAATCAGCATCACTTGGCGTTGGAATTTGCTTAGGTGCATCTGTGGGACTGACGTCAAAAGCTTCAATCTCTAAGCGTGATGCTTCAGGGGGGCTTTTCAACCATGAACTTAATTGTTCAATACGAGGATAAGGTGCAAGCGTAATAATTGGCCAAAAATTTGGGACCTCTTGTTCTTTAGGAACAGTAGGGGGGGTAGGGGCGCTTGGTTTTGAACCCCAATAACGCGATGGTTGCCACCATGCATATTCATTCATCGTGGGGACATCGATTTTTTCTGCTGTTGGTTCTTGCTGAAGAAATGTTTTTTGATAGGTTATTTTCCATGGCGCTGGTAAATCCAGAAAGACATCTACAAAGCCACTTAATTGAGTTATAAAAGAATCATCAAACCGGGATTTATCATTGAGAATAATGCCTAACAAATCAAATTCAGGATGATTTTTAATACAATCCAAAATTTTTAGAATATCTTCAAGATGCTTCTCTAAGTGCTCGGGGGTAAGCATAATGCGAAGTAACTCTAAGGGACCGGATTCGCATGCTTTAAAAATAGGCCCAAGTTTTTGGATCAATTGCTCGGTGTTTTTTTGAGTATGTTCATCTGGATGCTGGAGATTCGCTATAAGAATAGGCAAAAAAGGGCT
This sequence comes from Gammaproteobacteria bacterium, assembly GCA_010030245.1. Lineage (GTDB taxonomy): Bacteria > Pseudomonadota > Gammaproteobacteria > Legionellales > Legionellaceae > UBA2653. The sequence goes on from RGPR01000065.1 coordinate 1,260, forward strand.
ATCTTGTTCGCTAAGTTCGGCAAAAATACGTGACATTTCGGCAAATTTAAATTCTTGTCCATTGCTCAAGGTGGATTGAATGCCAATTGGAAATAAGCATGTAAAGGCAGGCTGACTGTAGATGGTAGGGGATAAGCTGTTATCTAAAAATTTTAAAAAAACCTGCCAATTAGGATGACTAATTTCGCCATTAGCGCTCAGTCCTTCTGGGAAGCTGTTTTTTTGCTTGAGTAGCAATTCAAATAATTTAATAAAACGCTTATCGCCTAATGTTTCTAGGTTATGATGATGTTTGAATAAATGTTCTAATATATCAAAACATCCTCGCCAATAGCTGCTTATTGTGGCCCCTTGTTGATGCTTGATACATAGCTGCCAGATTTCAAGAGGGGACTCGCCATATTGTGCACATTTTTGTTCTATGTTGGGCCATTGGCTGGTGATAGCAGTCACACTTGTTAAGCGATTAAAAAAGTGACCGATCGCTATTGGATTTAGTGTGATTGTGCCAAGAAAATCAAGTGGCGCTAGTTTCAACGCTTGGATGCGCTCATGACAACCAAGGTTTTTATCAAGATGGGCGTGTAAAGTGTCCCGAGTTGGTGCCACCAGTTGTTTATCCATCATCATGGCAACAATAGATTGGCCTTCTGTCACCTTAACTAAATCAGTTAAAATTTTTTTCGGAAAAATGTCTTTGAATGCTGGAGGTAGTTTTTCATGGTGCAGATTGATTACAGATAATAAATCTTTGATAGAGCTATCTTTGTTTAATGAGGGGTGAAGATTTGGCAGCAGGCGGAGTAATAAATGCCCAAATGCCTCACCAAGGGTTCGATTGAAAAAAACATCAAATCTCGTCTCAATATCACCTAATCCCTGAAAAGAGATGTCAAATTGTTGTTTACCACTTGTTTTAAGTCCATCTAGCATCGTTAAGATTGGACGAAGGGCCGCTTGTTGAGACCTTAAATCCGCCAACATCGGTTCTTGCAATAATTGTTCTACGCGCACAAAGAGAATGGGGATGGTTGTGGCTAGAACCTTATCAATGCCGTCTATTAAGTGTTGACAAATATGCGCCAAACTATCAATAATTTCTTCGTAATTGATATTGCTTGCAAAGTAGAGAAAGTTGAGCGAGGGATAAGCCTTTTGCCATAGGTTTTGCTGCAAGGCATTAGCCTGGCTTTCCCTTGCATGAGCTGATAAGTGTTGCAAGAGGGCTTGCGCAGATGGTTTGGTGAGTTCTTGTTCAAGTTTTAAAGAACGCAGGATATTAATGATTAAATCTTGTTTGTCAGGTGTATAGGCTTTAAAAGAGGCAATCAGATCGTCAAGTATATCATCAGCGTCATTAAAAATGAGTCTGAGCATGATTGAAAAATAATCAATGCGAAAATTAATGTCACCTGAAAATGTGGATTTTTCGATGACTGAGGTCGGTTCATCTTGATGCTTTAACAATTCAAAAATGGTTTTCCATTGGCTATCTTGGAGCTCTGGATAAGTATATTGCCATTGATGTTGGAAGTTTAACAAAGGAAGGAGTTCGCATTTTTTCTCAATTGCCAAATGAAAGCTATCTTTAAAATCTTCAAAATTAATACGTCCCTGGATAAGCTCGGCATGACAGTAATCAACAATACATTGTCGGTCTGCAACAGTCTGTTGTGCGAACCACAGGATAATATTCGCAAGCTCTGCAAGCCTTGGCGCAGGCTCAAGGCTTAAAAACCAAGATAGGAGGCGGAATTTTTGCTCACTTGCACGATGCCGATTTAAATCATCGATATAGCTGTCTAAAGTTTCAATCGATGCACTTTTCATCAACTTGGCAGCATCAATATAAAATTGCTGAACACGATGATCAGCATCAAACATCTTAGGATGTACCCATTGGCATTTATCGGTTATTAAGAATTTATCAATGGTATCTCTTTTCTGCCAATCCAACGCGAACATCCATTCAATTTGAGATTTTTTCCAGACTGGAGGGGTTTTCTCAATCAGCCTTAACATATGGTCAATACGTTCGAAAAAATCAAAGGAATAATCTAGGTTTTTTTCAGCTTGTAATAAACGAAAATCCTCGATTGCGCGCCATAATTGCTGCATCTTTTCAATAAATGTTTCTAGTCTTGGGGGGGCAGGGTCGCTGTGATGTTGTGTCAAATTTAAAAAGTACTCAAAAAACCACGGTGACCAATCATTGAAACAAATTTTTAGTTGTTTAAGCCCAGAAGGTGACATGATATCTTGAATATTGATAGAGCCATCTGTTAAAAATAATTGACTAAAGCGTTCGATCGTTTGCTTAGGATGATTTTTAACAAGGTCACATAAATTGATGATACCAGCTTCTCCACCGAAGGCTTCTAGAGCAGGAAGGATATTACTGAATGCTGCTAATGTTGCTGAGTGAGACTGGAGATGAGGGCTGGTTGTTAGACTGCTTTGAACAACTTGATTATATCGCATGGGTCTGTTAGGACGTTTAGAAAATACTGAATCAAGGCGTGGCTCTGATAGATCTTCACGGTCTTGGGTCATGATAGCCAGATTATGACTGCTTGTTGTTACCATTAAATCACCAATGGTAACAACAGCTTGTTCGTTATGAACAGTTTGTGCATGCCATGTTTTTAAGCTTTGAATATAAGCTTCGTCAAAAGCAGCTTGGAGTGCGGCGTAATAAGGTCTATCAAGCTGTGGGCTTATAATTTCGATTTGGAAAATAATGGGCGTTTTTTGAGCGAATTCCTTAATTAAAGCGTTTATGGCTTTAGAATTATCGTGTTTTTCAGGTTCTTGAAAGCTTAGTTTTAAAATAACTTCAACTGCTGTTATCGATTCATTTTTTTGTAAAATGCTTCTAATCTCAATTATTTTAAGGCGCAGGGCATCAAAATCCTTAACTTCAAAATTTTTGAATTTTTCTGCGACATCGATGCTTAAGTTAATAAAATGCAATTGGCTAAAAATCATGAACAGCTTAAAAGTCAAATCAAAAACGTTTAAATTCTAACCGTTTGTTCAGATAATGTCAATTCCCGATTGATTTTGATGCCGGTATCAAAAATGCTGCTTTTAATTCAGGGTATAAAGAGATAGGGGCTAGCGATTTTATTTAATAATCACGTATAATGGTGGTTTTAAAATACTTGTCTTGGATAAAAATATGTCAAAACCACAGAAAATGATGATCACAAGTGCCTTACCCTATGGTAATGGACCGCTCCATCTTGGTCACATGGTTGAGCATATTTTGACTGATATTTGGGTGCGTACGCAAAGGCTTTCCGGTCATGAATGTATCAGTATTTGTGGCGATGATGCCCATGGTACCCCCATCATGTTAAAAGCCCAACAATTGGGCATTACCCCAGAGCAATTAACCATACAGTCTCAATTAGGGCATGAAAAAGATCTTAAAGCCTTTTCAATTCGTTATGATGTCTATCACAGCACCCATTCTCCTGAAAATCAGAACATTGTGGCCGATGTCTATCAAAAATTGACCGAGAATGATGACATTTTGGTTAAAAGTATTTCTCAAGCCTACGATGTCAAAGCCGCAATGTTTTTACCCGATAGATATATTAAAGGTACCTGCCCTAAATGTGGCGCAGAAGATCAGTACGGTGATAATTGTGAAAAATGCGGCGCCATCTATCAGACAACAGATTTGATTAATCCCATATCTAGTGTCACAGGTACCACCCCTGAGTACCGTGATACTGAGCATTATTTTTTTAAGCTTGAGAAGTATGCAGATTTTTTAAATCAATGGGCCGCTGCGGGCCACATTCCTGCAAGTATGCATCATAAATTACAGGAATGGTTTGAGGCGGGTCTGCAAGCATGGGATATTTCAAGAGATGCACCTTATTTTGGTTTTGAAATTCCAAATGCGCCTAATAAATATTTTTATGTATGGTTAGATGCACCAATCGGTTATATTGCAGCCACGCTTAAATATTGCCAAATGCATGGACTTGAACTTGAAACCCTTTGGGGGCCTGACAGTACTTATGAGCTTTACCATATCGTTGGTAAAGACATCATGTACTTTCATGCGCTATTTTGGCCTGCTGTTTTAAAAGGCGCTAATTATCGCTTGCCAAATGCCATTTTCACCCATGGTTTTTTAACCATCAATGGTCAAAAAATGTCAAAGTCTCGCGGTACCTTTATTCAAGCTGCACAATTTATTAAACATTTTCCAAGTGATTGTATTCGCTATTATTTTGCAGCCAAGCTTAATGGCGGTATTGAAGACATCGATTTGAATCCAGAGGATTTTGTCGCCAGAGTCAATGCTGATTTGATTGGCAAGGTTGTTAATATTGCCAGCAGAAGTGCTAGCTTCATTCATAAATATTTTCTAGGACAATTGGCAAAAAACATAGAGGATCAGGCTTTATACCAACAGTGGTCTGGGGCAAGTGAAGATATTTTCTTATGCTATCAACAACAAGACAATGCCAAAGCTGTTCGCCTCACCATGGCGCTTGCTGATAAAATTAATCAATATGTTGACGCTCAAAAACCCTGGGTTCTAGCCAAAGATGAGGCTACTCGCGCGGACGTCCAACAAATATGTACGATGGCATTAAATGGTTTTCGCTTATTAATGATTCTCCTAGAGCCCATCCTCCCTTCTACTGCCGAGAAAAGTCGCCAATTTTTCAATGAGTCCAATTGGTCTTGGCAACATTTAGATCCATTACTGGGGCAAACCATCGCCCCTTATGAGCCTTTAATGAATCGCATTCAGATCGAGCAGTGGCAGGCAATGCTTGATGAGAAGGACTTATCTGCATGAGTCTCATCAATGAGCTAGATGCCATTTTACCCCAAACCCAATGTGGAGCTTGTGGTTTTAAAGGCTGCAGACCCTATGCTCAAGCGCTTGCTTCAAAACAGGCCGCAATCAATCTTTGTCCGCCAGGTGGCATGGAGACGCTTAAAGCACTTGCTAAACGTCTTCGAGTAGATTGGCGCCCTTATGAGGCAAGCATCGCTGCCCAATATCGCCAAGCGTCTGTTGCCAAGATTGATGAAAAAACATGTATTGGTTGTACCAAGTGTATTCAAGCTTGTCCTGTTGATGCCATTTTTGGGGCAGGAAAGCAATTACATCATGTGATTGCCAATGAATGCACTGGTTGTGGTCTTTGCTTAGATCCCTGTCCGGTTGATTGTATCGAGTTGATATCGCTAGAGGCACCGCTGTATGACAAAGACACGGCACGCCGTCGTTTTGAGGCCAAACAGCAACGCCTTGATAAAGTCGCGCGTTTGGAACAAAAAACGTATCAAGATCATACGTTAGAGGCTAAAAAAGATTATATAGCAGCTGCATTACTTCGAGTAAAACAAAAATAGGTTTTCTTTGCATGAAATTAAGTGAACGCGTGAGTGAAATTTTTAAACGTTGGCAACATGCAAATCAAGATCCAACAACAGAACTCAATTATCACAATGATTTTGAATTATTATGTGCGGTAATTTTGTCGGCGCAAAGCACTGATAAAGCGGTAAATTTAGTGACACCGAAATTATTTAAGCTTGGGCCAACGCCTGAAAAAATGAGTCAACTGACCGTTGAAGATATTTCAAATTGTATCAATCGCTTGGGGCTTCATCAGGCAAAAGCAAGATATCTTTTGGAGATGAGTCAGGCTTTAGTTGCTCATTTCAATGCACAAGTGCCAGATACACGAGAAGCCCTTGAATCTCTAGCAGGTGTTGGGCGAAAAACGGCAAATGTCGTTTTAAATACTGCCTTTGCTCACGCGGTGATTGCGGTCGACACCCATATTTTTCGAGTTGCAAAACGCCTTGGTTTTTCCAAAGGAAAAACACCCCGAGCAGTTGAAGATGATTTGATGCGCATCATTCCAAAAATCTATCTAAAAGATGCACATCACTGGATGATTTTGCATGGACGCTATACTTGCCAAGCAAAAAAACCAAAATGCCAAGCTTGTATTATCCATGAATTATGCCCATCCAGAGATATAATTTGATCATGCCAACAAATCTCACTTAAGTATGCTGTTCATTTTTATCAATTAATGCTAAATTAAACATTTTTTATGCAGGAGCAAACATGGTCTCACCTAAAGCTATCGTTTTGTTATCAGGCGGCCTCGATTCAACAACTTGTTTGGCAATTGCAAAATCACAGGGCTATGATTGCTATGCATTGAGTGTGGATTATGGCCAACGCCATATTGCTGAGTTAAGAGCAGCTGAACGTATTGCCAAGCAATTCCAGGTGCGAGCGCATAAAACCCTGTCAGCGAACCTTAATAGTATTGGGGGGTCTTCACTCACCGATGATAATGTCGACGTTAAGGATTACTCGCCCTCTACAAACATACCCAATACGTATGTCCCTGCGCGTAATACGGTCATGCTGTCTTTAGCACTTGCTTATGCCGAAACAGTTGGCGCCTATGACATATTTATCGGCGCCAATGTCGTTGATTATTCAAACTACCCAGACTGCCGACCAGCTTTCCTTGCCGCCTTCGAGCATCTGGCGCAATTATCAACCAAAGCTGGCGCCGAGGGCCAAACATTTCGTATTCATGCCCCGTTGCTCCATTGGTCAAAATCAAGAATCATTCAAGAAGGGCTGCTCTTAGGCGTGGATTATGGCATGACGGTGTCGTGTTATCGGCTCTCATCTGAAGGCAAAGCTTGCGGAAAATGTGACAGTTGTGTCTTGCGAAAAAATGGCTTTGAACAATTAAACAGCGTAGATCCAACCTGTTATTAACGCCACCCCAACCACTCTGGGCTTAAGTCTTGCTTAATATTCAAAAGATTAAAGATTCGTCCAAGGGTGTGATCAACCAATTCTTCGATGGTTTTTGGTTGATGGTAAAAAGCCGGCATGGGTGGATAAACAATTCCCCCGAGCTGGGCTATGGTGCTTAGATTTTGTAAATGCACCGTGTGAAGTGGTGTTTCACGTGGCACAATCACCAGCGGCCTTTTCTCTTTTAAGCAAACATCAGCCGCCCTAGTCAGTAAATTACCCGATAGACCACAAGCAATTTCGGCTACAGTATGCATTGAGCAAGGGAGGATAACCATGCCCCGATGCGCATAGGAGCCACTAGCAATTGACGCGCCAACATCTTCAATTGGATGATAATGAGCAACTTTTTTTTTCAATTCTTGTAAGGACAGTTCAGATTCATGAGCCCGAGTTATTTGGGCAGCTTTGGTCATGACTAAATGCAGCTCGAATCCCATGTGTTGCGCGGCATCAATAAAACGATTTGCATAAATAAATCCCGAAGCGCCTGTAATGCCAATAATTAGTCTTTTATTTGTCATTTTAATCCAAAAGTTTTTCTAAAAAACAAGCCAAACTGATCGGATAAAAAACATTCTGTAGATCTTGTCGATGGCTAATTATTGATAGTAGCATTTTTTTGTTGCAATCTTCTACAGGCATTGTTAAAGTTTGCGTGAAATTTTCAATCTAAGAGGAGTTAAATATGGGATTCAATCAATCTTTTTTCAAAGACAATCTTAAAAAATCAGCTATTACAGGTGCTATTATAGGTGCTGCCGGATTCGGAGCTACATTATATTTTGCGCCCGCGCAGATTGCACCGCTTGCGACAACAATCGCGAGCTATATGCCTGCTACGTTTGGCCTTGCTGCTAGCATGGCTAGTGGTTTTGCTCTAACAGCACTTGCCGCTATAACCGCTCTCGTGATTGCTGCATTAGCAACACTTGCGATACTGGCTTTCTTCCAAAAAGCACCTAAACCTGGTGATCCAGAGCCAATTCTAGGAGCTAAGTTAGCTGCGCCAGCTGCGTCATCATTATGATAATTAGTTCTTAGGCCATTAGCCTAAGTACACATGAGCGACTATATTTTTGTGATGTCCTGCATCAATATAGTCGCTCTTTTTCCATCTATACAGCCATTATTTTCTTCTTTTTGCACCCATACATGCACATTATTATGGTAATATGGCCTAAAGTGCCTGCTTATTGCAAGCCCTATAGGGATTGCTGTATAATTGACCCATGTTGAATATTTTAGTACAAGCATGTTTTTAGATGATTCTTTTGATGTGATAGTCATTGGTGGCGGTCACGCAGGAACTGAGGCCTCGCTTGCCTCAGCTCGAATGGGTTGTAAAACCCTGCTGTTAACCCATAACATTGATACCTTGGGCCAAATGTCGTGTAATCCAGCGATTGGCGGGATTGGTAAAGGCCATTTGGTGAAGGAGATTGATGCCCTAGATGGGCTCATGGCCAAGGCAATTGACCGAGCCGGCATCCAATTTAGAATACTTAATGCCAGTAAAGGGCCAGCTGTTCAGGCCACGCGCGCGCAAGCAGATCGCAATTTGTATCGGCAATATACCCGTATGGTTCTTGAGAACCAGGATAACTTATACCTATTCCAGCAAGCTGTTGAAGATATCATTATTGATTCCGCGCAAGCGGTGGCAGTGGTGACGCAATTGGGTTTAACATTTAGGGCTAAAAGTATTGTTTTAACCGCAGGAACATTCTTAGATGGTCGTATCCATGTGGGCATGCAACAACACGCAGCCCACGTCGGCCTGTATCCCAGGAAGGTTGGGCAACCAGAAACCCAGGCGGAGAAATAACAGGGCCGAAACTCACCAAGGCCAAGTAAGAAACACGCAGTCGAGGAAAATACGACATACCAACAAAATGCGCCTTCTGGTGTTATCAGTCGGGGCCAGGCCACGGAACAGGGCGTTCCAGTGCGATTATCCCACGTCGGCCTGTGTCCCAGGTAGGTT
>RGPR01000066.1 GCA_010030245.1 Gammaproteobacteria bacterium
TCACCGTCTTTATTAATCAAATAACCACCCTCACCGCGACAACCTTCAGTGACTAAGGTGCCAGCACCAGCGATACCTGTTGGGTGAAATTGCCACATTTCCATATCTTGCAATGGAACACCTGCTCGCAAAACCATGCCGAAACCATCGCCTGTATTGATATGGGCATTGGTGGTTGATTGGAAAATACGTCCGGCACCACCTGTGGCTAAAATGCAAACTCGGCTTTGGAAGTAAACCACTTCACCGGTTTCAATATGTAAAACCACAACCCCTGCCATTTTACCTTGATCATTCATGACAAAGTCAAGGGCATACCATTCGCTAAACACATGCGTTTTGGCTTTTAGATTTTGTTGATAGAGGGTATGTAATAGCGCATGTCCTGTTCTATCGGCTGCAGCAGCAGTACGAGCTGCTTGTTCACCACCAAAATTTCTAGATTGACCACCAAAGGGGCGCTGATAAATTTTGCCATTATCCATACGTGAAAATGGCAAGCCCATGTGTTCTAATTCGTAGACCACTTCAGGACCTGTTTTACACATATACTCGATGGAATCTTGGTCCCCAATGTAGTCTGCCCCTTTGACGGTATCATACATGTGCCAACGCCAATCGTCTTCTGCCGAGTTGCCTAAGGCAACTGTAATACCGCCTTGGGCTGAAACAGTGTGAGAACGAGTTGGAAATACTTTAGAAACCAGGGCAACGTTCATTCCTGAATTTGCCAACTGTAATGCTGCACGCATACCAGCGCCACCTGCGCCGATAATCACCGCATCAAATGTTTGACGTGGTAGAGCCATTATTTACCCCCACAAAATCATTAAAAACCAAATGAAAAGCCCAAGAAGCAATGCCGCTATTAGCATCTGTATAGGCAAACGGATACAGGTTGGTTTGAGGTAGTCTGTCGTGACTGTCCATAAACCAATCCAAGCATGTAAAATCAGTGAAAACATGGTGAGTACACTGAATACAATAAACATTTGACAATGAAAAAGCTGTGACCAATCTTCATAAGTCATATGGGGATGCATCAGACAATAACCAAGAACAATCAATAAATAAAGACCTAGCACCACAGCACTCACTCGCTGTATTAACCAATCTTTTAAACCATTTCCAGTTAAACTAGTGACATTTGTTACCATACCCATACCCCCAGTAATACAGTCGTCATGACTGTTAAAGTCAATAAAAGACGTGCTGTTTTTTTGGCAACCCCCACTGTTTCACCATAGCCATAGTCAGCAATCATATGACGAACGCCAGCCATAAAATGGTAAACCAATGCCGATAGAAACCCCCAGACAATAAGCTTATAAAATGACTTATCTAGGAGTTCAAGCATATGAAGGTATGATTCTTTAGAACCCAATGATAACTGGAGAAAGTAAATCATAAAGGGAAGAAGTATAAATATGATGATCCCTGAAACACGATGCATAATCGAGGTAATTGCCATTACCGGAAAATGTAAGGTTCTAAGATCTAAGTTAATCGGACGATTCTGTTTCATCGCTGTTTATCCTTGCATCATTTGACTAAGTTTTCTCAAAATTTTGTTTTTTAATAAACAAATAAGCAAAAAAATAAAACCTTTAAAGTTCAACTGCCAACTATAACATATTTTATAAAAAAAAATGCCTATTATTTAGCATTATTTATTCTTACTTGTTTTTGGATTGATAGCAGCTTTTGGGGTGTGACGATAATAATCTCTAGGAGCAGCTTCTGGATAATTATACCCCTTATCATAAAGCTTTTGTAAGGTATTTAAATAGTTACTACCCCAGTTTCCTGGTTCGAAATTCATGACTAACCAGTTGTCTGGAATATTAATAATGACCTCAAATGCTTTACGTATCGATAAAGTCTCACCATCGAGATAAATTTTAAACTCATCAATCCCGCCATCACCGCTCCCGGCAGAGAGATATTTCTCATAAAGAATACCGATCATTTTATCAATGGTATAATACATTTTTATCATACAAGAGCCTGTAGCAAGCTCCTTACTAGTTAGCAGGCGATCTCCATGATCAAAAATAGGATATACAAATTCATACTGAGTGGAATCTTCAACGAGTGGCTGCGGTTGAATCACTGTTGCATTTTCCTGAAAAATAAATGCTTCATGCTCTACACGAATCTCAAGATAAGACCATGTTTGACGTAAATACGTCATGGTTTTAGCAAAAGCTGTTTCATCTAAGCTGATGTTTAAAGCAAAATCGTTTGAGTCATCTTCTGACATATGTCATCCCAAATACCCTATACACTAGATTAGTCTAGCATACCCTTTAGATTTGCAAAACATTTAAAATGACAAATAATTGCATTATAAATTATATAAATATACAACAAGAATTTATCATATCTAATTAGAATAATTGATGAACAACACTCGGTCAAAAATATCCTCGCTATATTTTCATTTTTCTCTGCTGCAGAATGTCTCGCAATGGAGCTACCTATTGATGATTTCTCTATCCCAGCATCATTGCAACAACTCATTGATTAGATAATTAAACACGATGACAATTATAAGAACTTGTTAACGCTTAAGTATCAAAGGTAACAATTGAAGCAATTTTACAGTCGCTTCTATGTAAGTTGCCCGAGAGTAAGCAAATGGTCAAAGCAGTTATCCCATTAATGAAAAAAATTGAAACGCAAGTGGTGGAAGCGTCACTAACCAGAATAAATAATCTAAAGCACGAAATGAAATTGACGCCGTTTGATAAATTGGGCGGGGCCATTTCATTTCATGACCTTTTAAAAATCACCGATACCTAGGAGGCTGACTAAGTAATTTTAGTAATTCTAGCTCTTCCTTATCATCGGGTGCAGTTCCTTTAACATTTTTTCCTTCTCTCTGGTTACCAAGTTGAGCTTTAAATTTTAACGTGTCATCTTTTGTACTCGCTTCTTCTAATCTACTCGCTTCTTCTAAAAGCTTCGTTATCTTTTCTTCCAATTCCTCTCGAGACATGGGATCTTTAAATGCATTTACAAATACATCATCAACATCTTCTGGTGATAATTCTCCATCGAAATTTCTAAAAGGTAATCGTTCCGTTGGTTGGTTTTTTGATAGAAGTTCTGCTAGGCGTTTTTTTTCTGGGGGGACAAATTGCTTAAGTTCCATGCCATTAACGGTTTCAATACCCTGGTCATTTAAGCACTTTAGCAATATAGTATTGAAACTTCCATTATTAAATTTACCATCTTTTAATCGTTCTGCTAATAAACGCTCGATATTTCCTAAATCTTGCCTGACATCAAGTTGATTAAATAAGGTTTGCTTTTTTTGAGATATAGAAAGGTGACGAAAAGAAGAAAATACACCCGGCGTGAATAGATTTTCCTTAGATGCGTATATCCTATGAGCCTCTCTAATTGCCTCTCTAAATTTTTCTTCTAATAACTTTTGTTCTTGATTTGCTTGCATGGTGAGCCTCTAAAATTAGCCTATATAATTATTATAGCACCATGTTGTTTATTTTTTTTATTTACAGTTCAATATTTATATAAAATAGGCTAATTCAGTGTTTCCGCATCAATATTTAACAAGAACCGTTATGGGCATATTGATAATGAACAGTAAGGAAAGGCAGAGAAAAGCTAGCTGTGAAATCGTGAGGCAAAATAAACCTAAAATATGCAGCTGGAAAATGTGGCATTTTTGATAATCAAATGCCAAGGATATTAAAAAGTACGTAAAAGAAGCTGATGCTGGCTTAATCTCAAAAAACAGTGGACGATCTTCAAATCGAAAACACCACCATCACCAATAAATTATCAACATATAGTTACAAAAACATGAGGGCTTTGTGAAGTCGGCGAGAATTTCAAATTAATATAAAATGTATTAATTTGCCTCAAAATACCTTGGACTTTCACAATCTTGGCAAATTTCTTTACAAGAGCTTTGCGCTACTTCTCGAATATCACCGCGTGCTATCAAACGCTCGATGATAGGCTCTAAGGCTTCAGGGGTCATATCAAAATTAATACCAAGTTCTTTAAAACTGACTAAACGTTGCTCTTTAATATACTCATGTATCGCTTTTAACATGTTTAGGCTTCCAATGTTTAAACATTAAAATCAACATCATCCATGCCAACCCTTCGCCAACAACCCATAAGATGGATTGTAAGGGATGAGCGGAAAATGATGCCAATTGGTAAAATAAACTAGACACAGAATAAGCTATCCATAGAGACCATAATAACGCAAACCACTGCCAAAAACGCCCTACCTCTTGACGAATGATGGCAAGTGTTGAGATACAAGGAATATAGAGTAAGACAAAAAGCAAATAGCTATATGCTGAAATTGGCCCACCAAAAGCACCCATTAAACGTCTAGAGGCTTCAAAATCAATTTGTTCACGCACCATCTCTGGTAAAACCAAAAATGATTTTAAAACTAAAAATGGTTTGCCTGCAGTTAAAAGACCTGGCATTTGACTATACAGGGTATTTAAAGTCGCGATCACTATCTCTTTGGCCATCGATCCGGTGAGTAACCCAACTGCTGCTGGCCAATTATCAATACCAATACCAATCGGCGCAAAAAATGGATGTAACACATACACCCACAACAAATACGCATTAGATTTTAAGCCTTCTGAAAATACCCACCCCTGTGCAACAGCCGATTGTAAAGTTCCTAAGACCACACAGAAAGGGAGTACTAATTTACCTGAACGAATTAAAAATAGTTTTAAACGCAGGTAAACATCTTTACTCAAACGTTTCATGGATGGCCAACGGTAGTTTGGCAAGTCTAAACCAACAGCTGTCACCCGCCCTCTTAACCAATAACGTCTTAAAAGTAGTCCCGTTAATATGGCCATCACAATACCGAGGATATATAGTGACAACACCACCAAGCCACCATAATGTGGAAAAAATAAACTTGCAAAAACGGCATAAATAGTGAGTCTTGCTGAGCAGGACATGAATGGACTGAGTAAGACCGTCAATAATCTTTCCCTACCTGCCTTAACAGTGCGGGCCGCCATGATGGCTGGCACATTACATCCAAAACCAATCAGCAAAGGTAAAAATGCCTTACCGGGCAGTCCCATACGTCGCATGATGCGCTCAAATAAAAAGGCAATACGTGCCATGTAGCCGCTTGATTCCAGCATGGATAAAAAGATATTCATCAATGCCATGACAGGTAAGAAACTCAACATGGTTGATACCCCCTGTCCTAAGCCATCCACAATAACCCACTTTAACCAAATGGGTGCATGAAAATAATCTAGAACGTATTTGATGGGTGACTGAAAAAACCAATTAGATGACGCACTTAGTTCTTGTTGAAAGACCCCACCAATATCAACGGCCATTGTAAAAAAAATCAAGAGCACCAATAAAAATATTGGCCAACCCCAAAAACGATGGAGGAAGAAGCGATCGAGTGTTTGCGTTAAGCCTTTTTTTTGGTGATTGACCTTCGTCAGGGATTTCTTTAACAACTGATGTACATATTGATATCTGGCATCTAAAGCTTGAAGCTCGATATCATCGCCTTGATAAGGTGAAAGCTCATTGTCTTGCAATAAAGATAGATAGACATCATCACTGGGATGCAATGACGCTTGATGAAAACTTTGACTTTCTAATAGCCGTCTGAGGGCAAACGCTTCTTTAGGTGTCGATAATACTGGCGCTTGCAAATTATCCAAAGGCCAAGGTATACAATTGGGTTTTGAGTCTTTAAATGTTTCAACATGGTCTCGAAAAAAAGCCTGCATGCTAATGGCATCATAATCACTGATGGCAAGCACTTTGACGCCCAATTGTTTTTCCAAGACATCAAGCTTTATTGTCGCATTACTGTCTAATAACTCATCCATATGGGTGAGGACAATCAGCATGGGTTGACCAAGCTCCATCAACTGTGTCGTTAAGAAAAGTTCTCGCTCAAGCATGCATGCATTGATAACATTGATGATTAACTCAGGAGGATGTTGCAACAAGGTCTCCGTCGCATATTCCATGGCAAGCCCTGCTTCGGGCCCATGCGACAAGCTATAAAAACCAGGAAGGTCAAGCAAATGATAGTTGTTATCAAAAATAATTGATGCTTCAGAAGCACCTTCTTGATTTGCCTCAACTTGAGTTAAGGCTCGAAAAAGACGAGATTTGCCAGCATTTTCATTACCAATTAATACAATTCTCATGGCAAATACCTTTATTCATCAACAATATAAGTCAGGCTTCACAGCATAAAGCAAAATTGTAACACAGTCTTCAGGCAAGATTGATATTTTTTTCTCGATGTGCACTGGCTAAATTTCCCAATACCAACTTGACTGCATTTCTTTTAAACGTGATAAGCAACGCTTAAATGGTTCTTTCATGGGGCCTTCCGGATATAAATGATCGAGATTGGTATTTGAGGCCAGAATTAATTTCATTTTGGCATCATAAAACACATCGACCAAATGCATCCATAAAATAACAGCGCTCACGTCCTCACTGGCAAAGGCATCCAAGCCACTAATAAAGACAATGGGATAGGTTTTGACAAGACTTAAATAATCTCTTTGACATCGTGGTATCGCTGCAATGACCTTGGCATCAAACCACACGCTAGATTTGGTTTTTGCAATCACCTCGACCTGGCGACCTTCAATCATGACATGCCCGCCCTCCTCAATTGTATCACCATTGGTGTTGGCCAAAGCCTCAAAACAAGCCTTAAGTTGCTCTTTCCCTGTTGCCTCTGTGAAAAATACTTCCTCAGGCTTTAGAAGACGCCCTTGACGGAAATCCTGCTGCAACTGCAGATGAAGCACATGGCAAAAATTCTCGATATGCTCAATAACCAACATAAAACGCGGCCGCTGTAAGCCATTGGTATATAAATCTTGTGGGGCAATATTTGAGGTGAAGACCAATAACACATTGGCCGCCATTAAAGCAGGGACCAGTTCCCTTAAAAGCATCGCTTGGACCACATCTTGCACCATCATTTCATCAAGGCATAAGACTTGATAATGTTTAGCAAGTGTTTGCACCACTTGTTGCATTGGATTGACTTGCCCTTGTAATTTCTTCAATTCATCACTGACGTATTCTAAAAATGCATGAAAATGAATCCGCCATTTTTTTGGGGTAGGCAGCGCTTGGTAAAACATATCCATGAGATAGGTTTTACCAGAACCAACACTGCCATAAATATAGAGATGTTTTTTGACAATCCCCTGCCTAAACCAAGCCAACCATGAAGTGGATTGCTGCCAGCAGCCTTCCATCACTTGTAAAATATGCAATTGGTGGTTTTGCAGCTTGATATGACCTAATTGCACTTCCTTGAGATATTGCGCTTTGAGCTTGAGGGGACGTTTCATGTGAGGTTAATCCATTTATCCAAGGCATCTTTTAAATCAATTAATTTACTGTGGAAGAAATGTCCAGTTTCTGGAAAGCATTCCATTGGCACTTCAGGGCTAAAACGTTTAGCAAATGCCTTCACATCACTTGCTGGTACCACTTCATCATCATTGCCTTGAAAAATCACCGTCGGTACAAACACATCCTGGCCCAAGTGATAGTCAAAACGATGTACTGGAGGTGCTATCAAGACCAGATAATCTGGTAATAAGGATTGAGCAGCCCGAAATGCCACATATGAACCAAAAGAAAAACCAGCTAAAATCCACTTGGCCTTGGGGTAGGCTTGTTGCCATAGGCTCACCAAATACAGTAAATCTTCGGTTTCACCGTTACCATGATCAAACTGTCCTTCGGAGGCGCCAACACCTCGGAAATTAAAGCGGATAACAGGCACTTGGCGTTTGAGCAATGCCCGACCTGTGGTGGTCACCACCTTATTGTTCATGCTGCCTTCTTGGAGAGGATGTGGGTGAGCAACCAAAGCTATCCAATCTTGACGACAATTTTCCGGAATCGACACCACCACCTCCATCGTCCCTGCAGGTCCTGAAATCAAGTATTCATGGTGGCCTGGTTGATTGATCAAGTTCTTAATATCCATCATGGCTTCCTTCTATGGCATAATTATCAAGCAAACGCACCCCCTCGATACGCACAGCCGCTATTCTTCTTTTTTCATCTTCATATAAATAATCAATCTCAATGTCTAAAGCTTTTAGTGCCTTTTCTATTTCAGTAAGAGCCAGGGATTTTTGATTAAAACAATTGGCAAATTGATCGGCAAGTAAGCGCGCCTTATCACTTAAACGCGCATTTCTGGAGCTAAATGGCAACATGCTATCTTCTCTGATAATTGGACAAGCAACAATCTCACAGTCTAGAAAGAAGCTTTTAACCATGCCATCGACCAATAGATATTGTTGATAGTCTTTTTCTCCAAAATAAGCTCGTTTTGGCCCAACACCAATGAGTAATTTTAAAACAATTGTGAGCATGCCGGTAAAATGACCGGGACGAATCGGTCCTTCCAAGATATTGGCAAGCTGATGTTCACTCACTTGATACCGAAAATCATCAGCATACATTTCTGCTTCACTTAAGATAAGGCAATAATCCACCCCAAGTTGATTTAACAGCTCCAAATCCTGATCGAAGGTTCTTGGATATTTGGCTAAATCAGTGGGATCGTTAAATTGCGTGGGATTGACAAAAATACTTAAGACGGTGACATTATTATCTGCCATGCTCTGGCGACATAAAGACAAATGACCACGATGTAAATTACCCATGGTGGGCACAAAGCCAATGGATTGCCCTGCCAAGGTCTCTTTTCTAGTCGTTTGCCATAGAGCCATTGATTCAATCACAAGTGTCATGATGACGCCTTGGTTTTTACTGCATAACTGTATTTATCTTCCGGAAAAACACCAGCTTTTACCTCTAAGTGATAGGCATCAAGACTTTTTATCACCTCATCCCCCAAAACACCATATTGTTTCACAAATTTTGGCATTTTTTCTAAATTCAAACCGAGCACATCATGCCATACCAACACTTGTCCATCCGTATCAACCCCAGCACCAATGCCAATACAAGGCACACTCACCTGAGCACTAATCATGGCCGCAAGTTCAGCTGGCACACATTCTATCACCATCGAAAATACACCTGCCTCAACAAGTGCTTGTGCTGATTTAAGTAAAGCTTTCGCTTGGCTTGCCTCACGGCCTTGCACGCGATAGTTACCAAGACTCAAGATGGATTGAGGCTGCAAGCCAATATGCCCCATTACCGGCACACCTGCCGTGACCAAATCTTGGATAATACCCAAAGTCTCTTGATCAGCCCCTTCTATTTTTAAGGCATGCGCTCCTGCTTGCAGCAAGGTTTTTGCAGCTAAAAAAACCTCTGCTTTTCCCATGCGATGGGCTAAAAAAGGAAAGTCTGTCACCATAAATTGCGATGTCTTGGCGCGAGCTACGGCTTCCGTATGTAAGCGCATCATATCCATATTGGCATGAATTGTTGAATCGAATCCATGCACCACCATCGCCACTGAATCCCCCACCAATAAACAATCAATTTCAGTTTTACCCAAAAGCACTGCTGATGAATAATCATAACAAGTTACCATCGTGATTTTTTCACCTTGTTTCTTTTTTTCAGCAAAAGATAAGATATTCATTCATAAACCCCAAAAAAACCAAACAACAGATGAATATATTTTACACTTTTTCATGCGTATTGCGAATCTTAGCATGAGGATAGGTGAGGTTTATTCTGGCAAAGATAAGCTCAAGCTCAGCGATGATAAACTATCGAAAAAAGATTTTTATGATTTAAATATGAGCCTAATGCCTAAAATACATAAATTTGCTATAATAATATTACTAATAGCAGAGCGGAAATCATCACAATGAGATATCCTGATCAATTTTATTTCTCCGAAGCACAAGGCCAGGAAATTTATACCCGAACGCCGACTGGCAACCTAAGTGTTGAA
>RGPR01000067.1 GCA_010030245.1 Gammaproteobacteria bacterium
TGCCTTTATATAAAGGCATCTCACTTTGGGAATACTTGCTTTCTCATCCTCATAGCTCCCTGCTACCAGAACAACGGTATCATATGGCTAATGAATTATTTATTGGTTTAGAACAAATGCATGCCAAAGGAATTACACATAACGATCTTAAAACCAAAAATATTTTATACGATGATTCTGGAAAAAAAATCCATATTATTGATTTTGGTTGTGCGCTTGACCTTCAATCAAGTCATCCAACAATGATGAGGTTTAAAAATCTAGACAAGGCTGTTTTTGCATTTGAGTTTCCACCAGAATACTTGGCGGGGGCGCTGGCTCATCCTTCGCAAGATATCTATACGATGACACCTATTTTAGCGGAAATTTTGGGAGTGAATAGAAAAGAACTCGTTAGAAGCCGGCTCTGCAAAACATTTGAAAAGATTGAGAATCCTTTATTATTTAAAGAGATAAGACAAGCATTTGATAGTTCAGATTCGCTTGAAGAAGCTTTATTATTAAAACTTAATCATAGAATACATGAGCCAGAATTTGCAGTTTTTGTCACAGCATACGTTGATACCCCTTATGATTTCTCATTAAGCCAGGTTCAATTGGGTAAGGATATGTTTGATTTACTTAACGCTATGCAATCCAAAGAACCTGAAAATAGACCAAGTGCGCAGGAATGTCTTGAACAATTAAGGCAAGTCATGCCAGAGATAACTGGAGCTGAAATAGATCAAAGTGATCAAGGTCCAGCTGTACCTGGCATGTAATGTATCAAGAAAATTTAGAAATATAATAAGGATTAAATTATGCGAGATAAAATCATGACAATCATTAAAAATACATTTGAACTTAAGGATAGTGATGATGTTTCAGCGATAACCGATTTATCTTCTATTGAAGGTTTAAATCAATTATTATTCATTTTAGCCAATGAATCCAGCTCAGATAAAGAACTTGCTTTGCATCTAGAATGGACTGTTGTAAAAATTATAATGAAGCCTAAGCAAACCGCACTAGAGCAAGAATTTCTTACGCAAGTTGCGGCAATAATAGACAATCCATTGTATCAGATAAAAGAATAGTCGTTCTAATCTCCAAGTCTTGCCAATTATCTCCGTAGCTGTCATTCTATTCCTTTATTATGCGTATGATGAGGGATGTCATTTTGAAAGTAAAAAACAAATCATCGAGAGTGTTTGTGGTTGATGGCACGCGTACACCTTTTTTAAAAGCCAAAGGGGTCGGCCCCATGAGTGCTTCAGATCTTGCCGTCCAAGCAGGGACTGCTTTATTTAATCGCTTACCTATTCAAGCCAATCAAGTTGATGAAGTCATTATCGGTGCTGCCATGCCAGGGCCAGATGAGGCTAATATCGCTAGAATTATCGCGATGCGCTTAGGTTGTGGTGATAAAGTGCCTGCGTTCACTGTGATGCGCAATTGTGCTTCAGGGATGCAAGCCATCGATACCGGCGCACAAAATATAGCCATGGGGCATGCGCAGATGGTTGTTGTGGGTGGTACAGAAGCGATGAGTCGAGCCCCTATTCTATATGATCTGGCAATGGCCAATTGGCTTGCAAATTGGATGACTGCAAAAGGTTTTGCTGGAAAAGCTAAAATGATTGCGGCATTTCGGCCTAATTTTTTGCTGCCTATTATAGGCCTTCTTCGAGGCCTAACTGATCCTCTAATTGGGATGAATATGGGACAAACTGCCGAAGAATTGGCATATCGATTTGGCATTGATAGATTAACCATGGATGAATTTGCCTATAAAAGTCATCATGCACTGGCAAAAGCATATGCTGAAGGACTAATGAGCGAAGTGACACCAATTGTTGATGCTAGGGGCCAAGTCTACACCCAAGATACAGGATTAAGAGCAGATGTTACTCTAGAAGGACTGGCCAAATTAAGACCAGTTTTTGATAAGAAATTTGGTCAAGTGACAGCGGGTAACAGTTCTCAAGTCACAGATGGCGCTTGTATGTTGTTACTCGCCAGTGAAGCGGCAATTAAAGCCTATAAGCTTCCTGTTTTAGGGGAAATAATTGATTGTGATTGGCAGGCTCTTGATCCGAAGTACATGGGCCTTGGACCTGCTCATGCGGTTGCAAGTTTGTTGGCTAAACATGATATGAATTTTAATGATATTGATATTCTGGAAATCAATGAAGCATTTGCGGTACAAGTTCTTGCATGTCTTGAGGCTTGGAATGATAGCAATTATTGTCAAGAAGCACTGGGGTTGAAAAATGCCTTAGGTGCATTTGACCTTAAGAAATTAAATGCTGAAGGTGGTGCTATTGCTGCTGGGCATCCAATAGGTGCATCAGGTGCAAGGATAGTCTTACATGTGTTAAATATGCTGAAAAAGAAAAATCTCAAACGGGGTATTGCGACACTTTGTATCGGTGGCGGCCAAGGTGGGGCGATGTTGTTAGAGACGGGGGAGTGATGGCATGAAAATAGAATTTCAAAACTGGACTAAAGAAATTGATGATTTTGGTATTGCTTGGCTTGGCTTAGATTGTATCCATTCTTCCGCAAATACCATCAGCTCTGAGGTATTAGATGAATTAAATATATTATTGCAAAAAATAGCCAACAATACTGAGATTAAAGGGGTGGTGTTCCACTCTTTAAAATCATCAGGGTTTATTGCGGGTGCGAATATTCATGTTTTTTCATCATTCAAGGAGCCTGAGCAAGTTAAGGATTTTTTAAGAAAGGGCTTAATGGTCTTCAATAAAATTGAGCAATTGACCGTTCCAACGATTGCAATGATTGATGGCTTTTGTTTTGGCGGGGGACTTGAGCTTGCTTTAGCCTGTCGTTATCGTTTGGCATCCGAGCGCCAGGAAACCAAGCTTGCCTTACCTGAGGTGATGCTAGGATTTAATCCTGGATGGGGTGGGACTGTCAGGTTGCCAAAATTAATCGGTGGTTTTGATGCACTAGCGCAACTCATGTTAAGCGGTAAAGCAGTTTCTGCAAAAGCAGCTAAAAAAATGGGTTTGGTCGATGAGGTATTACCTGTGCGTCAACTCAAA
The DNA here is from genome assembly GCA_010030245.1 of Gammaproteobacteria bacterium. GTDB lineage: Bacteria > Pseudomonadota > Gammaproteobacteria > Legionellales > Legionellaceae > UBA2653. Next base: position 3,051 of record RGPR01000067.1, read on the forward strand.
CGAGCGGCATATTTCTATGTGGCAAAGCAACCCAAACCTTATCAACCCAATTTTATGCAATCACTGAGCAATCTTGCATTTGTTCGACCGTTTATTGCCAAAATATTGCGTCAGCAAGTGGCTAAAAAAGTCAGTCTAGAGCATTATCCTGCCCCTAATGCCATGATCTATTTATGGGAAAAATACTATGCCATGGGAACAAAAGCCTATGAAATGGAAACTGAATCTGCATTAAAATTGGTATTTGGCCATCCAAGTTCACAAAATTTAATTCGTGCATTTCTATTGAAAGATAGGTTGAAGGAGTTTGGTAAGCAAAGTCAATTCAAAGCTGCACATGTCCATGTGATCGGAGCGGGTGTGATGGGTGGTGATATTGCAGCTTGGTGTGCCTTAAAGGGACTAAAAGTCACTTTAGAAGATCAGTCTTTTGAAAAAATAGCGCCTGCATATGCGAGAGCTAAAAAATTATATGAAAAACGTTTAAAATCACCTCGTTTGGTTCAAGCTGCACTGGACCGCTTTATTTTAGATCCTCATGGTTATGGCATTCGTCATGCAGATGTGATTATTGAAGCGGTGTTTGAAAATCTTGAGGTAAAGCAAGAGATATTCAAAAAACTTGAAAAAATGGCAAGGAAAGATGCCATATTAGCAACGAATACATCCAGCATACCATTGGAAGAAATTGCAACAATCATGAAACAGCCAGAACGATTATTAGGGATTCACTTCTTTAATCCGGTGGCGATGATGGAACTGGTGGAAGTTGTTGGTGCTAAACAAACTGATGTGCAAGCTCTAAAAAATGCATCTGCATTTGTATTGCAAATTGCTCGTATTCCTTTACCTGTCAAATCCAGTCCTGGGTTTCTGGTTAACCGCGTCTTGATGCCTTATTTGATGGAAAGCATGGAGCTACTTCAAGAAGGTATTGCTCCTGAAGCCATTGATAAAGCTGCAAAAGACTTTGGCATGATGATGGGGCCAGTTGAACTTGCTGATACTGTGGGCCTAGATGTTTGCCTTGCGGTTGCTAAAAACCAAATTCAATATTTCGGAGGACAAATACCCAAACAGTTACTCGAAAAAGTTGAAAAAGGAGAAATAGGCCGAAAAGCAGGTAAGGGATTTTATCAATATAAACAGGGTAAACCAATTAAAAAACAATTGACAAAAGCTCACGTTTCACTTGATATCTCTCAACGATTAATCATGCGCATGGTCAATGAGGCTGCGGCTTGCATTCGTGAAGGTGTTGTTGCTGATGCTGAGCTTTTAGATGCTGGCATGTTATATGGTACAGGATTTGCACCATTTCGAGGGGGGCCCATGAATTATGCAAAACAATATGGGCAAGCTCAGTTAAATGATTTGTTTTGTCAATTACAAAATCAATATGGTGAGCGTTTTAAGGCCCAAATTGAAACCATTTCATAACTTGAAATAATTAACATAGCAACTAATACATCAAGTGAATAGTGCCAGCCCAGCAAAATTGTGCTGGCACATACTGCGAAAAACCATATCAATGCCAACGGAAATAGCATTCGATTTGAAATGAAAAATCGAGCACAAGCCCAAGCCCAAATGACATGAAAAGAAGGGCAAGCAATCATACCACCATCCATTAAATTCGGTGTTATGCCATGATGTAATTCAAAGTACTTCTGATAATTGTTAATTTGCTCAGGATTAAAGTGAATCTTGTCATATAGATGCACAGGACCACAACTTGGAAAGAAAAAATAGAAAAAAAACCCAATAACTGAAGTGAAAATCATATAATGACAGAAGTTATTTACTTTATTGCTTTGTCTTAGCATGACAAATAGAAGTGGAATATAAAAAAGGGCAGTGTTGAGCGAAGTATAAATTAATGTCAGTAGACTATAAAAAAGATGGTGAGCTTTGGTCCAATCAATGAAGCTGACTAAGGGCAAGGTCTCACGTTCAAATAGAAATGTATCAATGAGATCAAAGGGAGTGTATTGAATAGCTGTGGTTGCCAACATCAAGAGCAAGAAGCAGGAAAATAACTTAAGACAATCATTGGCAAAATATTCTAATCGTTTAAAAGGTTCAAAAAATATGGTGAGCATTTTTAAAGAAATAGCTGCATTAATAAAAATGAAGCCATCTTCAACGATATAATTTAAACCATGGTAACGGTAGACGTAATGATTGAGAAATAAAATGGTGAAGCTTGCAAGAATAATAAAAAAACAAGCCAGATAATAGTTATTCAGAGATACTATCTGTAGTATTGAGTATAGCTTTTTTTTGTTGTTGAATTGTTTCATATATTTCCTCGCGGTGGATTTGTACTTCACGAGCGGCATCAATGCCAAATTTGATATTGCCAGGTTCATTCGTTTGAAATGTGATGATTTTTACAGTTTGACCATTGACTTGAACAAAGAAATTTTCTTCGAAGGGGATAGTGATAATTTGCATCCCATAACCTTTTTATTATTATTTTATAAAAAATATACATCGGCAGTAATGAAAATGCAAGCAAAATCAGTGAGATGCATGATTCTGATATTTGAATACACCAATGAAATGATTCAAAATTATTATTAATGAATTTTAATTAAGCTAAATGCAATGAAAATTGGTTGAGAAAATATTGCATTTTGAGGTGAAATGCCTTAGGATTCGTAGTGCTTTAAAACCTTGCCTGACTTTAATTTTAAAAATGCAGGCTTAACCATAAGGAAATTTCAATGAGACATTATGAAATTGTATTTTTAATTCATCCCGATCAAAGCGATCAAGTTCCTGGTATTATGGAGCGTTATGAAGGCATTATTGCTAAACATAACGGTATCATTCACCGCAAAGAAGATTGGGGCCGCAAGCAATTAGCTTATTCAATCCAAGATGTTCACAAAGCGCATTATTTGATGTTAAACATCGAATGTTGTGATGCCACATTGGCAGAATTAAAGAATGTCATTAAATTTAACGATGCTATTCTGCGCCATTTGGTTATCCGTGAAAAAGAAGCCTTCACCACTGAATCACCAATGATGCGTAAAGAAAAAGAACATCGTGAAACAAGAGGAGAATAAGTTATGTCTAACTTTAGAAAAAAGAAATCATCACGCTTAAATTCAGATTCAGCATCTTTTATTGACTACAAAGATGTTAATTTATTAAAAAATTATATCACTGAAACTGGTAAAATCGTACCAAGCCGTATTACAGGTGTTTCTGCTAAAATGCAAAGACAATTAGCGCGTGCGATCAAACATGCTCGTTTTCTAGCATTATTACCATATTGTGATGGCCATCGTTAATGCGTTCTAAAGCAAACATTGTTCAGATATTGTTAAATCGTTCAGCGAAAAGTCAGCAATTGATTTGGATCCTGAGCCTAGTGCTTTCTTGCTTTCAGGCAACCTCTTGGTTTTCAGTGACTTTGATAAGTTTTCTTATTCTAAGGTTCGGTATCAAATCCATTTGGAACCTGATGTGTGCTAATTTTGTCGTTAATGGTATTGCATTGTATGTTCAAGGTATGGACGTCAGTTCAGCTTGGATCACTGCTGCCTTTGATTATTGGCCAGCCTATGTTGGCGCAAGTGCACTGTTGTTAACACGTTCTTGGCATATGCTTGCTTATATCATGATTGTTTTTTCAGCCCTAGTTGGTGTGATGCTTCATCTGTTTGCACCTGACTTTGGTCTAATACACTATCAAATGCTTTTGGATTATGTGGCCAAGCTACCTCATCCAATGGTGGCTGACGTTTTGAATCTGTTGAAACATCATCAGCTATCAGCAGTTAGTATGATTGTCGGGATGCAAATCATGTTTGCGCATTTAAATGCGTTGACAAGTCTTACGTTTGCACATTCCTGGCTTAGTAATGATCAACATGCCATTCAATTCCATGATGAACTGTTGCATTTACGAGCGAGTCAGAAACTACTGTTTGTTTTTTGTATGGCTGTATTTTTGGTTTGGAATGTGGGGTTTATCCCAGCCTGGTATTTGTTGCCTAGCCTAGCAATGTATTTTGTTGCTATCGGTGGCAGTATATTATTTAGTCTTGTTCCAAAAACCAAATTATTAATGACCATTTTAGGCGCAATCATTTTATTTATGCTCATGCCATATGTTTGCATTCCTGTATTATTTGGAATTGGCGCTTTAGATTCTTTCTTGAATTTTCGGTTTTTATTTGCAAAGCGCATAAAAACTACCGTATAAGGGGATAATTACCATGCGAGTTATTTTATTAGAAAAAGTTCGTCACTTAGGTAATCTAGGTGATTGTGTTGAGGTAAAACCAGGTTATGGCCGGAATTTACTGATCCCACAAAACAAAGCTGTTTTTGCAACAGCAGAAAACTTAGCTGCTTTTGAACAGCGTCGTGCTGAATTAGAAAAGAAAGCAGAACAAGCTTTTGCAAAAGCGCAAGAGCGTGCTGCTAAATTCAATGATGTCAGTGTTACTATTGCGGCACAAGCATCTGATGAAGGTAAACTTTACGGTTCGGTTGGTATTTTAGAAATCGTGGATGCTGCTCAAGCAAAAGGCCTAGAGCTTTGCAAACGAGAAGTACAAATGCCTAATGGTCCGATTTATTCGATTGGTGACTATGGCATTGATGTATTATTACATTCCGATGTTGTTGCTAAATTACAAGTGTCTGTTATTGCTGCAAAGTAATTTACCTTGTAAAAGACCCATCATGGTTTCGGCGATGATGGGTCTTTTTCTTTAGAACATTCAATAAAAGCAAATTTTATAAATTGTTATTCTAAAAAAATCTCGATATCTAGGTTGACAAATACAAGCTAACAATTAACACGAAGCATGGAAATGTCGCATGGTTATAATGAAGTTTAGAATGTCGAAACAGCCTGCGAATGGTAAAGAAAAAGCCAAAAAACATCGTAGAATTGGTGATTCATTTTAAGCATACAAGAAAGTGTGCGTTCCCGCACACTTTCTTTTTAGCATTAACAAATTACTCTTTCCATTTGATGTTGCAACCTAAACTAGGTTTTTGTTCTTGTTGGTTGGGAAATGGATATCCTTCTTCTTGTGCTGTCAATTTCATATGAATGGGTGAATCATCTGGATACATTTGAGGATCATTGGCATTGATGGCAATAAATGCAATGCCAGAGTCTTTGTAATCTGTTGCCAGTGCTACTAGTGCCTGATTGATATATTTCACATAAGGGCAGTGGTTGCAAATAAACATGATGACAAAGCCTTGATAGCCTTTAATGTGATTAAATAATTGTAGTTGTTGATCTGATACAACATCTTGAAGAATGAAATCTGGGGCCATACTGCCTAGTGGGCGCATGGTGGATGCCGTTTTAACCATTGCTTAGTCCTTGTTTACCATTTAAGAAAAATACCTTTATGTGTGGTCTCTTCAATCACTTTTGATAGTTCTTTATTTGTGGATATCCAATAGGTGCCTTTGTTACTTAATGGAAATTGCGCTCTTGGATACTGACAAACAGACAGTACAGTTGAACAATCAACTGGATTATTATCCACGCTACATTTCAAGTAGAAATTTGAAATGTCTGATGAAAATGCAGACCACATTTGTGGGCTTAGACTGCTTTCTAATTTGGGACTCATGAAGACATCATCGCGGGTTTCAATGTGCTCGAAATTGATGTTGGCTTGTCCGGTGTTTTGGATCATGAATAAGGTTTGAGCGTTGTTGTCATTCAACACCAAATGATTGCGATTGAAACTGAATCCAGAAACCTCACAACCTCGAGGGAAAGCATATAGGCTTGAGGCTAAAAGTGAAAGACAAACGACTTTGCTAATACAATTATGGGATAACATCTTTTTCTCATGTTTGAACAAGTTATGTGTTATTATTTTAAAAGATTCTTTAACATTGTCTACTATTTGGTGGTAATTTAACGATGCAAATACATACAATTAATCCAACTACAGGAAATATTTTAAACACTTATCCCATTATTTCATCAGAAGATTGTTGTGCACTAATTAATAAGGCCCAGGAGAGTTTTTTAAGCTGGCGTCATCTCAGCGTCGATGAACGTATTGCCCATATTAAAAGCTTATCTGATGCCTTGGCCAATCAAAAACAAGAATGTGCTGAATTGATTAGTATGGAGATGGGTAAGCCTATTCAATTTTCGAATTTAGAGATTGAAAAATGTCGTTTGGTTTGTAAACAGTATATCGACCATGGTAAAGCTTATTTAGCGCCTCAGGTAGTGAAGACAGAATTCAAGCAAAGTTTTGTGGTGCATAAGCCATTGGGGATCATTTTAGCGGTTATGCCTTGGAATTTCCCCTTTTGGCAAGTCTTTCGTTTTATCATTCCCAATCTGCTTGCTGGTAATGTGGTGTTATTAAAACATGCAAGTAATGTTAGCGGTTGTGCAAAAAAAATAGCATCCATCTGTCTTGATGCAGGCTTACCACCGTTTGTGATGACGCATTTGAGTATTTCATCTGATATGGTGGCAGATGTTATCGCCCATCCTTTTGTTCGAGGGGTCACCTTAACCGGTAGTGAAGATGTTGGGCGAAAAATTGCTGAGATTGCGGGACGTCATTTAAAAAAAGTATCACTTGAGCTCGGTGGCAATGATGCCGCAATTGTGATGGCTGATGCCAAGCTAAATGAAGTTGCCAAATCGATATTGGGATCACGCTTGCGCAATAGTGGACAGGTCTGTGTATCGAGTAAGCGAATCATTGTTGATAAAAAAATAGAGACAGCCTTTATTGCTGAGCTTCTCAAAGAAATCAAACACTATCACATGCAAGATCCACTGCTTCCCGATACGCTTTTGGGGCCAATGGCACGTGCTGATTTGCGCGTCAGCA
>RGPR01000068.1 GCA_010030245.1 Gammaproteobacteria bacterium
AGCAATAAGTGTAAATAAAAAAAGATATTCACTTTACTTGTTCTAAAAAAAGCAGTCTCATTTTTCAGTATTTCGAAAATAAAACCGGGTTGAAGATATGGATAGCTAAAATCCTTCAAGCCAGAAATGATGCTCCAAAATGGCTTTTGTTGTACAAAAAGATTTTTATTGAAACTATTGGCGTTTATACGATAAATATGTTGTTGAATATTCTCAATTTTGACTAATAAAAAACTACACTTATCTTTATTGCTTCCAATTCCATGTAAATAGACATCATAATCTTTCTGTGTTTGTGCAAGATGATGATGTTCTGGATCCTTCAGGTATTCAATTTCGCTACTTAAGGCAGCAATGTTTTCATTTTGAATAACAATGCATTGATGCAGTGCAGGGATAAAGGCATCCAACTTCTTTTTTAGTATCAATAAATCAGTCGATGATGATTGGTGAAGTTTTACTTGATGACGAATGGCTTCAATTTCATGATCAATAGTGGTGAATTCATCAGCATGGCTTGGATGAAACATAAATGCAAAAATAAACAAAAATAAGACATAAAAGTGCTTCAACTGATGCTCACAATAATAGAACTCACATTATAGATATAATCAATAATAGCGAAAATCACAAGTTTTCTAGCTAAAAAATTTATAGACTTGTAAAATTTGTATTCTATATTGTATTAAATATTCACTATGGTAAAATAGAAACCATTAAATAACCGGATGCCGCGCTAATGTTTAAGCTTGTTTATGCAGCACTTAAAAGCAATTTTAATAAAAGTAGATTTAGTTTCTTATTTAAGTACACTGCTCTTGGAAGGATTTTAATTCAGAATGACATTCCCAGTCCATGCGATTTTTTCAATGCTTATCATTCTTCATGGTGGTTGACACGTTTATGGTTTAGGTCAAGTATAGTAAATTCACTTGAAGAGCGAGTACTTCATTCTCTTAGTGACATGATAAACTGCTTAGCTTTTTTAAAAATAATTGATATTGATGATGAAAATCATATAAACAGTGTCGGCCATCACCATAACCCCTCAGACTTGTTATCTGCGCTTAATCGCCTTAGATCAACGCAGTTAACTCCAGAAAATATTCAAATACTTATTGAATGCCAAGATCCCATAACATTGTCTATGATGATTTCTTCCTTAGAGCAAAAAAACTGGCAAGTAGAATATAAAAGTGAAGTACTTCGTATTCTTAGAGATGTCAGCAATACCAATCTCCTGTTATGGCTCGATAGTTTACTCAACAACATTCAAGTAGAGCATATACTTAGTCCAGAGGTTTTAAAAAGAATTACTCACCATCCTAAGCTCATCAATTTGATTGCTGCCCTCGAAGGTTTATTCAGTCAAAACTCTAGATTTTACTTGTTAGAGATGTCTGCAATTCCAATGAATTTAAAGTTAATTAAGACCGTTATAGAAACACTTATATCCACCGATGATCCCATGAAAGTAATGCATTCACTTCATTTATTAAGCCGCTTGAAAATGTTAACGACAAGCAGTATCACAACATTTACCACCCTTAAACTTACTAGCTTACCGACCTATGTGTTAACTTTACATCAATACAACCCCGTAACAAAACAAGCATTTATCCTAAATAATCACGGGCCCACAATACATGTTTCTTTTAATGAATGTCCATTTGAAATTAATTCAGTTCTTATTATGACGTCAAATAAAACCAGTTATAAGCATGAGAGTCAAAATCTATTTGAAGAAGGTCGTGCTCATTTACTGCCTATCAAGTTCTTTGATGACATAGAACAAATACAATTAGGCGTATTAAATTGTTTGTCAGGCAAGGCTCAATTACCAAATGAATTAATTTCGCATATTCTAGAATTTGAAGGAGATCTAAATAAATCAATGCGTCAAGTGCCATTACCTTCTGGGGAAGAAGAACTACAGGCTTATTCAGACAATTTGAAAATGAAACTTAAATTCCCCTTAATGGGGATCATTGACAAACTTCACAAGCTTATCGCCAGCGCCGAAGCTGCACTATCAAAAGCAAGCCGACATCCTTCAATATTTAATCCATGTATATTAGAAGAGAAAAAGGCCAACATAAATGCCATTAGGCAATTAATAACATGGCTATGTGATGATAAGTTGATATTGTCAGCAGAAGAAATAGCCTTGCTTAGCGCTCAGCGTTCAGTCAGATTAATACTGGAAAACAATCCACTTCCTCTGGCAAAACTATCTGTGCTTAAAGGCCAATTATGGCGTCATGAGCAAGAACGACGTAGTCTCAGTCAACAACAATTTTTATTAAGATTCGAGCGGCATTGCTTATGGACCAATACAAATCGAAGTCCAGAAAATCAAGAAGCTTTTGATAGGAAATGTGGTATCCAGCCTTACCTACCGAGGCACGGATGCTTGTAAATTGTTTATCCAGCTCAAAATAGACTAATAGGCACCAATATCGATGGTTTTAAATTTTAAATCAATCGCTTGATGGTTACGCATAATCGTCACCGTCACTGTTGCACCGATGTCTATTTTGGTTAGCAAATGATACAGCTCATCATAATTTTTAATCGGATGTCCATCAATACCAACAATGACATCTCCTAAAATAAGTCGTCCAATGGCATCACGATGGGTGGGACGTATACCTACAGCATGCGCTGGGGTGTTTGCTAAGACATCCGCCACCAATATGCCATTGATGACACCTAGATGCGCTGCAATTGAAGGTGGTACTGGTTGAATACCAATGCCAGCAAGCTTTACCCGACCATGTTGAATAATTTGATTGACCACACGTGAAATCTCATCGGCAGGGACTGCAAAACCAACCCCAGCAGATGAACCGGATTCTGAATAGATGGCTGTATTCATACCGATTAAACGTCCAGAACTATCCAATAATGGCCCACCAGAATTGCCTGGATTGATGGATGCATCGGTTTGAATCATGTCATGAATAGTAACGCCACCCACGCCAGGCATTTGTCTACCCACAGCAGAAATCACCCCAACAGTAAGACTATGGTCAAAACCAAAAGGATTACCAATTGCTAAAGCCTTTTGCCCAACCTGCAATTGTGCAGTTGGCGCAGCTTCTAAGGGTTTAAAATCTTTTAAAACATTGAGCAAATCAGGTGATTGAATCTTTAAAACGGCAATGTCTTTCCTAGGTTCAAAACCAATGACCGTCGCATGGTAAGTTTTGCCGTGTAAGCTTATTGAAAACTGCTCAGCACCCTTGATGACATGAAAATTGGTGAGGACATGGCCTTCTTTATCCCATACTATCCCAGAACCTGAACCCGCTTCTTTCACAGCCAAAATCTGATGCATGGGATCAACCACCGTTGTCAAACGGTGAATAAAGACCACCTTATCAGCTGCTGTACGAAAAATCTCAATTGAATTTTTTTCATCATTCAATAAATTAGGCACTAAGGCAAACGATATTTGCGTGCTTAAGCTTAACATAGAGGCTAAAAGATATCGCTTTAAGTTCACCCTTGTGCTCCTATTTCCTTTTGAATGACCACATTGATTGTAGCACATGATCTTTGTCATAAAAATAATGCTTTAAGCTACCAAGAATATGAAGTGTTAATAATCCGCCAATTATCCAAGCGATAGTGTAATGCACACTACTCATTAACTTGGAAAGTTCTGGATTTTTATCAAGACCTGGACAAGGCACATCAAATAAACCAAAAAAACTAGGCAAATAATCAGAAGTACAAGACATTAACCAGCCAGATAAGGGCATTAAAAGTAACACAACATAAAGGCTATATTGCACCGTTCTTGCAAGCACTTTGTCCCATAACGCCATCTGCGAAGGCAATTTTATACGACCATCTTTCTGAATAAAATATAAGCGCAAGAGCATTAAAAAAAAGATACAAATTCCAAACGATTTGTGGAGCATATAACTCACTTCTTGAAATGCTTCAGGGATTGAACTAAGTAAGCTACCTACTGTCAAGACAGATAAAACCATGCACGCCAAGATGGCATGCATGATTTGCACTCGTAAAGTATATTGATTTTTCATAAACATCCATGTTAAAGATTATCTATAACAATATCATACTCAGCTTTCACTCGCTTGAAAAGCAGTTTGCGTTAAATCTAGCAATTCTCTCATCGCCACAAAGAACATGATGAAATTCAGATCATTTGCGGCTTTCAATTGCCCAAGCAGCGTTTGCCAACGCTTGATTAAAGCCTTATGCTTTGAGCCCCAATCGTCTAAACGTTTCTTAAACATTTCCGGTGTGTCTTTTTTCATTAATACACTTTCTACCAGTAAGCGCTGCTGGGCATCTAAATCATCACGCAAAGCTTCTCGCGCCAAACTATCCCAATGATTCTCGACCACAAATACAATAATTTGCATTCGAACAAATTCAAGTTCTAGAAAATCACCTATGGCAAAATATGCAGATGCCGCGACTTTGATATCAATGTCTTTCGCCAGCGCAATGTCTGCGATATCTAATACCGCAAACATGCCATAAAAACTAACCAGTGAACCTGCATAGTTTTTTGGTAACCCTTGTTCGATATACTCCAAAACTCGTTTTTCATAGTACTGTTGATAACGCTCAGGTAAAACTTTTTGCAATGAGGTGCTGAAAGTCTCAAGCGCTGGCTTGTATTTTTTAATCGTTTGACCGATGTCAATTCGACGTCGATTTGAACGTAATAATGATCGGGTTAAGCGTCGTAATAAACGGACAAATAACATCTGAATTTCAACCATGTGCGAAGCTGAAACTTGGTTTTCTAAACCTTTTAAAATAACAAGATTTTCATCTAAATTAATGATTTCACGCGCAACCAAATAAGCCGAAACAATTGACGCGGCAGGTGCGCCTGTTTCATCACTTAATCGATAAATGAAACTTGGCCCCATTTCATTGATGACCAAATTCGAAATTTTTGTTGCAATAATTTCGCGCTTCAATTGGTGATCTTGAATTTGATCAGTGTATTTTTTTCGGAGTGGACTTGGGAAATATTCCACCACCACATCATGGAAATAAGCACTGTCTAGTATTTTGCTTGCCAATAGACTTTCTTTGAGTAAAATTTTGCTATAACAAAAAATGACTGCAATTTCAGGGATTGTTAAGCTTTGACTATTTTGTTTGCGTTCTAACAGAGTTTGGGTGTTTGGTAAAAATTCAATTTTTCTGTCTAATTTACCAGACTGCTCCAGTTTATCCATATAACGAATGTACAAATCAACATGACGCAGTGCTTGTGATGCCCATAGGCTTAATGCACGCGTTTGAGCGTCATTTTCTTTTAATACTAAGCCTGCAACTTCATCAGTCATTTGACTCAGCAAAAGATCACGTTGTTTTAGTGTCAAATCACCATTTTTTACCAAGTCTTCTAAAAGAATCTTGATATTCACTTCTTTATCAGAACAGCTAACACCACCAGAGTTGTCGATAAAGTCGGTATACATTCGACCACCATTTAAGGCATATTCAATTCGACCTTTTTGAGTCACGCCTAGATTTCCGCCCTCCCCGATGACGCTACAGTTGAGCATATTGGCATCAACCCGAATCGCATCATTGCTTCTATCACCGACTTCAAGATTGGTTTCTTGCGATGATTTAACAAAGGTGCCAATACCTGCACTCCAGAGCAATTCAACCGAAGAAGTTAATAACACTCGAATCAATTCATTTGGCTCTAAGCGTGTTTCTTTAATATTGAAACGTTCAGCAATTTGAGAGCTGATTGGAATATACTTTGCTGAGCGACTATAAACGCCTCCACCTTCTGAAATGCAAGAGACATCATAATCTTCCCAACTTGAACGTGGCAAATCAAACATACGCTGACGCTCTTGATAGCTGATGCCTTCATCGGGGTTAGGATCTAAGAAAATATGCTGATGATTAAACGCTGCAAGTAATCGAATATGTTTGGATAATAGCATGCCATTACCAAATACGTCACCGGCCATATCTCCAATACCTAAAACAGTAAACCCTGTGGTTTGAATATCCTTGCCCAAATAGTAAAAATGACGTTTAACAGATTCCCAAGCACCTCTTGCTGTGATCCCCATTTTTTTATGATCATAGCCATTAGAACCACCTGAAGCGAAAGCATCACCTAACCAAAAACCATACTCCTTCGAAATAGCATTGGCATAATCTGAAAATGTCGCAGTACCTTTGTCGGCCGCAACAACTAGATAAGGATCGACGTCATCATATGGAACAACTGCAATGGGTCGAATAATATCTGCACCAACATAATTATCAGTTATATCCAATAATCCGCGAATAAAAAGCTGATAGCAAGACACCGCTTCAGCAAGCACTTCATCCCGACTCTGCAAGCCATCAAGTAGTTTTGGCACAAATCCACCTTTAGAACCATTAGGGACAATGACCGCATTTTTAACTTGCTGTGCCTTCATTAAGCCTAAAACCTCTGTTCTAAAATCTTCTTTTCTATCAGACCAACGCAAGCCACCTCGAGCAACTTTACTTGAGCGCAAATGAATGGCTTCAAATCGGGGTGAATACACAAAAACCTCAAACATGGGATGGGGTTTTGGCATGCCTGGAATGTCTTTGCTATTAAACTTAAATGACACATAGGATTTAAATTGTCCTTGCGCATCAAGTTGATAAAAATTGGTCCGCAGGGTGTTTTCAATCAACGCGATATATTGTCGGATGATTCTATCTTCATCCAAATTAGACACTTGTTCTAATGATTGTAACAAGTTCTCGCGTAATTCCGTTAAAATTAAGGCCCTATCACCAATAAATTGAGGCGAAAAACGCGTATGGAAATAGGTTCCGAGCATTCTTGCAATGTCCACGTTATGCAGTAACGCTGTCTCAATATAGTCTTGGCTATAGGTCATACCCATTTGTTTAGTGTATTTTGCATAGGCTCTTAACATCATGACTGAACGCCAGTCCATGCCAGCATCTAAGACCAGTTTATTAAAACCATCATTTTCAGCCTTTTTATGCCAGACCTGTAAAAATGCCTCAAGAAAATTCTCACGTAAATTATCTAAATCGATTTCATCATGATTAGGGTAAGTGATGGTAAATTCATTGATCCAATACAACTCGCCATTATTTAGTTTTAACGAAAATGGCCGCTCACTAATCGCTCTCAGTCCCATATTTTCAATAATAGGCAACACATCTGACAGTGGAATAGTAGAGTTTGGATGATAAAGCTTTAATAAATAATGACCATGATTGTCATCTAGTTCTCGATGAATATTCATTTTGAGACTTTGATCTTGTCTTAAAAGTTCAAGATACTTGATATCAACCAATGCATTGCGCGGATCAAAATGTGTGGTGTAGGATGGCGAGAAGGCTTTAAGGTAACGATGACTTAGTGTATTGCCATGCTCTTCCCCAAAATTGGTGATTAAGAGCTCTTGTAAATCATCTGACCAAGTGCGACATACTTGCTCTAGGCGTTTTTCAATTTCTTTGAGCAAGCTTTCTGTTGGGCGGACTGCGCCCTGATTCAAATGAATCATAAAATGAATTCTTGCCAGTATAGATTCAGAAAATTGGGTATTGAATGAAATGGAGTTTGCAGGTAGCATCTCAGACAGTATATCCTCCATATCGATGCGCAAACTTGTGTTATAACGTTCTTTAGGCACATATACTAAACATGAAATGAAGCGATTATAAATGTCTGTTCTGGCAAATAATCGAATACGTTTTCTATCTTGTAAATTAAAAATGCCTTGAGTTAAACTCACTAACTCATCTTCACTGGCCTGAATTAAATCGTCTCTTGGCATGGTTTCTAGAATGTTGATAAAAATTCTGCCTGCATGAGAGCGCGGATCCAGTTTTGAAGCCTGAAGAACATGTGCAACTTTCAACCGCAGTAATGGAATATCGCGAATATAGGTATAATATGCTGCTGAAGTGAATAAACCAAAAATACGTTTCTCACCAATCACTTCACCCTTGTCATTAAAGCGCTTAACCCCAATATAATCAATGAATGTGTCACGGTGCACACGGGAACGAATTTCAGCTTTTGCCAATATAATCACTTGCTTGGATAAAGCAAGTTCTTGAGCATCTAGTGGAAGCGCGGATAAGTTTATTGGATGAGCTTCAGGACGACCATCCTGTAATATACCAAAGCCAGTACCAGGAACTGGTCTAATCCATAATTCATGCCCTTGTTTTTCAAGAACATAATCACAAATGCCTAAAAAAGTGAAATGATGATTTTCAAGCCACTTTAAAAACTCAATAGATTCATGAACATGTTCTTGGTCAAATGATGACGGAAGATGCTTCATTTCTTCAATCGAGGTGACCACCTCTTCACGCATTTTCATCCAATCTTGAACAACCAGACGATTATCGTTTAAAACCGCGGCAATTTCGGATTCAATCAAGGCAAGAATATGCGCATCAGTTTGTCTATCAATCAAAAACATCATGGGTGCTTCGATTTGATAGGTCGCTGAATCTTGATTGTTTTTAGACAATACGTTTACAACTTCACCTTGATTATTGCGCTCTAAACGAATGCCGCCCATATGTATCGCTAAATGTAAAACAATACCCATGCGGTGAAAGACAAGACGTAAACTTTCAACTAAAAAAGGCATGTCTTTGGTCATGACCTCCACAATCGTATGCGTGGATTGCCAACCGTAATGTTCAAAATCAGGATTATATATTTTAACCTTGGTGCTATCACTGTTTTTTTTATAAATCAACGACCAAAAATTTAATGAAGCACCGTAGAGATCAGCAACTGTCCACAAATTTAAATCGTCAGTAGACATCGTACCAAAAAACTGATTACTAAACTCTGCACATTGCAAAGCTTCTTTTTTCGGTAATTTCATAATAATCTGTTCACGTACAGCGTTCAGGATGCTCGTTTTATCTGAATGCATCTCGGTCGTCATCTTTATACTCCAAATAATTAATCTTTATTTAGCCATTGGCATTTAATTTATCAATACTTTTAAACCAGGTCTAACCCAATTTGCCAAAAGTAGCACATCATGATTGCGCATACGAATGCACCCATGGGAGCCTGGAAACTTCATGATGGTATCATCAGGCGTACCATGTATGTAAATATAACGCTGATATGTATCAACATTACCACCTTGATTAAACCCTGGCTCTAAGCCACCTAAACGCATAATCCGTGTTAAAATCCAATCCCGCTGTGGGAATTGCAGTGCCAACTCTTTAGAGTATATTTCACCAGTCCATATTCTGCCAACAAAAACCGCATTTATTTCATGATTTAAACCAATTATCTCTTTTATCTCATGTTTTCCACGTGGCGTACATCCGCTCCCCTCTTGCTCTCCGACGCCATTAGCACCTGTCGAAATGTCAAAGTATGCGCAAATTTTCCCGCGATAATAGCAAGACATTTGTTGTTTGGAAACATCAATATTGATATCGACATCGTCAATATTGTTAAAATCAGGCAATTTCATCAATAATCACCGTTTTCACATTGGTAAATTCAAAGATTCCCTCTCGTCCTAATTCTCTACCATAGCCAGAATCCTTAATACCGCCAAAAGGAAATCGGGGGTCAGAGGTCACTGGCATATTGCCGTAACATAGACCAGCCTCCAATTGGTCGACCAACAACGATTCGACTAAAGAACTATTTTGACCATAAACAGAAGCACCCAAGCCAAAACGAGTGGCATTCGCCAAATCGATAGCTTCTTCTATGGTATTAAAACTAGAAATCGCAATCACCGGACCAAACAGTTCTTCTGCATAAACAATCGAATGTTTCTCAACTGC
>RGPR01000069.1 GCA_010030245.1 Gammaproteobacteria bacterium
TTTTTGGTTCAGGAATGCCAACTTGGACAACCGATCGCATTCATTTGTTTTTAGAAAAAAAGTCGTATAAATAATAGTTATAGTGATCAGTTGAGTTTAGCTAAAATTACACAACTTTACGGCCCGTATTTTGTTCATATGTTGCGTATTAAATCGGGGCGATCTGGCGAGCACGGAGCGATACATGCCGCCCGCTATAATATACTTACTATCACTATTCCGAGATTAAAATGTCTTTAACCGACACTCGGCACTTAACCTAACCCAGGTCTGTTCAGATGACCTGCGGCTTCTAATTTATCAATGAGGTTATCTATTGCCGTTTTAAGCTCAAGATTGTTCCCTACTTCTAGGGTATTGTTTTTTATTTTATCAATGAGGTTATCTATCAATTCATTGATCTCCATGGGTGTATCGATAGGATCATTTAGATGATTTAAAAGAAACTTAACTTCAGCTTCTGTATCAATGCATTGATTGCTACCTGGTATCAAAAGAGTTTGCAAACGTTTCAACGCGTCTAAAAAAAGATCATTTCCTGAATAACTTTTAACATTTTTGTTAAAAGATTGTGACATGGCATTCCCCAAAAAAGAGTGAGTTGATTACTATTTATATTAGTTTATCTTGAATTAAATTCAAGTTAAAACCATTAA
Source organism: Gammaproteobacteria bacterium (assembly GCA_010030245.1). Lineage (GTDB taxonomy): Bacteria > Pseudomonadota > Gammaproteobacteria > Legionellales > Legionellaceae > UBA2653. The sequence continues at coordinate 657 of RGPR01000069.1, forward strand.
TATGTTGTCCCCCGCCCTTTCAAACTCGAAGTGCAACACTAGTTATACTGATAAAAAAAGCAATTACCTTGGGGTTACCAGATCTATCACTTTAGTAACTCTGTTTCACTTCTGAATTGGCGCAACTAAATCCTCGCTTACACTTCACTCTTGAATTAGCTAATATTCGTTCAATTGTTGCCGCACTTATCTTTAACAAACCTTTGTATATCTCTGAAGTTAACGACCATAAGCGCTTGAATAAAGAAGTAAAGCTAATCTATTTGAGCAATATAGATAGAAGATGTTAGGGATTTCAACTTTGATGCTCTTGAACTGGTAGGTAACGTATTTTATTGACAATAAAAAAAACACAACGTATTATTATGTGATATTTTTAGTCAAGGCTATAAATGAATACATTTCATCAAATTGTTGGAACACTTCTTACTAATGAAACCTTAAAGACCGACCTTAGCGTTTCTAAAGTGAGCCGAGATGGACTTCCTTACATTATGTTAAAACTTCCTTCAGTAAGTTCTGATAAATTAATATTAAATCAAGATGTTACGTGTCATATAGATGAGCACCATATAACTATATTTCAAAATTATGATCACAAAAGCGGGCACAGTGCTTATCATTATACTGCCACATTACAAAGTTCTGACGGATGCGATGTATACCGCTTAAGAGTATTTTTTAATAGTATAGATCAACCTAAAACTGTAGGTTGGTCGCGAAAAATGCAAAAGAATTCTGATGATTTATTCCTTCGGAAAGAATTAACACCTCGAGAAATCGAGATCACAATGGATTTTGCTGTAGAGAAAATTAAATCTTCAATCGATTTCATTCGTTCTCAACAACAGACACAGGTAGGCAGCGCAAAAGAAAGGTATCAATCATTATATAGTTCTTTTGACCAGTTAATTCAAGATCAAGTTCCAGGGGTTAAGTTTGACATTACTCAAGCACTAATTTATCTCGAAGGGATGAAACAGTCTCTTTGTCTTCAAGAAGCGTTAGGGATTCGTCGTTCTCGTGATAAATGGGCGTTGATCACAAGACTAGAAGCCTTGATAAATTTTACACCTCAACCCATCATTAAAAAAGAAGTTGTCGAAACGCAAACCTCTGCACTTGTCGAGATAGATTTAGATGAATCACTTCCAGTTGCTCCTACCCAAGAAGTTAAGGTATTAGCTGTTTCTAGACCAAAGCTAAATTTGAGAGCGATGGAAGAAATGTTTTCAGCTATTGATTCAAAACAAAGTGAAATTTCTGCTCTTCGTGAACATACAAAACTATTATCATCGTTTGATGATTTAAAAGAGGATTACAGAAGATGCTGCGAAATGTATTTGGAGATCATGGGAGATACTTCCGCAGTCAGTGAATTAAAACAATTTACAGTTTTAAACGATCGAATGGCGCTTATTGAACAGAATCAAGTACTAATTGAAGCTAAATATGTCCAAACCTTGCTAACTTTTGGAGAGCAAACCGATGAAAATATGAAGCGTCTTCGTTCATGTCAGTCAGCAATTGAGTCGTTGATGAAGTCGTTGGTAATGAAGAACGTTAAATTATTGATTAAAAATAATAAAAGCCAATTCTTGCAATTAATCCTAGAATACAAACAATTTACCACGGCTGAACTGGTTAATATCATGAAAGCAATCTTCAGTTATGACAGGACAGAATGTTTAGATGAGGTTTTAACACGATATCGTATCCATTCATTATTGTTAGAAAAAGATAGTGAGAATATATTACTAGCCAGTTATTTGTTTCGCTTACCTTTTGGACACAAGTTGCGAGAAGCCTTATGGAAAAAGATTCCAGCTTTGTCCTCAGAAGCTTTTTATGAAAAATTAAATATTGAATTAAACAAGAGTAAATGTGAGCAGCTATACGATCAAATTTCAATTGTTCATGATATTGAATGTGCACTTATGGCAAAATCTCTTTATGCAATCTCTTCTGAGCAAAAATATCAAATGCGTGAAGCTATTGAATTAGAGAGGCAATTGCCATTATCAATCAAGAGGGTATTAAGAAGTAAAACATCATTTTCACTTGATAGCCCTTGGGTCAAGAAAATGACGTTTGCTCATGAAATGTACAAAGAAATTAATCAGACCATGGCTTGTTTAGGTACTGAATTTCAACAGTTAGTTAAAAAACAAATAAAATCAAAGATGAAGCAGTTTAAGTTTGAGATATTCGAACAAGAAAAAATTATTTTGGCGGAATTGGAAACTATTGGTGAAGCAGAATTAGAGAAATCATTAGATAGTATGATTAAATTTTGCCACCTTCTGAATAACTTTCTTCTATATTGTTTACCAATACGCATGAATGGACTTTCTGAGCGGGCGCATACTGATTTGCGTGAGTATTACTTTAGACAATTACAAACATTTGGTATGGACACGAATCCATATGATGAATTGAATGCCATAGTATCTAGACTTTCTGAAAATATCAAAAAACTTGAAGAACTTCTATCTATAATAGTGGGGCAAAAACCAGATACTCAGGCATTTCAACCTCTACTAGAGGCTGAATCTATCGAAACAAGGCTAGCATGCGAATCTTACCCCGCTGTGTCAACAACGAAGCTTATAGAAGATGATGGCGCATCTGCAATTAAAGCGTTAGGGACAGCATTAACTCCATTTTCAAGTTTTGCTGGAAAAGCAAGCACACTTTTACTAGAGGATAAATGTACTACAAAAGAAGAGGCAACTTGTCAATTACATCCCTCTTTGTCACCATAGTTGTTGCCTTTAATTAAAAAGAAAAAATGACCACAAGAGCTGTCAAATGAATAAATTATCTTACTAAGCTTAACAGGGTATTTAAGTTTTATGCATAATAGCCGATAACTTAAATATCAACGGAAAACTTGGTCGAATCATGAAACCCTCATATTGTTCAATCATTTACTTCAGTCTTTGTTTCGGTGCTTATGACGCACAAGCCAAACAACGATTTGGCGAACAACTTTGTCAACAAGCTGATTACCATTGTGAGATCACTAAACTTGGAGAAACTTGGGAAAGTTTATTTCCTGATTCGAGCAAAAGAGATTTGGTGCAACGTATTAATCGAATGAATATTGAACTGTTACCTGGGATGCAAATTGCTGTTCCTAATCAATTAGAACAACTCAATATTTACGATATTTCACCATTTCCACGTTTTATTTCATCAACTGGCGAAAAAAGTATTTATGTTGACCAGCAAAAGCTGGCATGGGCTGCTTACAATGATCAAGGTGAGCTCATCTGGTGGGGGCCTGCTTCAGGTGGCTCAGGACATTGCAATAGCAATACTCAAGGCGACTGTAAAACACCAAGCGGTAGTTTTCGAGTAGTCAGAAAAAACGATGAAACTTGCATATCAACGGTCTTTCCCATGCGCGGCGATGGAGAAAGTGGTGGTGCAATAATGCCTTATTGCATGCATTTTTGGCGAGGTTATGCGCTGCATGGTAGTGAAGAAGTTCCTGGTTATGCCGCAAGCCATGGTTGCGTGCGCTTGTTTGTACAAGACGCACGTTGGTTGAATGAGCAGTTTATTGATTTACCAGGGGCGGGCGGTAAAATAGGGACCAAAGTGATCGTGAATTAATGCATCACGGTAAAGCTTCCTGACAGACCCTGACGTGTTAGAATTTTTTTCATTTGTTCGCTTTCACCAAGCCCTGAAAATGGGCCTACTTGAACCAGGTAACGTCCATTTTTACGATCAACAATGACCGCATGATGGCTTAATCGTTCAGCTCTTGCTTTTAATTGATTGGCTGAAGAAAGGGATTGAAAAGCGCCCAATTGTAAAAAATATCGGCCAACTTTTGCTGGTGTTGAAAATAATGAGTGGGAAGCGCCAGCTGTGCTAATCGCTTCAATATCTACTGACGCCGTACCTTTTGGAAATATCCCTAATTTTACAGCTGCCCCATAAGATAAATCAATTAATCTATCACTATGAAAAGGCCCCCTATCATTAACCCTAACGATCACCTGACGGCCATTTTGTAAATTTGTCACCCGAAGATATGTCGGTAAAGGTAAGGTTCGGTGTGCGGCTGTTAATGCGTACATATCATAAGGTTCACCGCTTGACGTTCTTTGCTTATGAAATTTTGAAGCATACCAAGAAGCAAGGCCTCTTTCATGATAACCATGAACCGAACGCTTAACATAATAAGTTTTCCCCCCTACTTTATATGATGCTGGATTACCATAGCGGCTTAAGGGTTCAGCTTTTGGAACCACAGTTTTGAAAAAAGTTGGTATTGGACCATCAGGGGCGAAATCTTTCAAGATGGCATAACGACCTGGTTGTAATTCTTTTGATTGTGGATCAGATGGTCTCGATGAATTATTGAATGTTTGACAAGCATTTAAAGTTAGCAACACGACGAAAATAATCCATATTTGTAAATATTTTTTCATTTTATGATCCAAAACATGTTTTCGATCTATTGTACACAAACTATATCTGGTTGTAACATCTTGCTATATGATATGATTGCTTTTTTAAAAAGTTTTTTTTAAGGTGGAACATGAAAAAAATACTACTATCTTCCATGCTTGGCCTAAGCTTTACAATTGCTGTAAATGCTGACAATCTTGCAACTTTACCAAGCATCAAACAACCCATTGGAATTAATAAGCCCATTATTACACCAAATGCCCCACCCGTTCAGGCTCAGGCTTACATGCTAATCGACGTCAACAGTGGCAAAGTTATTGCCTCTAAAAATCCTGATGTCAAAATGCCACCTGCGAGTTTAACCAAGATGATGACGCTTTACGTCATCTCTAATGCATTAAACCAGAATCAAATACATCTTACTGACGAAGTTCGTATTAGCCAAGATGCATGGCGCATTGGTGGTTCAAGAATGTTTGTCAAAGAAGGTCAACATGTGCCTGTTGAAGAACTACTCAAAGGCATTATTGTCGACTCCGGTAATGACGCATGTGTTGCCATGGCTGAATTTGTTGGATCAAGCGAACCAGGTTTTACTGAGCTCATGAACCAACAAGCCGGCGAACTTGGAATGAAACAAAGTAACTTTACTGACAGCACTGGCTTGCCAAACGAAAATCATTACACCACCGCACAAGATCTCGCCATACTTGGTCGAGCGCTGATTCGTGATTTTCCACAATATTACCATTGGTACAAACAAAAATGGTATAGTTATAATGGCATTCGTCAACCCAATCGAAATCGCTTGCTTTGGCGAGATGAATTGGTTGATGGCATAAAAACTGGACATACCAATGAAGCAGGTTTTTGTCTCGTATCTTCTGCACTAAAAGCAGATATGCGTCTTTTAGCTGTTGTTTTGAACTCACCGACAGATAGTGCGAGAGCTGAAGACAGCGAGCGACTTTTAAATTATGGTTTCCGTTTCTTTGAAACGCATAAGCTTTACAAAGCAGGACAAACACTGAATCAAACCCATGTTTATAAAGCAAAAAATGCTGACTTGAAAGTTGGGATGATTAATGATCAATATGTCACAATACCAAGTGGCCAATATCAAAAATTACAACTGATTACCAAAATACCTTCAAACCTGATTGCCCCCATTCACAAAGGTGATGAAATTGGTGAGCTCTTGATCAAACTTGATGATAAATTGGTACAACAAGCCCCTATATATGCCTTAAATGAAGTGGAAGAGGCAGGTTTCTTTGGACGCGGTAAAGACAGTATCAAACTGGCTTGGAAAGGTTTATTTAATCATTAATCAAACAAAGTGGCGGCCAAAAGCCGCCCTCTTTACTTAAGGATCAATATGAGTGATGCCCCTTTTCAAGCTGGAAAAGTTGCTGTCAAAATTTTCATTGACAATAACCCCAACCTGCAAGCTGAAATGACACACATCATCCAATCTTATTTTCCCAATTTAAGCCCTGCTGATATCAAATCCAATCTTAGTCAAAACAAAAATTATGTCTCATTGACTTATCAACTCAATGTAGAAGACGATTCACAAACTCAACTTCATCAACTATATGCTATCCTAAGCAAACATCCGCAAGTTAAAATGGTGCTTTGATGTTGATTATTCGCGAATTAGGTCTTGTCAATTATCAAGATACCTTGGTCAAGATGCAGGAGTTTACGCTGAATCGAAACGACAAAACACTTGATGAAATATGGATATTAGAACACCCTCCAGTTTATACCCAGGGACAAGCCGGAAAATCTGAGCATATTCTAAATCGCAATCTAATACCGATCATTCAATCCGATAGAGGTGGACAGGTGACTTACCATGGCCCCGGACAATTGGTCGTCTATTTCTTACTGGATTGTCGTCGCCATCAACTGAGTATTAAACAATTGGTGCTGGGAATTGAAGCCCTAATCATAGACGTCCTCAACGCTTACAACATCGATGGCCATCGAATTTGTGGCGCTCCTGGAATTTATGTCCATCATCAAAAAATTGCCTCCCTTGGACTGCGTATCAAGAACCATTGTAGCTACCATGGCTTGGCGCTCAATATTGATATGAATTTACAACCATTTGCAGACATTAACCCCTGTGGCTATGAACAATTAATCATGACACAAATGAAGACTTTGAATCCAAGCATCAACATTAAAACAGTGACAGCCACCTTCAAACACTGCTTGATGCAACACATGCAACATGATCGTTTATTTCAGGACCTAACATGCAATACATCGAACAACTCATCAATTGGCTAAGGATTCATCCTGATTATGCACTGATGATGACTTTTCTCGTTTCATGCGCTGAATCTGTGATATTTATTGGTGGTTTAATTCCGGGATCTCTCGCACTTTCTGCCATTGGTATTTTAGCAGGCAGCGGTGTTATCGCCATCTATCCTCCTCTTGGCATGGCTATACTTGGCGCTATTGTAGGTGATACCTTGAGTTTTTTTATTGGTCGAATTTTTAAAAGCAATCTAAGAAAATTCTTTATTTTCAAACGCTATCCTCAAACCTTAGAATATGCACAATCTTATTTTGAAAAGCATGGTGGTAAGAGCGTCTTTTTGGCTCGTTTTATTGGCCCCATACGCGCTATGGTCCCAGCTATTGCCGGCATGATGGGACTTAGTCGAACAACCTTTATCATCGCCAATTCAAGCTCAGCCATCGGGTGGTCAGCATTATTTTATTTTCCAGGCGTGTTGATTGGTATGGGGCATGAACAAATTCGGGAACATTTCTCCCAAATCATGTATGCAATACTTGCCCTCTTGGTCGTACCGATGGTCAGCATTAAACTCTGGCGTTATCTAAAACTTAAATATTACCGACGCACGAGCCAATACTTTAATAAAATATGGCAGGCTGCCTTCAATCGATATCAATTGATCCGAATCATTTCGCCAAAACAAACGTTGTGCTCTTATCACAGCACTGCATTTGAGTACCTACTTACCTTATTGTTGGGGATATTATTTTTAGCGAGTTTTTTCATTAAACACCGTTTTTTACCACCGATTTGGCTCCAAGATCAAAACATTGCAAATCTAGTATACGCATATAGTTTATACGCAAATAACCTGTTTCATTGTTGCTTGCTATCTCTTTTATTTATATTATTTTGCCTCTATGAACAGAAAACAATTTGGTTAAAATCATTAGTCCTGTTAGTACTGACGTTATTTGCTCTAGATAATTGCATTCTATCCCCCACAACGCCAGTTTCCCGCGCCATGATCCTTTATAGTTATAATGCTGCTACACTTTTTTTCTGGGCTCGTCTGTTATTGCATTTTAAATCCAAAGCCGGGTTTTATTTTGAAATATTTATTTTTGCATTTCTAATAAGCAGCCAATACATTCTGAATATACATTATCACTTCGTGATGTTTTCTTATCTAACTGCAGGTCTATTAGCCGGGCAAGTGGGCTGGCTCCATGCCCGTAAAATTTCTTTTTACATCAGCAATAGTCATGTTTGGTCGATAATCATTATCGGACTGATTTCATTTGAGTTATGTTTTATGCATTTATTATTTTCTTGCTAATGATCATGCCCCTAACCAATCTTTATTGCTTAGCTGATAGGTATTTTCTAATTCATCTTGAATCACATGAACCTTATGTTGTTCAGCTTGAAGCAATTGGACATTCGATATTACACCATGTTTTAAATACCAACCCCTAGGCGGATGAATTCGATTCATCAATGTATCTAGGTGTTGCGGCGATTGTGCTTGGTGCTTTAGCGAAAGCGATTGAAGCACATAGACTTGGCCTTTTGGTGAGATTAATTCGACAATATCTCGACCTTTGTGAAAAGCATAAGTTTGATCTCGATGAATATGATAATCAATATAAGGGCCATGTTTTTGTAAAAGCATATTCAGTTCAGGTTTAAATTTTGCCACAAGATTTAAATTCATACCTGAAAATCGATGTGCCTCAGAACCAAAGGCGGCTGAAGTTTTGATTTCATCAGTCAGCCAAATCCTTGGCCCATTTAAATGAATAAAACTCACATGATGTTCAGTTTGAAGTTTTTTCTCGGTTAGATGTTGCCACCAATTTAAAGGGCAATTTTCTTTATGAAAAATCTTAAATTCGCGATAATCTTGGCTTTCCACAATTTCACAGTAGCGCTGTCCAAAAACCTCTTGTCCTAGTGCCCAATTTGAACCGAGCATGACAAAAAAACCAAGTAGATATTGATGACCCATCATTCATCCTTGCGTAGAATAAAACAACTTGTCCTTTTTAATATTAGGATTTATCCTTGCAGTATGCAAGTCAACCGGTCCACTCTATTTCGATTGTTTTTCATTTCTTCTCTTTTCCTGAAGTATTTTTCATATTTACAGCCGTATTGAGCGACAATTATGCGCATTGCCTCAAATACAATGACACCTCTCAAGTATTTATTAGAGGTTAAGATGGGTGCACTTTAGGGATAGCCATTATTAAAAATGATATGATGGCTTGTATCACCAACCTTTCAAATTTAAGACAACAAATTATTCGATTGTTTGGAGAGAC
>RGPR01000070.1 GCA_010030245.1 Gammaproteobacteria bacterium
TGGTGATTAAAGGAGTGAACAGATGAAAATAGATCGTTTCATTGAACAGTTATCTCGAGCTAGAGAACAAGCAAACATTCCTGAGGCAAATTTTTCAAAAGAATTAATGCTTTCACCTATTCTTAAATGGCCTGTTAGTGATGATGATATTTGTAAAGAACTTATTCCAAAAATCATTGATATTGAAAGAGACGGACCATTGTCCATCGAGATGCTTGAATGTTGGTTCGATAGTAATCCAAGCATTGTTAAATTAAAAAAACCTGTTATTACCTATATAGAGGTCGGCAAAGCTCAACGGATTATGGATAGTCTTGCCCGACTATTGACTTTAGATGAACGTATTACCCCTTGCGTGGCAGTAACCATTTATGAGGGACAGCTCATCGTTGCTTCTAACTCTTCCCTAACTGATCCATTAATCGTACAAGGTATATTGCAAGCAAAAATGGGCATTATCCGTGATTTTTTAAAAAGTGTTCGTGACAGCACTCCAGTTGATTATGATGATCTAAAAAAGTCAGCTGCAGAGGCTATTGGCAAACTAAAAGTTATATCTGGCCTTGGCAATCTTACTCCTAAAGACACTAAAAGATGTCATCTAAAAAGACGTAAATCAAGCACACATTTAATAAATGCATTGGTTAAAATTAGCGCACATTTTTTATTAGGACATCTCACTAATGGTCATGAAGGCTTTAACAATGAGCAATTAAAGGCATTGCTTTCAGAAGACATATTGATTCTAACCTCTGCGCCTAAAAATGATCTGATAATGCATGCTGAACAAGCCATATTGCTTGCCTTAACAACAAACGAAAAATTTGTCAGTTTTAAGGATGCACCTGATAAAAGTGTAGGCTTCGGGATATCCAAATTATGTTGTGAATCATGCAGGAAGAGTTTAAATGAATATAAAATGGTCACTTATCGAGGCGCGCATGGCAGATTCTTTCCTCGAGTATTAAATATTAACACAAATGAAGAATCTCTTGGTGAAAGCACTGCGCATGATGGCGCATTAAACCCATCAGATAGTGAAAGTGACGTTGATGAAGACACGTACAATTCTATTCGTAGCAGAAAAAAGAGGGCATCAGCTAGCGCATATGGGCGCTGTGCTGATGCAAATACTATCTATTTTATATGCATCTTGCTTGTTATTTTATCTATTCTATTGAAGCGCACAGAACAGCTAAGATTAATTAGCCTAACAAATACTTTAAGTTTCACCCCGGAAATCACTTTTTTATTTGATGAAAATAGCACCCTCCCCATAATGAGTAGCAGTTACGCATTGACGGAGCTCAAAAATTTAGAACTCATGTGAGCCATGCCTGATGCAAAAACAGCTATAAATTCATTGAACAAATTGCGCTGTAATTGGTGACAATTGCACGCATATGCTGTCATTTGACATGCCCACAAATAGCAGCGAAGATGGGTTTTTTGACAGCGACTTTTCCTCTTTACAACCGCATGATGCGTTCCAGACCAGTAATGACCCCAATTTATAATAACTCACGCTATTAGGCGTGCTGAGCAGAAAACCGATGTACGAAGGTAAGGTACAGCGTTAAGACCCTTTATTTAGCTACCTCGCATTATTGGTGGCTTTTAGCATCGAATTAGATTCATGGTATAAGCAAAAGTCGAAAATGTTGCTGAAGAATATGCTTTTACAGCACTTTACATAAACATGGTCTACACTAAAATCAAAACCATCATGATGTCAAGTTGTATTGCGAGATTAAGGAGATTGCAATGAGTAACGACGATGTGTTTCTTCATTTTCGTCAACGTTTTATCGATAACCAACAAGAAGAAATGAGTCTAGAAGACTATCTTCAACGTTGCCGCGAAGACAAAAGTGTTTATGCAAACCCTGCGGAACGTCTTTTGATGGCCATCGGAGAACCTGAGCTTGTTGATACCCGTCATGATCCGATTCTTTCACGCTTATTTTCCAATAAAATCATTTCTCACTACCCTGTTTTTAATGACTTTTACGGTATGGAAGAACCCATTCAACAAATTGTAGGCTTCCTAAAACATGCAGCTCAAGGGCTGGAGGAAAGCAAGCAGGTACTCTATTTACTTGGTCCTGTCGGTGGTGGTAAATCTTCTTTAGCAGAGAAATTAAAAGATCTCATGCAAAACATGCCTATCTATGCGCTTAAAGGATCGCCGATCTATGAATCACCTCTTGCCTTATTTGACAAAACTCTCGATGGCCATTTGCTACAAGAAGAATACGGCATTCCACAACGCTATTTAAGATATGTATTATCGCCTTGGGCAGTCAAACGTCTAGAGGAGTTCCAAGGTGATATCAACCAGTTTAAGGTGATTAAAGTCCACCCATCAAGACTGAAACAAATAGCGATTGCCAAAACCGAGCCAGGTGATGAAAACAATCAAGACATTTCATCACTTGTTGGTAAAGTAGATATTCGAAAACTGGAGGAATTTTCCCAAGATGATACTGATGCCTACAGCTATAGTGGTGGTTTGTGTCGGGCACATCGAGGAATTTTAGAGTTTGTAGAGATGTTTAAAGCGCCAATTAAAGTGTTACATCCCCTCTTAACCGCCACCCAAGAAGGCAATTACAATCCAACAGAAGGACTATCATCAATTCCATTTGAAGGGATTATTCTCGCCCACTCAAATGAAGCGGAATGGCAAAGTTTCCGCAACAACAAAAACAATGAGGCATTTATCGATAGAATAAATACCGTCAAAGTACCCTATTGTTTACGCGTTTCTGAGGAAATGCGTATTTATCAAAAATTACTGGATAACAGTTCACTCAACCAAGCACCTTGCGCCCCTGGAACCTTGAGCATGCTTGCTCAGTTCTCTGTGCTGACACGTCTCAAAGATCCACAAAATTCAAGTATTTTTTCAAAAATGCGGGTTTATAATGGCGAAAGTTTGAAAGATACCGATCCGAAAGCCAAATCATATCAAGAATATAGAGATTTTGCGGGTGTTGATGAAGGCATGAATGGGGTATCAACGCGCTTTGCTTTCAAAATCTTATCTAAAGTATTTAACTTTGATCATAATGAAATTGCCGCTAATCCAGTTCATTTGTTATATGTGTTAGAACGACAAATTGAACAAGAGCAGCTCCCAACAGAACACCAAGAACATTACATGAGTTTCTTAAAAGAATACCTCTCACCTAAATATGTCGATTTTATCGGGAAAGAAATTCAAACCGCTTATTTAGAGTCTTATTCTGAATATGGACAAAATATCTTTGACCGCTACATCACTTATGCCGATTTTTGGATCCAAGATCAGGATTATCGCGATCCTGATACTGGTGAAATTCTTGATAGAAATGCCCTAAATATTGATCTTGAAAAAATTGAGAAGCCAGCTGGCATTTCTAATCCAAAGGACTTTCGCAATGAGGTTGTCAATTTTGTCTTAAGAGCTCGCGCCAATAATCAAGGCAAAAATCCAAAATGGAATTCCTATGAAAAAATGCGTGCCGTGATCGAGAAAAAAATGTTTACCAATACGGAAGAACTCCTTCCAGTGATTTCTTTTAATGCCAAATCTTCAGAAGATGAAAAGAAAAAACATGAGGACTTTATTTTACGTATGGTTGAAAAAGGTTACACCCGTAAACAGGTCCGTTTACTATGTGAATGGTATTTACGTGTTCGTAAATCACAATAGGTGATTGAGATGAGCCAATTTATTGATAGACGCCAACAGTCTTCTAAAAAAAGCACTGTGAATCGCCAGCGCTTCCTCAAGCGCTTTAAAAATCAAATTAAAAAAGCCGTTACTGATGCCGTCAATAAAAGAGGCATTACCGATATTGAACAAGGCGAACAGATTACCATTCCCAGTAAAGATCTTATGGAGCCAACCTTTACCAGCGGTCAAGGTGGCAATGTTGATAAAATTTTTCCTGGTAATGATAGTTTTCAAACCGGAGACAAGATTAAACGGTCACCACCCCATCAAAGTGGTGTTGGTCAGGGAGAAGCTAGCGCTGAAGGGGAAGGAAGTGATCCCTTTGTATTTGATCTGAGCAAAGATGAGTTTTTAGAACTCTTTTTTGAAGATCTAGAATTACCCGATTTAATTAAAAAAGAGTTGAGCAAACTATGTGATTGGCAAAAACATAAAGCAGGTGTTAGTCACAGTGGCACGCCAACGAATATCAATATTATTCGATCAATGCGTCAAGCAACAGGCCGTCGTATTGCTCTAGGCGGGCAGATGAATCGAGAATTACAAGAACTCGAAACGCTACTGGAAACCAAAATAAGTGAGGAAAAACGCAAAAGCATTGTTCAGCGCATTGAGATCCTAAGACGTAAGCTAGCCCATATTGCTTTCATTGATACCATGGACATTCGCTATAACCATTTTGTCAAAATCCCAAAACCCAGCACACAAGCCGTGATGTTTTGCATCATGGATGTCTCGGGCTCGATGGATGAGGCCAAAAAAGAAATTGCCAAACGTTTTTTCATTTTACTATATTTATTTTTAACTAAAAATTATGAGCATATTGAGCTTGTGTTTATTAGACACCATACCGCAGCCAAGGCAGTGGATGAAAAAGAGTTTTTTTATTCCCGAGAAACGGGTGGTACAGTGGTTTCAAGTGCCCTGGAATTGTTACAACAATTAATGGAAAAAAAATATAGCACTAAAGCCTGGAATATCTATGTTGCACAAGCTTCAGATGGTGATAATTGGAATGCTGATTCGCCTTATTGTGGCAAAATTTTGCAAGAAAAAATTCTACCGTATATTCAATATTATGCCTATGTTGAAATCATGCCCAGACATCACCAAAGTTTATGGGAAATTTATCAAGGTCTGACTGAGCATCACAAACACTTTGCCAGCCAAACTATTCACCAAGTCAATGAAATATATCCTGTATTCCGTGAGCTTTTTAAAAGGAAGTCATCATGAAACGAAAACCGCTATCTACTGGTTCAGAATGGACTTTCGATACCTTAATTGCCTACGATACAGCAATTGGGCAAATTGCTCGCGATTATGGTCTAGACACCTACCCCAATCAAATAGAGGTTATTTCTGCAGAACAAATGATGGACTGCTATGCTTCTGTTGGCATGCCAATTGGCTATCATCACTGGTCTTTTGGTAAACAATTTTTTAACATTGAAAAAGCCTATAAACGTGGTCAAATGGGACTTGCCTATGAGTTGGTGATAAACTCAAACCCTTGTATTAGTTATCTGATGGAAGAGAACACCATGGCCATGCAAGCCCTCGTTATTGCGCATGCCTGCTATGGCCATAACTCATTTTTCAAAAATAACTATCTCTTTAAAATGTGGACCCAAGCCGATGCCATCATTGATTATTTAGTTTTTGCCAAACACTACATTAGTGAATGTGAAGAAGCTTATGGTGTCCATGAAGTAGAATGCATCTTAGATGCCTGTCATGCATTGATGAATTATGGCGTAGATCGTTACAAACATCCACCCACTTTATCAGTGCATGAGGAGAAAATTCGTCAACAAAATCGCCAAGCTTATCTGGCGTCTCAACTCAACGAATTATGGCGCACCATTCCTCAACACACAAACACACAAGCACTCCGAGAGCAAGAACGCTTCCCCAAAGAGCCTCAGGAAAATATTTTGTATTTTATTGAAAAAAATGCCCCACTGCTAAAACCCTGGCAACGAGAGCTAATCCGTATTGTTCGTAAAATTTCACAATACTTTTATCCTCAAGGACAAACCAAAGTGATGAATGAGGGCTGGGCCTGTTTTTGGCATTACAGATTAATCAATGACTTATACGATCAAGGCCTGGTGACCGATGAATTTATGCTGGAAGTCATTCAAAATCATGTCGGGGTTATCCATCAACCAGAATATTTTCAAAGCTTTTATAATGGCATCAACCCCTACGCCCTTGGTTTTCATATGTTTATGGACATCAAACGTATTTGTGAAAATCCAAGCGAAGAAGATAAACAATGGTTCCCAGATGTGGTCCATACGAACTGGCTAAAAACTTTAGACCATGCCATGCATTACTTTAAGGATGAAAGTTTTATTGCCCAATACCTTTCACCGACAATGATGCGGCAGTTAAAGCTATTTTTAATTCGTGATCAGGCCGAATCCCCTGAATTATTAGTTAAAGCCATCCATAATGAGGATGGCTATCATCTCATTCGAGAAACCCTTTCTAAACAGTATAATTTAAGTTACCGTGAACCTGATATTCAAATCTATAATGTCAATGTAGAAGGTGATCGACAATTAACGTTGCATTACCACCAACATGACAAAATCCCACTCGATAAACAGGCTCAAGAGGTCTTAAAACACCTTTATTCTTTATGGAAATTTCCTGTCAAACTGCAAACAATCAATCAAGCAGGCGAGGCTATCCATGAAATAAACTGTCCGCACAATCCAGGTCATGAGGCATGATGGTCTCCACCATCGATGATCAAGTTTTTAAATTTGGCAGGCCAAATCTTTTCTGCAGGCAGAAGTTATGTTAAATTTGCACACTAATATCATCCTTTACGCGCTGGGCTGCATCTGGGTTGTTATCTAAGATATAGTCTACAATCGCTAAAAGATCGGCACGAGCTAAAGCTAACCATTCCAATTCAGGCACGGCGACGCTTCCGGTCAATTAATGTTTGTGCCTCGCTCATTATCTGTTTATAAGATACAGTGGGGCGCGTGTCAGCAAAATACGGACGGCATCAGATACAGTCAAACCGAAACTTGCAAGATTTTTCGCTGCATCAGCCTTCAGCTTGTCGTCTACGCGAACATGCAACATTGAAGTATGAGCCATGATGATTTCTCCGATTACTATTTGTATTTAAATTATATATCTCAATTGACATGCATTCAGGTTGTTGTGTCTAATTTTATTTTCTATACCGTAAATCGCCCTATTTGAATTACGTCAAGGAATTTCAAAAGATTTCAAGGAGGCAATAAACCGATTTTTTGATAACATCTTGCCTGATATAGGGCATGAGTTAGATAGCAGAATCAATGACAACTTTACTGGGTATATCATAGCGGAATGGACACCCAGGCCACTTCAGGTCAATAAGGCTTTTAGTCCTGCCAAATGATTTTTAGCAAGTTGTTTTGAAAGCTCAGGGTCTTTATTATCGCCTTTATGCCATACCACTAGTTCTTCAGGTATTTCTGATAAAAAACGACTTGGGGTAGATACCGTCCACTCACCGCCTTTTTTACGTTTTTGTGCGTAGGTAAAACTTAAGCCTTTCTGTGCTCGCGTCATGCCAACATAGGCAAGCCGTCTTTCTTCGGCAATTTGGCTGTCTTCCATACTATGCTGATGAGGCAGCAGCCCTTCCTCCATTCCAAGCAAATAGACATATGGAAATTCAAGTCCTTTGGCAGCATGTAAAGTCATTAATTGCACCCGTCCCTCTTCCTGCGTGTCATCCTTGGATAATAAATCAATTAACATCAGTTTTTGTAAAATATCAGCCAGACTTAAATTTGGTTTTTGCTCATAAAGTCGCTTTATCCAATCCAATAGTTCTGTCACACGCTCTATTTTTTTTTGTGCTTGTATTGGATTATCAGACTCTTCATACCAATAAGCCTCAAAACCAATGGCATTAAAAAAAGCATAGACTTGTTCAGACCAATTGGATTGATTAAGCGCATCTGCCCACATTTCAAGCCAATTTTTAAACTGCCGCAATTCCTTGCGGGGCGCATCAGCCACCAAATTTGCCAAGGCAAGATGATCTGCGCATAAAAACAAAGGTAGGCCTCGACTTTTAGCATATTGACTTAAAGCACTAATAGTTTGCTCACCAATACCACGTTTTGGCGTGTTGATCATACGTAAAAATGCCGCATCATCCTCAAAATTACAAGCAAGCCTTAAATAAGCCAGCATGTCTTTAATTTCAGAACGTGCAAACCAAGACTGCCCACCTGAAATTTGATATGGCACATGGTGCTGCCTTAAGATCCGTTCTAAATGACGTGACTGATGGTTGCCTCGATACAAAATCGCATAATCATTCCAATCACATGAAGATTGATATTTGTGGCTCAGCAAATCTAAAACCACCATTTCTGCTTCCAAAACCTCATCAGAGGCTTGCATCACTCTTAATAGATCCCCTGGTCCATGCTCTGACCATAGTTTCTTTTCAAATACATGTTCATTATTGGCAATCAAGGCATTTGCTGCCTGTAAAATTCGATTAGACGAGCGATAGTTCTGCTCAAGCTTAATCACTTTCAAATCTTTAAAATCTTGTGCCAATTGTTTCAAATTTTCAGGATTTGCTCCTCGCCAAGCATAAATAGACTGATCATCATCACCGACCACAGTCAGCTGCGTGTAAGGTCCTAGTAAACATTTAATCAACTGATATTGAGCAATATTCGTATCTTGATATTCATCCACTAAAATATAGCGCCAACGCTCCTGCCAACGTTGTAACACAGACACATCTTTTTGCATCAATTGCACAGGCAGGGTAATTAAGTCATCAAAATCAACAGCTTGACACGCTTTAAGCATATTTTGATATGCAACAAAATGCTCAATATTTTCCAATTCTTCTATTTGCTGATGCCTAAGCTCATCAACACCCAGCATCGCATTTTTCCATAACGAAATTTGCGAACTTAACGCTTGAACAAATTCTTTATCAGTGGATTGTGCTTTCGGCAATATCCCTTTTAAAATTTGTTTGGAATCTTCATCATCTAAAAGACTAAACCGTTTTGGCAAACCAAAATGTTTATATTCTCTTTTTAAAAAGCCCAAACCCAAAAAATGAAACGTTCCAATATGAAGTCCTTTCTTTTTTGCAGCAGGCAATACAAGACCTAAACGATGATTCATTTCTTGCGCAGCTTTATTGGTAAATGTGAGCGCACAAATTTTTTTCGCACTCAGTTCATGCGATTCTATCAAATGAACAATTTTTTGGGTAATCACGCGTGTTTTACCACTGCCTGCGCCGGCAAGAACGAGCAAAGGACCGTCTAAGTAATGAATGGCTGCTTTTTGTTCAGGATTTAAAGTTAAAGTCAAGGTCATCAAGGTATAAACGAAAAGCATGATTCTAAGGCATTACCCCGTTTGAGTAAACTCAAAAACCTGATGTCGGCCTTAAAAAAGAATTTAGGGTCTTTTTTTAATCAAACATTAGAACCCAAGAAGTTTCTAGGGTAATCACTCAGCACCAAGCAAGAATGGGTATAATTTGACCACGGGATCGTTTGCCGTAGGTGGTGCCATGAAAATTATCCCTGTTTTATGTCCTATTGCAGGGATAATTGCTGCTTATTTGCATTCTTACAGCCCCCCCAAAGGTAAACATGTCCTCCATGGTCTGTTGGGACACTTTTTCTTCTTCCAAGATTCTATCAATACGATGTTTATCTACCAACTTTTGTATGCCA
>RGPR01000008.1 GCA_010030245.1 Gammaproteobacteria bacterium
GCTTCTGCTGCTAATTTAGCTTCTGCTGCTAATTTAGCTGCTTCTGCTGCTAATTTATCTGATGCTAATTTTGCATCGTTTGATCGTGTTACTGCTTCATCTTGTGCTAGGCCTGTTGCTAATTCTTTTTCTCTTCTAGCTTTAGATTTCGCTATTTGTGCGTCATTTATTGTTTTTAGTTCTCTACGAGTCTTCTTTTGTATCGGGGGGCTTGCATTTGCTACTGCTGTTTCATCTGCTGCTGCTGCTGTTGTTGAAATGCTACTGTTTCCGAAGATTTTTTGAATACTCCAAGATAAAATAGAAACATTTGTTGCTTCTGTTACTACTGGTTCAGATTTGGAATTAGTCAGTGGTTTCTTTGATTTTTTTGGCATTTTGATGCTCCCAAGTAATTTTGAAATCAATTCAGACCATACTTTACCACAATAAAAGAAATTTTGATCCTTTTTTTTTCATTCTGCTCTAATAAAAAATAATAAACGCCTGTTTTAGTTTAAAATATAAACATATATGCTTATAGCTAAGCTTGTTGGAATATCGGGAATACACTTGTTTCTTCTTTTTCGATAAGTCAGGTATTTCCCAATAGTTTAAGTATTTGTTTCTGAGTAGACCCTCAGAGATCCCCTCAAATTTAGCAATCAAAAAAACACCATAAACTATTGATTTTTAACAGGAAAGGATCATCATTACCTCATTCATTTTGAGGAGTATAATCATATGAACCTGCCAGTTTCGTCCAATAAAAGAGCAAATAGAGTAAATGCGATTAAGGTTTTTGATTTTGTTAATAGCATTTTTGGTGAAACAATGCACTTAAAACGTTTAGGCTCTATTGCTGATGCTGCAATAGGTCTTCTCTATGCTGAAGAACTTATTTTACATAAAATCGGTGCAGGATTAGCAGCTGCCATGGGGCTGGATAAAAAGCACACCACAAAACAAATAGTTTGCTTATTAAGCAACAAAAAGTTTGATATTTAGCAAGAAAGTGGTCTTTGGGCTTTTCATATAATTGCTGACCGTAAAGAGATTATGGTATCCATGGACTGATTGTGACGCAGATGGCTAATCAATTATCGCTATTAATTTGCTGACAGAACATGGTCGTGCAACACCCCTGTTAAGGAAAACGCTAAATAAATCGACCATAAAAAACAACCGTGCACGTTATGAAGATCAGCTGCTATCAAAGCTAAAGGAGATTGTACCCTCAGCTGTTATGGTAACAATATTGGCTGATAGAGGATTTGCAGATCAATTATTTTTTAAATTTATTGCTGAGCAACTCGGGATTTTTATATTATTAGAACACGCTCAAATATTAACATCAGCAATCAAAAAGGCATCATGAAACGAGCTAAGGACTGGTTAAATACAGATGGACGAATTAAAACATTAAGTCAATCAACTGTTACTGAAGATTGTTATCCTATTGAGAAATTTGTTTGTACAAAGCAAAAAGGAATGAAGGACGCCTGGTATTTAGTGAGTAATCGTGAAGACCTTTCTGGCTCTCAAATGGTAAAATTTTATGGAAAAAGATGGCCGATCGAGCCTTATTTTAGAGATATCAAAAATCAGTGTTTTGGTATGGGCTTAAGCGAAACACACATTCGAACACCAGAGCGTCCAGATAGATTACTTTTTATCTCAGCTATCGTTATCGCACTACTGAAAATTCTTGGTGTGGCAGGTGAAAGCATTGGTTTTGACAGAAAATTAAAGGTAAATACTGTGAAGACAAGAACACACTCATTGTTAAACCAGTGTATCTTTTGAGAGTGTTCATCGAACTGTGTCACCCCAATCATTATTTTAAACCCAAATGGAGTCTATCATCAAAAAATATCTGTAATTGGGACACAATAGCCTCACAATTATGCTTAGGTTGATTCCATTTTTCCAATACTTTTTGACAAGCGGCATAAATCAGCTTATTTAAGGCATTTTCACTAGTAAAAGCCCCTTTACTTTTAGTGTATTTGCGAATTTGACGATGAAAACCTTCAACGATATTGGTTGTATAAATCATGCGTCTTATCACTTCTGGATATTTAAAATTTGGATGCATTTTAATAATGCAGCCATGTTTAGGCCTTTTGCTATTAGCCCACTAACACACAGACGTTATTCATTAAAATCCAACAAAATATGGCACCAAAATTATTTGGCGCCATTGGATGTTTGAATATTCAGGGGATTATGAGTTGAAGCTGTTTTGGCTTACAGGGCGTATTTCTGGCTCACTTGTAGATATGCTAAAAAAATTACTGACATTGTGAGTGTTAGTTGTGGAAGCTAAGTTCCGTCCATCATTGTTATTGACAGCTGGTAGTTTTTCTTCTTCTGCATTATTGCTGTTAACATCTGATGATCTAAAACATTCACGTAACGAATCTAAAATACGGCCAAAGCACTGAATTCTAATTTCCCAAATGCTACTATTTGTATTTTCCGCTGACGTTCCTTCTGCTCCTGCTGCTACTTCTGTTGTTGCTGTTTCTTCTTCTTTTGCTTGTGCGGGTGCTTCTTCATTTGATGCTTCTGCTCCTGCTGGTGCTAATGTTGTTGCTGTTTTTTCTTCTTTTGCTTGTGCTGATGCTGCTGCTACTGTCTGGTAATAAATCCCATCGTTTACATCATCTACAGAGTATTCAGAGGATTCAGAGACCTCAGAATTCCGATCAGAAGAGGTATCCCATGGCCCTTCTGCTAATATATCGCTGTCTTCTAATGTTAGTTGATTATTTTCTTGTGCTAAAAAAAAATCAGACCGTTTAACGTCCAATGATCCTGCTGCTGCTATTACTACTGTTGTTGCTGCTGTTTCTTTTGCTTGGGCGGGTGCTGCTTCATTTGATGCTCCTGCTGCTGTCAGACAACCACTTTCATCGTTTACATCATCTACAGAGTGTTCAGAGTATTCAGAGACCTCAGAATTCCGTTCAGAAGGGGTATCCCATTGCTCTTCTACTGATATATCGCTGTCTTCTAAGTATTCTGTTGTTAGTTGAGTATTGTGTTGTATCGGTGATTTTGGCATTTTGATGCTCCCAAGTAATTTTGAAATTAAGCCAGACTCTATTTTATCACAATAAAAGAACTTTTGTTTTTTTATTTTACACAATGCCCTAGTAATAAATAATAAATGCCTGTTTCGGTTTAAAAAATAAACACATATGCTTGGAGCTAAGCTTGTTAGAATGTTAGCAATACACTTGTTTCCTCTTTTTCCATAAGTCAGTTACTTCCCAATAGTTTAAGTGCTTTTTTCTGAGTAGACCCTGAATTAAATTGACTTCAGCATGATTTACATCGTGGCTGATAGGTATTTTTTTGGCTTTGGTTTTTTAAAGATAATCCAATCATGATGAACTATCTAAGATAGATATCATTTTCATTTTGAGTTCAATGAAACGTCGAGAAAGTTTTCAAATAGTTCTTCTTGAGCTAATGCATTCCATTCATTTTTTTTTGATGACTAAGTTAGCTGACATACCTTGATTATTTTCAATATTTTTGTAAGATAAGGTGAAGAAAAAATTCATCCTTAAAAAAATGCTTCATAGCTGAAACCATTGTTTTAGAGATTTAACTTCTGCTGGGCTGTACCAGACCAGCAGTTGGGTTGTTTATCTGCCGTTAAGCTAATGCGTGCTGATAACTTCCCCCTATATTATATTTTTGGAGAATATGCGGTGACTACTCAAATTTTTACCTCTGAGTCCGTAACAGAAGGACATCCAGATAAAATTGCTGATCAAATTTCTGATGCCATCTTGGATGCCATATTAGCACAGGACCCCCATGCGCGTGTTGCTTGTGAAACCTTTGTTAAAACTGGAATGGTTTTTGTTGGGGGTGAAATTACCACCAAGGCTTGGGTTGATGTTGAAGACCTTGTTAGGCACGTGGTTAAGGACATCGGTTATAATAGTTCAGATATGGGTTTTGATTGGGCGTCTTGTGCGGTACTTACTGCAATTGGTAAGCAATCATCTGATATTGCTCAGGGTGTTGATGCCAACGAATTATCTGGCGGACGGATGGGCGCAGGTGACCAGGGGATGATGTTTGGTTATGCAAGCCGCGAAACCGATGTATTGATGCCAGCGCCAATTTGTTATTCACACCGCATGATGCAGCGGCAAGCTAAATTGCGTAAAGATGGTAGCTTGCCATGGCTTCGTCCAGACGGCAAATGCCAATTAACCCTTGTGTATGAAAACGGCCAACCGATTGCTGTGGATACAGTGGTGTTTTCAACCCAACATTCACCAGACATTAAACATCAGCATTTGGTGGAGGCTATCATTGAAGAGGTCATTAAGCCTGTCATTCCTGCAGCATGGTTGAGTAGTAAAACACGTTATTTTATCAACCCTACAGGGCGGTTTGTGATAGGTGGTCCGCTGGGTGATTGTGGTTTGACAGGACGTAAAATCATTGTTGATTCTTATGGTGGCATGGCAAGGCATGGTGGTGGTTGTTTCTCAGGAAAAGATCCGTCTAAAGTTGATCGCTCAGCTGCTTATGCTGCACGTTATGTTGCAAAAAATATTGTTGCGGCAGGTCTTGCTGATAAATGTGAAATTCAATTGTCTTATGCAATTGGCGTTCCAGAGCCAACCTCAATTTATATTGAAACCTTTGGTACTGGGCGTTTACCTGAAGCTGCATTGATTGATTTAGTATTTAATCATTTTGATTTAACCCCGCAGGGGATCATTGATGAGCACCAATTGTTACGGCCGCTTTATCGTGCGACTGCTGCCTATGGCCACTTTGGGCGTGAAGAGTTCCCTTGGGAGCGTACCGATAAAGCAGCAACACTTGCCAAGGCGCTATAACCCTTAGACGTATACTTTTCATTTTCTAGATGCTATACCTTTAATTAGGTATAGCATTTTTTTTGGAGAGGCGAAAAGTGCAAACAATATCAACAATTGGTGTACACCATGATTTTCGGGTGAGGGATTTAGGGCTTGCAGCTCAGGGGCAAATTGAAATTGATCTTGCAAGTTCTGAAATGGTAGGACTTGCTGCAATACTTGAACGTTATAAGGATAGCCAGCCGCTAAAGGGCGCGCGCATTGCTGGCTGTTTGCACATGACAGTCCAAACAGCGGTGATGATCCAAACCCTATGTGCTTTGGGGGCTGAGCTCAGATGGTCTTCATGTAATATTTTTTCAACTCGTGATGATGCCGCTGCAGCGATTGCTGCTCAAGGCATCCCGGTATTTGCGTGGAAAGGGCAATCTGAGCAAGAATATTGGTGGTGTATTGAACAAGTGCTCCATGGACCAAATGACTGGACGCCCAATTTACTGATCGATGATGGCGGTGATCTAACCAAGCTTGTGCATGAAAAATATCCTGAGCTTTTACCTCACATTTTTGGGGTAACAGAGCAAACCACTACCGGGGTAAAAAGGCTCTATGACATGCAAGCCAAAGGGCAATTAAAAATCACTGCTTTTAATATCAATGATGCGGTCACCAAATCAAAATTTGATAATTTATATGGTTGTAGAGAATCGCTGCTCTCGGCATTAAAACAAGCTTGTAATTTGATGATTGCAGGAAAGGTAGCCCTTGTCATTGGTTATGGCGACGTGGGTAAGGGATGTGCACAAGCGCTAAGAGGTCAGGGCGCAACGGTGATGATTGCTGAAATTGACCCGATATGTGCATTGCAGGCCGCCATGGAGGGTTATCGAGTGGTCAAACTAGATGATATTGCCGAACAACTCGATTTGGTGGTGACAGCCACGGGCAACCATAAGGTGCTCACACTGCCACAGATGCAACGATTAAAACCAATGGCAATTGTTTGCAATATTGGCCATTTTGATTGTGAAATTGATGTGGATTCATTAAAGCAGTTTCCTTGGACCAATGTGAAACCGCAAGTTGATATCGTGCATTTAGCGAATGACAAAAAAATTATTTTACTCGCAGAAGGTCGGCTTGTGAATTTAGGTTGTGCCAGTGGTCATCCAAGTTTTGTGATGTCCACATCATTTAGCAACCAAATTTTGGCACAAATTGAATTATTCAGGTATGCTAAAAAATATCAAACAGAAGTTTATATTTTGCCCAAGCAGCTTGATGAAGAGGTTGCTAAGCTACATTTGGAGAAAATTGGTGCAAAACTTAGCGTCCTTAGTCAAGAGCAAGCTGATTATATCGGTGTAGATATCGCAGGCCCATATAAAAATGAGCGCTACCGTTATTAAGCTAATAATAGCTCATCATTCCCCCATCAAATTGTATAATGGAGCCATTGATATCAGTGGCTTCTTGGCTGATTAAGTAAGAATGCGAAGATTGGCGACTTTACTTGCTTTAGCTAAACATTTCACTGACCCTTGTTAACATCAATTAAGACAATTGCATTAATTTTTTTCATCATGCTAGCCTAATCGCTTGTCCAATTGCCCTCTGTTCAATAGTATCAACACGAATTTTTAATCACCATCAGCATTTGCTGAAGCGCTAATTGACCTCCTCCCCGCCCTAAAGAGACGAGGATTGCTCTGGCTATGATACGCATACCTCCAGTAATCAACTTTTGCTAATTTTGGGTAATATAATTTATTAGAAAACATTTTGTAAATATTTTAATCGTAAAAGATACAATTTTATCATTATATGATGTATAATAACTGTAAGTTTAATTTTAAAACATCCAGGATTAAGGGAAGTTAAATCACTTCTTTGATAAAGGGTTGTGGAGAACACGATGCAAAATACGATTAAATTATCGCCTTTTGATGAAGTTGGCAGCACACTAGAAAAGAACCCTACACATCAGCCATTAATGATAGGCTGCAGTGGTGGTGGTGGACATAATGCTGCGATTAAAGGTCTGCACGAGTATTTGACACAGAAGATGCCAGAGCGTATGAAGGAATCTGTGCATGCCCCCGTTGTTCCTGGAGAACATCCTTCTTCACCAACAACACAGCAAATTCAAATAGGTTCGAGGTTGATGCACCTACCTATTATTGGATATGTCATTAGAAAAATACTTTCATTCACTCCTTATCCAGTATTACCAGATCTTCAAAGCTTAAATAGTTCAATCAAAGAATTGAAATTAACTAATAGTAATAGCCGTTTCTATATTGATATGTTATTAGATGCTTATGCTGCCGGTTATTATAGTGTGGCAATATGGAATTGCCTTCAAAAAAATGACGAAATTAACGAACTAAAAAAATTAATAAGTTTACAGCCTATGAGTGATCAGGAAAATTACGCGACCGTAAAAGCATATTATTTGAAAGTCTTAAAGGAGGCCGCTGAAGCCGAAAAACCTTATACAGAAATTATCAGTACACAAGCTATGGCACTCCCAGCACTTTGTGATGCTGTTATCGCGTATAATAGCTCTTGTCCGCCTTTAGGCCCTAAATTGGTGATTCATCAATACCTTACTGACTTACCTAAGGGTTCCATCCATTTCTTTGGTCCATTAACGGCATTAACAAAACAACAACAGGAACAAATGAAATTATATGGTGTAGGTATGACTGAGAAGGTTATTCTAGATTTTTTTAAGGAGGAACATTCGTTTGCAGCAATTTGTGATATAGCTCCCGATAAAAACCCAATGGTTAGACCTCAGTTTAAAGAAGAAGAATTTGATAAAAGTAGTCAATTTCATAAAGATGTAGAGATTGATCTTAACGTTGTTGGCAAGGTTGACATTAAAGCCAATCAACAAATTGCTTCCATTATGCTTGGTAGTCAAGCTGGTAACGATTCAACTAGATATATAGAAACCATGTTGGAAAGCGGTATAGATAAGGTGTTTGTTTTTGCTGGCAAAAATGAAACCGTTAAAAGTGAGATTACACGGATTGAACAACGTTATAAGGGCAGAATAGAGGCTCTTGGTCCTCAGGACGCTAAACACATGGCCCAACTGCTCTCTCGTAGTAATATGGTTGTGACGAGAGGAGGCGGACTGAGTGTGATGGAGCAAATGGCTATGGAGCATAATATTGAGCAGACCGTATTAATGCATCATGCTGATCCGGTGTCGCAGACAGATGAATTACAATCAGGTATTACCTGGGAAGATAAGAATGTTGAATGCTTAATTGAGTATTTAATGAAAAAAAATGTGTATGCGACAAAAACTTCTCCAGAACGTGCCAAACGACACATACTTGAAGCACGACTTATTGCTGCAGTAAAAAGAGTAGAACGAGATAAAGGCAAGCTAGCTGACACTCCCTATTATATTGAAAAATTAGATGATAGCCAGTTAAAGCATATGGTATCAGCGCTTATAAAAGCAGAAAAAGAAGTCGAGTTTTCATTGCCTCTATTATTAACTGATCATTTAAGTAAATGTGCCGAGGTGTCAGATAAAGCTGTTAAAGCGCTACGGGAGAAAATTCATGCTTGTCATCTTGTGCTAGCGGAGTTTTTGCATCCAAAGCTAGAAAATAGTTGTTCACAAGATAAGCCAGAAAATAGTTGTTCACAAGATAAGCCAGAAAATAGTTGTTCACAAGATAAGCCAGAAAATAGTTGTTCACAAGAATGGAACAATTATGCTGCAATTCAAAGATTAAAAGTTATTCTAGACGCTAAGAATACAACACCTTATCAAAAGATGCTGTTTTTTAAACAGGAATATGAAAAACCTGAAACGAAAAGCGCTTTGATGAGTAGAAGCCACGGATTCATGACACAAATTGTAAAATTTATCGAGTATCAGTTAGCTAAAGTCTTTCCTGCTATTGCCGAGGGCTTAGATGTCCATCTGCAGCTTAGGATGCATATGCATCATTTAAATAAACAAAATTTAGAGGACGAAAATGATGCTGCTAACGCACAATGTAGTAGACCCCAACCGTGAGACAATGATCCCTTGGGAATTTGGTAAGCGCAAGCGGTTAATTTGAAGAGGCTCAAACAAGATCTGACAGTCGTCGGTTTTTCAGAAGTATCTGTCAGGTTTATTTTGGTTCAAAAACTTTTCCTTCCAGAGTTGTCTACCATCGATGAGTGTTTGTATTGGGATACAACCACAACACATTTTACCCTAATAAGTGCGCTTATTATTATAGTATTGAAGCCATTCATCTAGATTTTTTTGTAATCCATCATTCATTCATATCTATTTTCTTATGAAAAGTTTAGCCAACTGCCTTGCTACGGATCCGTATGCCGGGTGGTGTGTGGAGACGGGGACTTTGCTTCCCTCCTACTCGATATTTTCCGCTGAATATCAATCAGCCAAAAAATCCATAATTCAATTTTGGTGTCCCCGAAAATCTATGTTACAATTTCGCCCAAAACATTTAAAAGGTCATGAATCATGAATAATCAAGAAATTTTTAATAAAGTAAGAGATATCATTGTTGATGTTTTAGTCATTGACAGCTCTGAGGTTCAAGCAAATAGCCGTTTAATTGCTGATCTGGGCGCTGAATCAATTGACTTTTTAGATTTGGTTTTCCAGTTGGAAAAAGAATTTTCAATTAAAATTCCACGTGGTCAACTTGAAAAAAATGCCCGAGGCGATCTATCTGAAGCTGAGTTTGAGCAAAATGGTGTGTTGACAGAAAAAGGCTTACAGGCTTTAAAAATTTATTTGTCTGAAGTGCCTCAGGAATTCTTTAAAGACACACTGAAAACCAATGAAATTCCAACATTATTTACTGTAGAAACTTTCTGTAAGCTCGTTGCTGCTGCAATCACTGCCAAGGCAGAAACAGCGAACGCATAAAAGGAATATTAGATGCGTTTTCTTTTTGTAGATCAAATTTTAAGCCGCCCTAATGCGCGTCAGATTACTGGTGTGAAGCATATCACACCAGATGATCCGTTTCTTTGTAAACTAGATAATACTGATGCTTATTGCTTTATTCCAAGCTTGATCGGTGAAACCATCGGTCAATTGGCCGCTTGGGCAGTGATGCAGGAAAAAAACTTTGAGTATCGTCCGGTTGCAGGTGTTGTTGCAGAAGCTGTCATGAAAAAGCCTGCATTGCTTGGGCAAACACTTTTTTTAAGTTGCCACATAGATGCGCTTGATGATGTCGCTGTCCAATACCATGGAAGTGCTGCCGTCAATGGTGAAGATATCTTTATTGTCAAAGGGGCAATTGGTCCACTTTTACCAATGCAAGATTTTATCGACCGCGATGTTGTCATGGCGCAATTTGCAGAAATTGATAGACAGACATCGATTGAAAATTGGTCTGAATTTGCAGCCGATATTCCAATGCATTTACCTGAGATTGCATGTTATCCAATGCAATATGATGCGATTGCTGAAATCGTGCCTCAAAAATCTTGTCGGGCAGTTAAGAAAATCAGTCGAAGTGCTGCTTATTTTGCAGATCATTTCCCCAATAAACCGGTATTACCATTGACGGTGTTGCTTGAGTGTAAACGACGTTTAGCCGAGCATTTTTTGATGGTATCAAACTGGGGCCATGAATATGAATTGGTCAACATGCAGCGCATCAAAATGAGTGATTTTGTGCAACCTGGAGCTGTTATTCACACCGAATTACTGCTTAAACATCAAAGTGAAACTGAATTGGTCTTGCACCTTAGGACTTACACTGCAAATAAACGTGTCTGTGTGCTAGATTTGGTCTACAAGAGGAAACATTAATGCAAAAACGTCGAGTTGCCATTACCGGTATTGGAGGCATTTGTGGTCTTGGTCACTCTGCCGAGCAAATTTGGAAAAATTTGCTCGCTGGTCAATCTGCCATTGCCAAAATCCAACAATTTGATGCCAGTCAATTCCCGGCACAAATAGCCGCAGAAGTTAAAAATTACACTCCGAATTATCCTCATGCGCAAAAATGGCAGCGTTCATTGCTTGGTTTTGGTCATTTTGCGATGCAATCTGCTTATGAGGCGGTGAATGACGCCAATTTAATGTCTGCAATTGCTAATCCTAAGCGTTTTGGAGTGATAGCAGGATGTGGCATGATGACTGCTGAATTTGAGTATTTACAGCGTTTTCGTGAACATATAGCCACAGATGGCACCCCAGATTGGGCCAAAATGGAGACAGTTAAACAGGATTTTTATCAACAATCGGATTTTGCTCGCACCACCTCTAATGCAGGGCTTTCAGCTTTGGTTCAAGCTTTTGGTGCAAAAGGTTACTCCACAGCAGTTCATACGGCCTGTGCTTCGAGTGGCCAGGCTTTAGGACTTGCGCTCCAAGCCATCCGAAGAGGTGAGCTTGATCAAGTGTTGGCCGGTGGATTTGATTCCATGATTCATCCTTTGGGTTTGTCGAGTTTTTGTCTATTAGGTGCTTTATCAACGGACAATGATGATCCTGAGTATGCCAGTCGTCCTTTTGATGCCACTCGACATGGTTTTGTGCTAGGTGAAGGTGCGGCTTTTTTAATTTTAGAAGAATGGGATTCAGCTATCAATCGAGGCGCTAAGATCTATGCTGAGCTCGCTGGAGAGGGTAATAGTTTGAGTGCCTATCGCATCACCGACTCACATCCAAATGGTGATGGCGCTATTCAAGCCATTGAGCAAGCACTTGCTGATGCCGATGTGTTGGCCTGCGATGTTGATTATATCAATGCGCATGGAACCTCGACCAAGATGAATGATTTGAGTGAAACCAATGCAATCAAAGCAGTGTTTGGTGAAAGGGCTTATCAAATTCCTGTTTCTTCGACAAAAGCTCAAACAGGTCATTTGATTGCAGCAGCAGGGGCTTTGGAGGCCATGATAACGGTAAAAGCTATTGCGCATGCCATTGCCCCTATGACCGCACATTTACGGCATCCTGATCCTGATTGTGACCTTGATTATGTCACCGAAGGCCCCAGAGAGAAGTCAATAGGCGTTGCCATGAGCAATTCATTTGGTTTTGGTGGTTCAAATAGTGCCCTGTTGTTTAAACACCCAGCCTGGAGAAAAGCATAATGACATCAGAAAAAGTATATATTACTGCTTGCTCGGCCTTAAGTGCTGCAGGCCATGACATGGCTGGGCATTGGGAAAATGTTTTGGCCGGAAAAAGCAAAATTGATATTTGCAAGGCTTATGATTTCACGACTTGGCCGAGCCAGCTGGCAGGTGAGATTAATGATTTTAATTGGCAGAGGGCTTTGCCTGATAGAAAGCAAATGAAGGTTATTTCTAAACAAGATATCATGGGTTTATATGCGGCTCATCAAGTAGCTGATAACTCAGGACTGACGGCCTATCTTGCTGATGCCAAAGAAAATGCACCTGTTCGTTGTGATAGAACAGCAGTTTTTGTGGGATCTCCTGGTAATAAATATTTTCAACAGTATGATTTTTTGCCGCTGCTTGCAAAAGCCGAAGATGATATGCAAGCTTTTGCAAAACATTTATTTGAAACTGTTCACCCCATGTGGTTATTGAGAATATTGCCCAATAATGTTTTGGCCTATGCTGGTATTAATTTACATTGTAAGGGTGTTAATCACAATGTCACCAATCATGCTGTCGGTGGTCTTCAAGCGCTAATAGAGGCTTATTGGTCCATTCAAACTGGCCAAGCTGATAGAGCCTTGGTTATCGCTTATGATATTGGGAATGAACCGCAAGCACGTTTTTATTATGAGCAGCTCGGCGTTTTAAGTCCTGATGGCTTATCTCCCTTTGATATCAAGCACAATGGAACTGTTTTAGCTGAAGGGGCTGTTGCCATTATTCTAGAAAATCAAAGCAGTATCACAGAGCGACAAGTCAAGCCTGTTGCTGAACTTTTAATGGGTAAGTCTAGTTCTGAGGGACAAGGTTTGTTTTCATTACAAGATGATGGTCTACCTTTGGCAGAACTGATTCAGGATACGCTCGATGCGAATCGTCTTTGCGCATCTGATATTGATTTTGTGATTGCTCACGCCAATGGCAATCAGAAATCGGATGCTTCAGAAGCGCGGGCAATCGAAGCGATTTTTGGTAATCAAGGTGTGCCGGTTACAGGTTTTAAGTGGTTAATGGGGCATACGCTTTGTGCCTCTGGTTTATTAGATTTAGCCTTAGCAGCTGAAGCCATCAAGGCCAACACCATCCCAGCACTTGCGACTTGCAATACTTTGGCGACAACTTGTCAGGGCTTAGATGTGGTGCAGTCTCATCGTCTAATCACACAAAAGATCCCACATGCGCTCATTATCAATCGGGGGTTTGGTAGTATGAATGTTGTTGCTAGCATTAAAGGGGTAGAATGACACATTCAATCGAACAAGTGGTATTGAATCGCCCTGTTAGTTCATGGGGACGATTGATGTATCGTTTTTTCCCTTATCGAAAGAAAGTGATTGAGAGTAACATCAACCAGGTGTTTAGTGAACAATTGAGTCCTGCTGCAAAAAAACACTTAATCAAAGCTTTTTACAGCCATTTTTTGAAAATTTTGCAAGAAACCTGGCGCTTACGCTTTATGACTGAAGAAGCGCTTTTAGCGAGCGTTAAAGTTGAAGGCCATGAACATCTTTTGGATGTTGCCGCCAAACAACAGGGGGTGTTGGTATTGACTGGTCATTTTGGGAATTGGGAATTTGCGCCTCTTGCGGGTATTTTACAGTTTAAAGAATTTAAAGGACATTTCCACTTTATTCGCAAAAGCATTGGTTTTAAAGCTTTAGAAAATATCTTATTTAAGCGCTACTTTAAAGTGGGTCTTAAAATCATTAATAAAACCAATGCGTTAAATAAAATTGTAAGCGCCCTGGAGCTTAACCATGCAGTGGTTTTCGTGCTTGATCAACATGCAACTTTAGCCAATAAGGATGGCATCGCGGTAGAGTTTTTTGGCAAAAAGGCCGGCACGTATCGCAGCCTTGCGATGGTGTCACGTTATACGGAAGTTCCAGTTGTACCAGCAGCTAGTTATCGATGCAGTGATAATACCCATGTGTTAAAATTTTATCCCCCTATCGTATGGGAAGATGCCAATACCTCAGAGCAGGGCCTGTATCAAAATACCATGCGTTATAATCAAGCTTTAGAAAACATCATTTTAGAGCACCCCGAGCAATGGTGGTGGCTGCATAAGCGTTGGAAAATTTAGGTTTTGCCAGCTTGCGTTTTTTTTAAATATTAGGTAGTGTGATGATAGAGGAGTTAAGGATTTGACTCTGGTTGTATGACATGCACAAGGAATGTAACATGTTAAACTCTGACATAATGACTTTGCTAGTTTTAGCAGGCGTTATTATTCTTGGAAAATTAGCCATTAAAGGGTTGCAGATATTGGCTGAGGAAAAATCCAGATGATGATTTGGATAGCTTTGATTTTCTTGGTATTTATTTATTTGATATTTGCGTTATTTAGACCAGATGAATTCTAAGGCATGATGAATTTTTGGATACATTGGATGTTGATTCATGGAGTGGCTATACTGATTGCATACTCCCTAGCACATTACACAAGCGTATTTTTTCAGTATGGGGCTAGTTTGCCGCCGAGACTACTGCACTTAGAACGAACTGTTTTTGAGTTTACAAAACTGTCTCTTCAACCCATGACCTGGCTTGAATATTTGCATGCCTTATTGAAATTTCAGCTCCTGGGTTTTATTGTATTTTACCTCATTGCTAGAATACAAACTTCACGATTTGAGCATTTTTCACCATCTGAAGCTTTTCAAATAGCCGCAAGCTTTGTGACCAATACCAATTTCTTGAGTTTGCCCGGAGAATTATTTTGGGGCATGCCCTTATATATAGTGGGTATTATTTACCAAAGCTTTGTCTCTGCAGCCACTGGTATTTCAATCCTATTGGTCATGGCCAGAGCCTTTATTGACGATAAGGAAGAAGGCTTAGGCAATTTCTGGCAAGATATTTGGCGAATTACTATTTATGTGTTGCTACCTCTTGCAAGTATTTTTAGCCTGATTCTCATAGCCCAAGGGGTGCCACAAAATTGGCAAAAATCATTAGACATTGTACAATATGAAAACCCTGCATTGCATCAATTGCTGCCAATGGGGCCTATTGCAATTCATGAATCGATCAAATTACTGGGCACTAATGGCGCCGGTTTAACCCAAGCCAATTCAGCCCATCCTTTCGAAAATCCGACATCATTGACGGGTGTTCTTGAATCAGTTGCAATCCTTATCATGCCAATATTTTCTTGTTTTTTATTTGGATTGTTGTTGAAAAACAAGGCCTATGCTTGGTCAATATGGGGGATGATGTTTGTGTTGTCGACTGCGATGGCTTTTGGCAGTTATTTAACCCAAGAAGACTGGCTGCTAGGTGTGGATACTCGAATTGGTTTAGTTGACACTGTCATTTTTCAGGCATTAAATACCGCGACAGCTACTGGTGCCTCGATGGCGGTATTAGACTGGATGAGCCCCTTAAGTAATGGATTTTATTTGCTCTTGATGAATTTGGGCGAAATTTGTTTTGGTGGGGCGGGGATGGGGCTTGTGAATATGTTGGTGGTCTTACTATTAGCCGCTTTTATTTTGAACCTGCTCTCAGGGCAGTCGGCAAATTTTTTACATAAATCAATCCCTTTATCAGTGATGAAATTAGCGATGTTCTATATCATTTTCTCACCATGCCTAATTTTAATGGTCTTAAGTGTTCTTTTATTTCAAGGCCAAATTGAAGCACATCACCCTGATGGTTTATCTGCATGGTGGTATGCATTAAGCAGTTGGGTGCAGAATAATGGCGGGGCTTATATTGGGGGTATTTCATCTGGCAGCTGGGTGGACTATTTAAGTGGTGCGATGATGTTAATTGGACGATTTTTCCCAATCATGATGGTCCTTGCCATGGCAGGGATTATTAATAAACAACATGTAATTTCAAGCACTAAGACCCTTTTTAGTTTAGATAGTATCCTCTTTTGTGGGGTCGCACTCGTGGTCATTGTGGTGGTGACCTTGTTGGCTTTTTTACCTTTATGGAGCTTTGGTCCATTAGCAGGCTATTAGGGAGCGCATATGTTTCATGGACGACTATTACCATTTATTGGCCAATTATTGCTAAAAATGCTGCCGCAACATCAATTTTTTCGACCGATCATGTTTCCTATTTATCTATTGTCCTTGGTATTGATTGTGGGTCAATTGGGGTTTTTGCAATGGGATTTACCCATACATTTCATGCATGCCGTGACAGGCTTAATTGTCGCGACAGTCATTTTAGCGATTGTTTCTGAAACAATTGCCTTACAGCGCGGCCAAGATCAGGCTGAATCTTTAAAAAAAACACGCGAAAATCTGCAAGCTAAACGACTAAAATCAGCTGGGAGTGATACTGAATATGATGCCATCAGCGCGAATGATCTAGCGCTTGGGGATTTGGTCTTATTACAAGCGGGTGACTTAATTCCTTGTGATGGGGAAGTCATTAAAGGAGTTGCTTCTGTCAATGAAAGTGCGCTAACCGGTGAAAGCGCACCAGTTATTCGTGAAAGTGGAGGTGATAGATCGGCGGTGCTAGCTGGTACCAAAATCATTTCTGATTGGTTAATTGTTCGGGTGAGTCAGGTTCCAGGGCATGGTTTTGTTGATCAAATGATTGCGATGGTTGAGGGTGCCAAACGTCAAAAAATGCCTTCAGAGTTGATGTTAACTTCTTTTTTAGCAGCCTTAACTGCTTTACTGATTTGGGTTTGTGTCTCTATTTTCCCCTTGTTAAGTCCTATTAAACTAACTCATCAAGATTTAAATCTAGTCACGATTATTGCATTATTTGTGTGTTTAGCCCCAACAACGATTGGGGGGCTGTTACCTGCGATTTCAATTGCAGGAATGGTCAGAATGTTTAAACTCAATGTTTTGGCAATGAATGGAACGGCAGTTGAGGCTGCTGGGAATATATCCATTTTAATTTTAGATAAAACAGGGACTATTACTCTAGGTAACCGCCAGGCAACAGAACTTCGGCCCGCTAAAGCAGTGTTGTTATCTAGATTATTGGAGGTTGCCTATTTAACCTCTTTTTTCGATGAAACAGCTGAAGGCCGCAGCATTATTTTATTGTGCCAATCCTTAGGATTTCAAGCAGGAAAAAATAATCCAGATATCCACTATATACCCTTTACCGCAGAAACACGCATGAGTGGTGCGGTATTACCTGGCCGACAATTGCGTAAGGGTTCTGCACAAGCTATTCAGGATTATTTAGATGCCTATGCTGTTCAATTGCCTGAAGAGGTGCAGAAAGATATTGAGGAAGTTTCGCGCCAGGGTGGCACGCCGTTGGTGGTGATTGAAAATACGCATGTGCTTGGGATCATCGTTTTAAAAGATATTATTAAGCCTGGTTTGAAAGAACGATTTGCTGAGTTTAGACGTTTTGGTGTTAAAACCATGATGGTCACCGGTGATAATCCATTAACTGCTGCAGCAATTGCTGCTGAGGCTGGGGTGGATGATTTCATGGCCAATGCCAAACCTCAGCATAAATTGGAGTTGATTGAACATTATCAAGCTCAGGGCTTATTGGTAGCGATGACCGGTGATGGTACCAATGATGCACCAGCCTTGGCCCAGGCAGATGTTGGACTTGCCATGAATAATGGCACACAAGCGGCAAAAGAGGCTGGTAATCTTTTAGATTTAGACTCTGATCCTGGTAAGCTGATTGAGATTATTTTAGTTGGCAAAAGTTTGATCATGACCCGTGGGGCACTGACCACATTTAGCATTTGTAATGATATTGCAAAATTTTTTGCATTGTTGCCAGTATTGATTGCAGCTTGTTATCCTCAATTAGCTTATTTGAATATTATGCATTTGAGTAATCCGCTACGTGCAGTCATTGCTTCACTCTTGGTTAATTTTCTATTAATGTTAATGGTGGTACCGCTTGCTTTGAAAGGTATTCAATATGGTCAACAAACCCCTAAACAAATGCTTAAGAAAAATTTGCTGATATATGGCTTAGGTGGCACTATTTTACCATTTTTGCTGATTAAGCTATTTGATATGATATTTGCGCTGATTGGTTATTTGGCTTAAAAGGAAAAAAGATGCTAAGAAGTTGGCTGGGTCCATTAAGATTGATGTGGTGTATATTAGGGATGATCATACTATTCTATTGTCTTGGGATGACTATCGTCGCGAATTGTTTTTTTCATCATCAAGCAGAAGGTTCTTTGCTTTATCGCCAACATCATGTCATTGCATCAACATTAATTGGCCAACAATTTAGTCAAGATAAGTATTTTTGGCCACGTCCCTCTTTGACCAATTATCAAGATGATTTGATAACGCCTGCCGCTATTGCTCAAAAAAATAGGCGCTATTGGCATTTGAATCCCCATCATTTAGCATCTGCGTCTCAAGTTGATCCTGATATTTTGCTTGTTGATGCCTATGCGCAAATCAAGCGTGTCGCTCAAGCACGAAACATTTCTGAAAAGAGACTCAAGGCATGTATGTCGACTTATACTAAAAACACTTTTTTAGATTTTGGTCCATCTCGTGTCAATGTTTTGCAGTTGAACTTAGGCTTAGATTCTGAAGTGGATGTGTGTCATGCCTAAACGTGATCCCAAATCCTATTTAACTGAGGCAGAAGATCTTGAACGACAGCAACGACAGGGTCAATTAAAAATTTATTTAGGGGCAGCCCCTGGTGTTGGGAAAACATACCAGATGTTAAGTGATGCCCTGGTTAAGCGTTCCCAAGGACATGATGTGGTGATTGGCGCTGTGGAATCACATCGTCGTCAGGAGGTTGAGTCACTTGCCAGCGCTTTTGAAAAAATACCTTATTTGATGATAGTCACAGGTGAATTTAAACAATACGCACTTGATTTAGATGCAGTGATTAAGCGCGCGCCAGGATTGGTCTTGGTCGATGAGGCTGCTTTTTCCAATCCTGAAGGTTTAAGGCATCCTAAACGTTGGCAAGATATTTTAGAGCTCATTGACAAAGGGATTGATGTCTATACCACGTTAAATGTGCAACATTTAGAAAGCTTAAATGATATCGTCAGTCGTTTAATTGGCACGCGTATTCGCGAAACTGTGCCTGATGCTTTTTTAGAAAGAGCCAATGCGCTTGAGTTAATTGATTTACCTTCTGAAGATTTAATTCTGCGTTTAAAACAAGGTAAAGTCTATTTACCAAGTGAAGTCAAAGTTGCCGTTCAGCATTTCTTTAAAAAAAACAATTTAGATATTTTACGCGAGTTAGCACTCAGAATTGCTGCAGAACGCGTGAGTTCAGAATTAGAACTAGGGACGCTTGACATTGCTGAAGGCAATTTAAGTGTGAAAGATGATGTTTTATTGGCTTTAATTACAGCCCACCCAGAGATGTTGAAGTTGATTCGTACCGCAAAACGAATTGCCTCACGACTAAACTGTCCATGGCATGCCTTGTATGTTGACTCTGGCAATAAAGCAGAATATTTTGAAACACAACAGTATCTGTTATTTGCTGAATCTCTTGGTGCAAAAAATGCAGTTGTTTTTGCTTCTGATCGTCAAAAAAGTATTTTAAATTATATTGAAACCAATGGCATTACCCAATTGGTGCTTGGAAAATCTAATCGTCTGTTTGCGCCTTGGTTTGGTCTTGGTCAGTATCTGGTATCTCATATCAGTGATGTTAGTATTCATTTTATCGCATTAGAAATAGCTAAAGTGAAAAAAAAATGGCGGAAAAACATCACAGCTAAAAACATATTGTGGACTATTTTATTGGTTTTTTTAGCAGGCACAATGATTGCGCTTAAACATATGTTTTCACCTTGGGATTTTGCTTGGTTGATAGGATTATTCATTTTAGCGATGGCTTATTTTGGTGCGTGGCGATGGGGCTTTTTTTTGATGTTTTTATTCTTAGGACTCGATGTATTATTGAATCAGCAGTCTAACGCCTTACTGTTAAGGGATAAATGGGCTTGGTTGAGCAGGTATGGCTCATGGAGCGTATTGTATTTGAGTCTTAGTGGTTTTATTATCCATGCGCGCCGAGAGGTGCTCGTGGCGCGGGAAATTGAGAACAACCATCAAATTATTGTTGGATTTTATCAAGAAATTTCAAACTTACGGGGGATGAGCAAGATACTCCAAGCTGCAGGAGATTATTTACAAAAAGATTTTGGATGTGATATTCAAATTTATATCGCTTATGGTAAAAGTCTTGATCTAATGTTTCCAACACAAACGACTTTTGTCATCAACCCTAAAGAGCAAGGGGTGATGCAATGGGTCTATGAAAGTGCTAAACCTGCAGGCAAAGGCACGGATAATTTGAATTTTTCTAATAGTTTATATTTGCCACTGTTAAGTGGTGGCCGTTGTCTTGGGGTGATTGGCTTGCAGATGCATGATCATGCGGAAATCTTACCTTCCCAAAAAAAAATGCTAATGATTTGTTTACAGCAATTGGCCAATATCATTGATGTTGAAAATCAGGTTTTAGATGAGAAGCAAGAAAAAATTCGTGAAGTGAAGCAGGAAATAAAAGATCATTTTTTAAAGGGTTTTGTTGTCCAAATTTATCAACCTTTATTGCACTTTGTCGATATGTTAAAAACATCCAAGGCGGCACCTAAATTCATTGATGAATTAAAGCTAATTCAAGGGCATATTGAAGCTTTAAAATATTTTTCTGATCCTGAAACTTATCAAGAGAAAGTTGAAATTGACTTTGCAACTTGGTTCAATGAATTGATCTTCACACTTAAAACAACTTGGAAATGTCAGCATATTTCAATCCAAGAGACCAAATTAATTGATAAAGTATTGTTACATCAGGCCTTAATGAGTATTTGTTTTCAACATTTGTTCTCAGAAATTCAATACGTCCTCAATCCTACAGATGAAATCAAGCTACGCTATTATGCTCAAGATGAATATTTAATTCTTGAAGTCCAACTAGAAAATGTTAATAAAAAGGTGTTTAGTATTATTGATAAAATCAATCAAAAGGTAAAAATTACTGATATGTTTAAAGGATTTTCCCTATGTCATCAAATTTTGAACTGGCATGGCGCTAGTCTTAAGGCTAAGGATAATCTGGCGCAGGGAGTGTTGATTGAAATAGTGCTACCTTTTGTTAAATTGCTTGAGATATAGGCTATATTGAGCTACTGTTGACAGCTTGAGCGCATGCGTGAGTGATAGATGACAAATATCAAAATTCGTGGGGCAAGAACCCATAATTTAAAAAATATTAATCTGGATATACCAAGAGACCAATTGACGGTGATCACTGGATTATCTGGTTGTGGGAAATCATCGTTAGCGTTTGATACCTTATACGCCGAAGGACAACGCCGTTATGTTGAATCCTTATCGGCATATGCCAGGCAATTTTTATCGCTGATGGAAAAACCCGATGTCGATACCATTGAAGGTTTATCTCCGGCGATTGCTATCCAACAAAAAGCAAGCTCACATAATCCACGTTCTACGGTTGGTACTGTCACTGAAATTTATGATTATTTGCGGCTGTTGTATGCAAGAGCAGGTGATCCCTACTGTCCAACACATCAACTACGTTTAAACGCACAAACCATTAGTCAGATGGTTGATACCATCTTGGAATTGCCTCAAGACAGTAAAATCATGATTTTAGCCCCCGTGATTAATACCAGAAAGGGAGAGCATGCGCTGTTATTTACCCAGCTTAAAAGCAAAGGCTATTTGCGAGTTAGAATTAATGGGCAGATGCATGAGCTCGATGATTTGCCGCAATTAGAGGCCAAAAAAAAGCATCAAATTGATGTGGTCGTTGATCGATGCAGGGTCAAGTCAGATGATGCCCAGCGCCTTAGTGAGTCGATTGAAAATGCACTAACTTTGGGGCAAGGGATAGCTCTAGTTGCCTCCATGGATAATGCCTTTGAGGACATGTTGTTTTCTGCTAATTTTGCCTGTCCTTATTGCCAGTATTCGCTACCAGAACTTTCGCCTCGAGTG
This sequence comes from Gammaproteobacteria bacterium, assembly GCA_010030245.1. GTDB lineage: Bacteria > Pseudomonadota > Gammaproteobacteria > Legionellales > Legionellaceae > UBA2653. Next base: position 21,914 of record RGPR01000008.1, read on the forward strand.
TTTTCTTTCAATAGCCCTGTTGGTGCTTGTGAGGCCTGTGATGGCCTTGGTATTTATGAATTTATCGATCCGATGAAGCTCATTCATCACCCCAAGCAGTCAATTGCTCAAGGGGCTGTTGGTGGCTTTGATAAGCGCTCAGGTTATTATTTTCAAATATTGGCCAATCTTGCCCAACATTATCAGTTTTCACTTGATATTCCTTATGAGGACTTACCAGAAGCTATTAAAACCTTAATATTACATGGTGAGCAGGCGGCATTTGGCCAAAAAAAAACAGGTTTTATGGGGATGCTTGGCTATTTTGAAAAACGCTACCATAAGGCTGATTTAAAGCAACGTGAAGATTTGAAAGATTGGTTATCAGAAAAACCCTGTGATGCGTGTGCGGGGAGCCGACTCAAAGAAAGTGCTCGGCAAGTGAAAATTACAGAAAAAACACTGCCTGATCTATGTTTGATGACGATTGATGTCTTATATGCGTTTTTTGATCAACTAGAACTTGAAGGCACAAAAAAAGCAGTTGCAGAAAAAATCAGTGCTGAAATCAAGGCAAGATTACTTTTTTTACTTGATGTGGGCCTTGATTATTTGACCTTGGCTCGATCTGCTGAGACCCTATCTGGTGGAGAGGCACAACGCATTCGTTTGGCCAGTCAGATTGGTTCTGGTTTGGTTGGGGTGATGTATGTGCTTGATGAGCCCTCTATTGGCTTGCATCAGCGTGATAATCAACGCCTGTTGGATACCTTGTTTCGTTTAAGAGATTTAGGCAATACCGTCATTGTGGTTGAGCATGATGAAGATGCCATTCGACATGCTGATCATGTGATTGATATTGGACCTAAAGCAGGTGTGCATGGTGGTGAAGTGGTGGCCCAAGGCAAACCAAAAGATATTATGGCCGCGACAAATTCGCTGACAGGCGACTATTTAAGTGGCAGGCGTTGTATTGCCATTCCAGAAAAGCGTGTAGCCATGCGTGAAGCCTACCAAATTGAACTGAAGGGGGTTCATTGCCATAATCTACAAGATGTCAATGCCATCATTCCCTTGGGTTTATTCGTGTGTATAACGGGGGTTTCTGGTTCGGGTAAATCAAGTCTAATCAATGATACTTTATATCCACTAGCGGCATCAATCTTGAACGGTGCACGCCTGGCACAACATTTAAAAATAAAATCATATTCAGGCTTTGAATTATGTGACAAGGTGATTGATATTGATCAAAGCCCTATAGGTCGAACGCCGCGCTCAAATCCTGCAACCTATACGGGGTTACTGACCCCCATCCGTGAACTTTTTGCCCACACGCAAGAATCACGTGCACGTGGCTATCAGCCAGGTCGTTTTAGCTTTAATGTCAGAGGCGGTAGGTGTGAGGCTTGTCAAGGTGATGGCGTGATGCGAGTGGAAATGCATTTTTTACCTGATATTTATGTGCCTTGTGATGTGTGTCAGGGTAAAAGGTATAATCGTGAAACATTATCGATTCATTATAAAGGTAAAAATATTGATGAAGTGTTAAAGATGACCGTGGAAGAAGCCCTGGTTTTTTTTCAAGCGGTCCCGAGTATTGCCAAAAAATGCCAAACCTTATGTGATGTGGGTTTGTCTTATATTACTTTAGGACAAAGTGCAGTCACCTTATCAGGAGGGGAAGCGCAACGTATCAAACTTGCCAAAGAATTGTCAAAGCGCAGTACCGGCAAAACCTTGTATATTCTTGATGAGCCAACCACAGGATTACATTTTTATGATGTCGCACAGCTATTGAATGTGTTGATGCGTCTTCGTGATCAAGGAAATACGATTGTGGTGATTGAGCATCACTTGGATGTCATTAAGTCTGCTGATCACATCATCGATATTGGTCCAGAGGGCGGAAAAAAAGGCGGAAAAATAATTGCAGTTGGAACACCGGAGCAATTGGCGTTGTGTAAAAAATCATATACTGGTCATTTTCTAAAACAACTATTGCGTATGGATTGACAAAAAAATCATAAATAACCACTATTACTACTTCAATTTGCCGTTTTTTTTGCTAGACTAAGTGGGTAGTCATATACTTAAGATATGGAGAATTATAATGAAAAAAGTTTTGCTTGTATTATCAATGGTTTTACTAGGCGTTGGTTTAAGCGCTTGCGGTCAAAAATCTGGTGAAAACGCTTCTGGTAACGAACAATCTGTAGAAGCACCTGCACCTGCTGCTGAAGAAGCACCTGCTGCTGCTGAAGCGCCTGCTGCTGCTGCTGAAGAAGCACCTGCTGCTGCTGCTGAAGAAGCACCTGCTGCTGCTCCTGCTGAAGAAGCACCTGCTGCTGAATAATTGTTAAGAATGCCAGTGAAGTTTCGACTTTGCTGGTTTTTTCAATGAACCCCAACAAATCCTCATTTATGGTCGTGTGACCGATATGCATCAAAATCATTAAACTGATACTAAATGACTTTTGTACTTCTTTCGGTGCATTCATTCATCATCAGCCACAGCGTATTGTCATGCTAACCGAAATTGTTTTCGGCGACGGTGCTTGCTATTTGGTATTGCCATTCAATGAGATTAAAAATGCATCTTTAGATTCAGGCTTATTTTCCCTGCTTCTTTTTCTTCAAGCGTCCAAGTCATAAATACCGATTGGTGTTCTGAAATTGAAGTTGTTCTTGTTGTCTTAGAATATCTAGAAAAAAGATTGGGTAGGTATTATTAAATGTACCAGAGCAATTTATACTCGCATGGGGGGCAAGAGTTCCTATACAGCCATCCAGTGGAAGGGTATAAATCTGGCGTAAGATGAAACTAAGATTGGTATTGGTGTGATTGATAATTCGATGTGAAATAAATGCAGTACTAGCAAAACTGATGAGAGATAAAAAACTTAAACAAGAAAAAATAATTTTTTTTAGCATTGGGTATTACTCGTGCAGGAAAAAGTAACAGTGATTATATTTCATGCAACTGAGTAATACAATAAATATCCATTTAGTCTAAAGGGGGGTATCATTGTCTAAGAACTTGAAGACTTCTTCACGGTGATGATGGTGGAGATGATGCTCATCAAGATAGGCCCATAATGCGCTGACTAGCTCATGCGTGCCTTGGTGGGCAACGGCAGAGATCGCGAAGTAGGGTGCTTCCCATTTTAATTCTTTAATAATGTGGGCAATGATCTTATCTGCATCTTCTGGAAGTAGGGCATCTATTTTATTAAACACCAACCAACGTGGTTTGTTTAATAGTTCTGCGTCGTATTTACCCAACTCATTTAAAATAACTTCAATATCGCTTAAAGGATCATGACCATCATAGGGGGCAATGTCAACGATATGCAGTAACACACCTGTACGTGACAAGTGTTTTAAAAATCGATGACCAAGACCTGCGCCATCTGCGGCACCCTCAATGAGTCCTGGAATGTCTGCGATCACAAAGCTTTGTAAACGGCCGACATTGACCACGCCTAAATTGGGATGTAAGGTCGTAAATGGATAGTCAGCAACTTTTGGGCGTGCATCAGATACAGCTCGGATTAGTGTTGATTTACCCGCATTAGGCAGGCCTAAGAGACCAACATCTGCGATGACCCTCAATTCAAGTTTTAAATCACGACGTTCAGCTTCAGAGCCTGTTGTGGTTTGACGAGGTGAGCGGTTCACACTGCTTTTATAGCGGGAGTTACCAAGGCCATGAAAGCCACCTTGAGCGACTTTTAGCACTTGACCAACAGTATTGAGATCGCCTAAACGTTCTAGGGTATCAGCATCATAAACGATGGTACCGACAGGTACATTGACATATAAGTCATCGCCACTTTTTCCCGTGCAATTTGCCCCCATACCACCTTGGCCATTTTTCGCTTTATAATAACGTTGATAACGAAAATCGACGAGGGTGTTTAAGTCGGGATGCGCACGAAGAAAGACGCTACCACCGTCACCGCCGTCACCGCCATCTGGCCCACCAAACGGAATGAATTTCTCACGCCGAAAACTTAGGCAACCAGAGCCGCCATTTCCTGCCTCAACTGTAATCTTGGCTTCATCAAAAAATTTCATGATTCACAAATAAATAAGCCCCAACGAGCGGGGCGTGTAACAATAGGGAACTAATTGATAGAAATTAGTTAATCGCTTCAATGCTGACATATTGGTTGTTTTTCAAGCCTTTACGCTGGAATCTAACCAGGCCAGGAATTAAAGCATATAAAGTATGGTCACGACCAACACCAACATTAGGACCTGCATGAAAACGGGTGCCACGTTGACGAACTAAAATTTCACCAGCTAAAACATTTTGACCACCGAATCGTTTCACCCCAAGGTACTTAGGATTCGAGTCGCGGCCGTTACGAGTACTACCGCCTGCTTTCTTTTGTGCCATTTCTATACTACCTTTTTAAACAATTAAGAATGAATAGCCTTAATTTCAACGGCTGTAAAATTCTGTCTGTGACCCATTTGTTTCATGTGGTGCTTGCGACGACGGAATTTAATGATTTTAACTTTTTTATGACGACCTTGTTCGAGAACTTCTGCTTCAACGCTGGCTTTCATTAATTTGTCAGCAGCGCAAACTACAGAACCTTCTTGAGCGATCATCAAAACGTTATCAAAATTGATTATTGAACCGACTTCAAGTGGAAGCTGTTCAATCTTTAAAACATCTCCGGCTTTAACACGATATTGTTTTCCGCCTGTTTTGATTACTGCGTACATATTTATTCTCCAGCGTTCTGTCGCTTAGATTGGTATAAAGCACATCATTTTAGACAAAAAAACGAACGGTATCAAGTTTTCTTTGCAAGTTTTACAAATTAATTTAAAAAACTTAAGGTTTCGCTGTATTCGTAGCAGCATTTGTGCTTGCTTCACTGTTTGCCGCTGCAGCAAAGAAACCACTTGTCACAGCTGGCTTTGCTTCTGCAGCTGCTGCTGTTGGTTCTTCAGCCGATGCTGCAGGTTTTTCTATGGCTTTGATCTGTGCGTCGAGCGCTTTATATTCTTGGAATTTAGGACTATCCTCCTTGTGTTCTTCCCTGACAATATCTATTCTGAGCTGACGTAGCTTGGCTTTTAGTGTTGCTAGGTTTTCATCCATTTTTCAATCCCCTTATGCAATGATTGATGATTAAAGTGTTTACTGTATTTGAGGATGAAAATATTGTCAATATTTAGGCATTGGTAATGGCTCATAAGCAGCAATCCCTCATCTTTAAGTTGCCCCATCCAGCACCAGGTTTATTCATATCAGTAATTAAATGTTTTAAATGTTTTAAATGTTGGGTTAATTCCGGTACTTTTCCAATAGAGTCGCTTTGCTGTATAAAATTTTTGATTTCTTTTAGATCTTTTTGTTGTTTTAAGTCATTAAGGGCTTTGACAATCGCAGGCTCAGTTGTGTGCAGATTTAGTTCTTTTAAGATTGCTTGTGTGGTGATAGAGACTTCTTCTACAAACCATAGATCATCTACGTTCTGAAACGGGGCATGATCAACACATTCCTCAACGCTTCCTGTCTGTAAGCGATAACAGTCCGTCAAGCTTTTTTTAGACTTATTATCTTGAAAAGACCAGTGCCAAAGCGCTGAAAGACCGAATAATGGGCTAAATATCAATTCTAGTATTTTTGTTGGAATAGCTGAATGCTCATGATGATGATGCGCATGGCTAGTATTAGTGTCTGAAGGACTCGCTAAACTTGCTGCCGTCATGATGGTTTTCAGTTCAGTAAAAATGGCTTCAAGACTGTCTGCGCTATAGGCTCTAAAGACAAGATAGCTCAAGGCTTTAAAAGGGCTAAAAAGGATTTGACCAAAGTTGACGATGCGTTTGGCTAGATTATCGATATCAAAGAAATAGTGTAGATCTTCAAAACCTTCACTGACCATTCCGGCAAGGGCAGAAACAATTGCAGGGATGCCTGGCATTCTATCCGCAGTTAAACCAATACTGACCAAATGGCCTAAAAACAATAGCATCAACAATGGTGTGAAGGTTATTTTATGGAGGATTCTAAAAGGATTCAACCATTGCATTTTTGTTTCAGGGTTTGTTTTGGTAACTGGCTTTTTTTGAGCATTAGCAGTTTTCTTCTCCATTGATTTATCGACTTCTTTGATGGTTTCAAGGGTGTTTTCAAGGTTAAAGCCGAGCGTTGAGATGGACACAACTGGTGTTAATAAATAACTGGCGAATTTAATCAAGGGGCTTTTTAACCATTTCCATGTCGTGTTGGATGCATTAACCACTGTCAACCAGGTGCCAGCAGTAAAGACGGTTAAGGTTATGTTCAAACTAAAAATAAAGACGCAAAATATTTTAAAAGTAATACTTTCTGCGCTTTTAGCCTTTTCCCACCACTTGCTTAGGTTACCTTTAAGCAAGAAATCAGTTAGTGAGTTGTAACTTAAAAAACCATAAGCAATACCAGAAATTATTGCCATGGGTAGTACCACAAAAGGGAGGGCGGCAGGTGCGATACTTATAAATGGCAGTGCAGGTAAGACATCTAATATAAGGTAAACAGTCCCTAAGGACATGAGCGCTCCTGCAGTTGCAGCAAAGGCTTGTATATAGCGATGACGACGGTTGATGGTATCTGCTGTACTTTGCCAAGTGTCAATTTCTTGGATGCTTGCAAAAACTGTTTGAGCATATGGGGTTCTTGCTTCTTGGTTGATAATCAGTTGGCCAAGCCAGATGCGCATGAGTTTCAAACGCTTTGCCCGAGAAGCTGAGGGATGGCTATTTTCATCATCATCTATTTGTTTAAGCTTAAAATACATGCGGAAGAAATGAAGTTGTCTTTCTGGAGCTTCCGGTGTTAACTCCTCGATGCTATCGAGGTATGCTTCACCAAGCAGTTCAGCGGCATAATGGTCATCGAGGAGTTTTGCTAAGGCATTTTCAATATTTCTTTGATAAATCTCACCTTCGTACATGACTGAGAGCACGAAAGCGGCAATCGAAACGCTGAGAACGGGGAGGAGGGTAAACATCCCACCGAAGCTTAGCAGGCCTAGAATTAGGCTAGCACCGAGGGTTAAAGAAACGGTCAGTGGTTTTCTTAGATATTTTTTTAAAGCGTACATCATGACAATACTCTTCACAGCTAGATATATAGAATGTTGCTTATTTTACTTAATTTTGACGATTTGTAAATAATATGTTGAATTTTACTTTATCATTAGTAGTGCCATAACATCGATGATATCTTGAATTTGGCTGAAAGCATCTTGTTGTATATGGGAGATAAATTATTTCAGCTTTCAGCACAAATCAGATGTATGCCTTTGACAGCATTTTTGCAATCCTTAGATTATTCACTTGAAAAAAACAAGTAAATTTGTTATTTTTAGCACGCAATGTTTAATTTAACCATTGCTTTCATCTTTGTTTGGTCGCAAAACAGAGAAAAACCTTATTATTTGGAGTGATTTATTATGTCAACAATTACACTTGCTGCATCCGTCAGACAAGATTGTGGTAAAGGTGCGAGCCGCCGCCTACGTCGTCTTGACAACCAAGTTCCTGCCATTGTTTATGGTGGTGAAAAAGATGCTTTATCGCTACAATTACCGCATAACAAGGTGATTAAAGCTTTAGAAGATGAGCATATTTATTCAAGCGTTTTATCTTTAGATGTCAATGGTAAAAAAGAACATGTGATTTTAAAAGCATTACAAAGACATCCTTTTAAGCCTGTAATTATGCACATGGATTTTCAACGTGTATCTCCTAATGATGACATTAGCAAGATGGTTCCTGTTCACTTCATTAATGAAGACGCAGCACCTGGTGTGAAAGCTGGTGGTATGGTTAATCATCATGTGAATCAATTAGAAGTTCGTTGTAAGGTTAAGAACTTACCTGATCATATTGATATTGACTTAAGCGGTTTAGAACTTGAGCAAGTGATTCACTTGTCACAGGTAAAACTACCCAAAGGCGTGGCCTTAACCGTTGACTGTGCTGACGAAGCACATAATCATGCTGTGGTTAGCATTCATATGCCTCGTGCGCAAGTTGAGGAAGAGTCTGTTGCTGAGCAATCACCAGAAGTTGAAGTCATTAAAGGCGCTCAAGAAGCACCTGCGGCTGAGTAATTTTGGTTTAAAAAGAAACGATGTTGGTGTTTAAGCTAACATCGTTTTTTTTATATTGCGGAAATATTATGCCAATAAAATTAATTGTTGGACTTCGTAATCCTGGTTCAAAATATGCAAAAACCCGCCATAATGTCGGTGAGTGGATGTTGCATGCGGCAGCTCCTGCTACATGGTTAAATAAAAAAGATTTTTTTGGTGAAGTCGCAGAGCTTGAGATTTCTGGGCAAAAAGTGTGGGGATTGTTGCCAAATACCTTTATGAACCTAAGTGGCCAAGCCGTTGCTGCCATCTCAAGGTTTTATCGATTTACACCTCAAGAGATTTTAGTGATTCATGATGATTTAGACTTGCCTGTTGGGTCGGTACGCTTGAAACAAGGTGGCGGCCATGGTGGTCATAATGGATTACAAGATATTATTCGGCACTTAGGCGCCGATTTTTATCGTATCAGAATTGGAATCGGCCACCCTGGTGACAAATCTCAAGTGGCTAACTATGTTTTACATGAGCCAAGTGTTGTTGAAAAAAAAGACTTGGATTTTGCAATTGCGCATACCATTCCTTATTTTGCTGATATTATCGCTGGGAATATGAGTGCTGTCATGAATGAATTGCATCGACGTTAAGGAGTTGAAATGGGTTTTAAATGTGGCATTGTCGGTTTACCAAATGTAGGTAAATCAACACTTTTTAATGCGTTAACCAAGGCCGATGTTGCGGCCTCTAATTATCCTTTTTGTACTATTGAACCCAATATGGGCATGGTGCAAGTGCCTGACTTACGCTTAGATGAATTGGCGGCGATTGTCAAACCCCAGCAAACCATTCCAACTTTAATGCAATTTGTTGACATTGCAGGGCTTGTTGCAGGGGCTGCGCAAGGTGAGGGTTTGGGTAATCAGTTTTTAGCCCATATTCGTGAAACTGATGCGATTGCACATGTGGTGCGTTGTTTTGCCCATGATGATGTCATTCATGTTTCTGGCCGCGTCAATCCCATTGAAGATATTGCGGTCATTAATACCGAACTAGCTTTAGCCGATCTGTCAACTGTTGAAAAAGCCATTCTTAAAAATCAAAAGTCATTAAAAGCGGGTGCGAAAGAAGCGATTAAAGAACACGATATTTTGCAAAAAGCCGCAAAACATTTAAACGAAGCGCTGCCTGTGCGCACCATGGAAATGAGCACAGATGAAAAACAGATTTTATCGCGTTGTAATTTATTAACCTTTAAGCCACTGATGTATGTTGCCAATGTCAACGAAGAAGGTGATAACCCCTGGTTACAGGGATTAAAAGCATTGGCAGAAACAGAAGGCGCACCAGTTGTTGAAATTTGTGCATCTCTGGAGATGGACTTGTTAGGGCTTAATGAAGAAGAGCGTCAAGAGTTCTTAGACATGGCCAATT